>LDXN01000019.1 GCA_001443445.1 Candidatus Dadabacteria bacterium CSP1-2 | reverse complement strand
TATAAGCTATGAGAAAAATTACAGCAGATTAGTTATAAAACCCATCAGGAGTATAATTCAACTCCATTTATGTTTTTTATAAAGTACTTTTTTATTAAAACCTTATGAAGGCTGGGAAGCAAAGCAGAAAGTAATAGGTGAATATAATTACCTCTTTTAAGTGGATCTTTTTTAATAGAAGCAAAGAAATATTTCCGTGCCTTTGTATAGTCTTCACCTAGAGAGTAAAGTATACCAAGCCGAGTTAAGAGAATGCTAAGGGTTTGAGGCTTCTGAGACAAGTCAATCCAATATTTCTCTATTAATTTTTCTCTAGCTACAATTTTCACATTTAAATCAACTGATATTTGGACACCATGAACATAATGCTTTGCTAAAATATCAGGGACAAAATCAAAATTATAGTTTTTTGAAATCCTAATCCACATATCCCAATCCTGACAACTTGGTAGTGTCTCATCAAAAAAACCCGCTTTTTGAAAACAAATCTTTTTGATAACAGGAGTTGGACTTCCTAAGATACAACCTTTGATAAGGCTATCGTATACATTTCCTCGTAACATGGGAACATTATTGGAAATAATCTCTCCTTTTTTTTCATACACATAAGAAAATCCGCTATAAACTACTCCATAACCTTCAGACAATCCTTGAAATTTATTAATTTGTTTCTCTAACTTCTCCGGTAGCCACTCATCATCGTCGTCTAAAAGACCTATATATTGTCCTTGTGCTGCCTTAATCCCTGTATTTCTTGCAGCAGATCCCCCTCTATTTTTTTCATGTCGGATATATCTAATCTTGTTATCTTCAAAACTCTTTACAACTTCCTCCGTGTTATCTGTTGATCCATCATTAACGATAATTAACTCAAAATCTTGAAAAGATTGATTTAATACACTTCTAATAGCTCTAGGTAGTAACGCAGCACGGTTATAAGTTGGTATGATCACACTTACGATTGGATAATTCTTAGTCATAGTACTTTGCTGATCTTATAAATCTGGCCGAGAGAACACCGTATTCCTTTTTAGGCTTTGAATGGTCATAGGTTATGTTTGGACTAATACTTGCATATGTACCGTCTCTACTTCTTTCAAAATGCTTTTCCTCTACCAATTTCAGATTTGAGTTGAATTTGGAAACTATATCCCACGAGAATTCTAGCGGTTCACGCTTAGTTGGAGCATGATTTACTTCGGTTATTAAAAGAAAAAAACCACCAGGAGCAATAACACGAATAATTTCAGCTATCGCTTGATCTATATTATCTACTTGATCTAAAGAATTAAAAGAAGATACAACATCAAAATATTCATCCTCGAATAGTATATTCTCTGCACCTGTTTTTATATACCTCATTTTATGTTTGTCAATTGCTAAAGCTTTATAAGACTCTACTAATGGATCTATACCGACTCTTTCAGCAGCCATATCAGCCCATTCAAGGCTACCACGTGGACCGCACCCTATATCTAAAATCCTCTTACCCGTATAGAAAGAGTCATCGAGTCCAAAGTGTTTTGTGTAAAAATACTTGTAATGTTCATCTGATAAATCACCTTCTTTGAGTTTTCGCCGTTGCCAGTATTCCAATTCATAATAGTATTTTTTTGAACCTTTAAGCAAACAGAGAATAAGAGTTTAAGCATGCATAGCTGTTAATTTAATTCTTGGCTTAATAAGACTTATGATCAACTCGATTCTCTTCAGTTTAAACAGATCTTTCTTATTTAGATTTATTGCTCACCCCTAAGCTCTTCCAATGTACTGGTATCGTTGGTAAGCAAAGCTTTGTATATTTTTACTAATCGCTGATTAAGTTTTTGGATATCATATCGTTCTTCAACAAACTTTCGTCCATATCTTCCCATTTCTGACCATAACTCTGGATTTTTAATTAGATATTCTATTTTGTCGGCTAAAGCATCAACATCCTTCTCAGGAACAAGGAAGCCAGATTTACTATCGAGCACGCCTTCTGGAATTCCACCATGTAAACTGGATATTATTGGAAGACCAACCGCTTGGGCTTCCAGTAGAACTACTGGTAGTCCTTCACTATCCCCATCACTTGCAGTTACACTTGAAAGGAGAAAAATATGTGAACGCTCATAGAGTTTTAAAACCTCGTCTTGATCAACGGCTCCTAGAAATTTCACATAATTTTCTATCTCTAATGTTACAACCAGATTCTCTAATTTGCTTCTTGATGGTCCATCCCCTGCGATCATATACTCAATATTTCCGTGTCTCTTGACTACCTCTGCTATCGCTTTGATTGCATATTCATGTCCTTTTTTTTCAACCAATCTTCCCACAGTTAATATTCTTATAGGCTCTTTATCTTGAACTTTTCTTTCAGAGAATCTAAATTTTTCAATTCTAATGCCATATGGCAAAATTATGATTTTATCTTCGTCACATCCAAGTTCTATCACACACCGCTTAGTCAAATTCGCATTCCATGTAATAAGATCAACTTTTCTGAACAAATTGTTATATATATTTTCTCCCATTATTCGAGGATAACCGCTAATATCATATCCGTGAAAAGTAGTTATGTATTTCCCTGAAATTCCCATCTCTTTAAGATATAAACTGATAATTCCATTAGGTCCAAAATGACAGTGAAGTATATCAAAACTCTTATCTAAAAAAGGAATCAAAGTATATATTAATGATAAAGTATCTTTTCCATATTTAGGTATGTTTAATAACTTTAGTATATTAAATGGGCTCTTATGGAAATTCGTGATTATGAGATATATAGCTTTTAACCTACGCTTTAATATACTGTGAGGAATGTGAGGCATATAATGAGTTCGTTGATTAAGATGATACTTATATATATCGGGATGTTTCTTGGGTTCGTTAGGATTGTTCCTTGCAAATATCTCAACATCATGCCCTAAATCTAGTAATCCTGTAATTTGATTAAGAATAAATGTTTGTGACAAGCTAGGAAATGAGCTAACAATAAACCCTATTTTCATTAGCTATTTTTTACCTATTATTATATGTCCTTCTGCTTTATATTTAATATAAGGCTCTAGTTTTATTGTTAATCCATATAGTAACCTACCAACTCTATTCAATATGGGATATGAACTTAACAAAAATAAATAAGCCAATTTAGTAAACAGATTAAAATACTTCGAAGTTTTTTCTATTGCTAAGTCATCATTTTTAAATAAGATTTCTAATTCCTTCAAATCATAGCCCATTCTGACATGACCCCAGTTCTTATTAATGATTTTACTTTTTTCTTTGCTGATGAGAGGAAAAGATATGCCATTTTGCATCGGGGTGCTTAAAATTACTTTACCACCTTTTTTCAAAACTCTGGATATCTCCTTAATTAGCCTACTATCTTCCTTAACGTGCTCTATTATATCAAGACATAGAACGACATCGACTCGATTATCCCTAATTGGTAATTCAAGAGCTGATGCTTGAAGTACATTCAATCTTTGGTTTCTTGCTAATTGCAAACCTGATTTATCTATATCTACAGTTGTAATGTTGAGATTTGGAAATATGTTTTTTAGATTATAAGGGATGAAACCATCGTAACTTCCAATGTCAATTGTGATAGATCCATCTTTAATTTCAGATTTTAAGATTTTTTTTAAAGCGTACCAACGCAATAATGTTCCTGGTCTTATGAGTTTTTCCCCTTTCTCGATTTAATAACAAGCTGGTAACCAAATAAATTTGGAAACCTCTTTAGAACATAGTAAAAAAGCCTTACAGGTTTAAAAATTCTTGGAAAAACAAATTGACCATCTATCTCAATGGGAGAAAATCCACTTTCCCGTAACAGCTTATAAAATGAGTCTAATGTAAAATTTTGAATATGTTCCCCTGGATATAAAAGATAATTCTTTGGGAAATTACCCATTAACATATCAATTCTATATTTATACCAAGCGATATTAGGGAAAGAAGCAAGGAGAACTCCGTCATCCTTTAAAATTTCGTAGCATTGTGAAAGAACTTTTCCAGGTCTAAATAAATGTTCAAGTACTTCTAATAAAATTATATAATCAAATCTTTGATTATATAATTTTTCAACAAGTTCATTCTTTTCAATATCAGCTTGGAAAACGCAGGAATAGAGAGAAGAAGCTCTAGTCAATGCAGTATTTGAAATATCGCAACCAACAATATAAACTTGATCTTTTAGTCTTTCTGTAAGCAACTTTCCGAACGCTCCCTCACCACAACCGACATCAAGAACACGTATTGACTTATTTCCATTAATATTATAATCCCTTAATATCATATTCACAGCAATCCTAATTCGTGGAGGTATCCACATATTATTTTTAGTATGAATATAATTTTCATTTTCTCTCTGCTTCCAATATTCTTCGTAGAATTCTTTTTGATGTTGACTCATATCTTTTGTCATTTTTGAAAATAAACTCCAGTATAATCAATTTTAACTAATTCTATATGCAGTTTTCTACTCTCGATAAATTCGTCAACAGCCATTTTACAACCTTCCCAGTGTCCATAATCATCGATAACTATAAAACCCCCTTTAACGACACAATCAAACAGTTCCTCTAAACAGAATTTTAGGGATTCATACCAATCGCAATCTAAATGTAAAAGGGCTATTTCCCCGATATCCTTTTTGCATAAAGGAATTGTGTCATTAAACCATCCTCTTTGAAGGTGTATTCTCCTACCATCTAATTTAAGTTTTTTGAAAAGGAGTTCTTTAACACTCTCAATACTACCAAAAGCCATACCTTTATTACCTGTTTTACCTTGATAAGAAATATCGAAAGCTGTCGGTTCTGGCAAACCCTCCCAAGAATCAAAAAGCCATATGTGCCTTACTCGATTATTTGAAGCTATTTTAGCCATCAAGCCTGAACTGCCACCATTCAGAACACCGCACTCAACAAAACTACCCATTACCTTTCGCCTTTCTAAATGAGTTGCAATTTCATAGAGTGTAGATAGTCTGGGATAATTCAACAATGTGTATGGCATAACACAAAAAATTAGATATTTTTTATATATTTTCCAGAAATCCTTTTTTAATGGCATTTTTCGAAGAGTAACTTTATACTTAAGAAAGTTACTTAATAAAAAATAATTTTTAAATTTTAAAATCCTTATTTTCAATATTTTTATAAGCATTAAAAAAAACGTTTTTTTTAAATAAATATAATACCCACAAGTATCCAGCTACAAAATAAAATATTAAAAATATGAAAACAAAAAAGTTCACATATTGACAAAAACTAATAAAAACGTACAAAGGTAAAATCACTATAATGGTATATATAAGTGGTAATAGAAAAACCTTAACAAACTTAAAACTACTATATTTTATAATATTCAACACATTAACCCCAACGATAAATTGGGTAATAAGAGATGGGGTCAGAACAGCTATGGAAGTTCCGAGGATACCATATTTACTCGTTAGCGGATAAATTATTAAGATCATTAAAGTCAAATCAATTATTGCTAAATATGTTAATATTGAGGGTCTACCAACTCCTTGGAATAAAGTGCCTGCAGTAGCTCCAAAAGCTCTGGCAACTCCATAGATGCACAATACTCGCAGCGCTGGTACCATTGGCATCCATTTTTCTCCTAAAAATATTTTAGTAAAATCCGGAGCTAAGACAAAGATTAATCCAGCAATTGGGAAAGATAAATACATTGTGACCTGTAAAACTTTTATATACGCTTCTTTTAGTCTAGATAAGTCTTCTTGCAATTTAGAATAAGCTGGAAAAGTAACACGAGATATGATATGCGAAATTTCAGTTGCCGGAGTGTTGGAAACCCTATAAGCAATTTGATAAAACCCTAACATAGTAACTCCAAGAAACTTTCCAACAAAAATATCGTCTCCTTGGGTAACTAAAAATATCAATATGCTAGAGCTAAATATCCATCTTCCAAAACCCCATAATTCTTTCAACTTACCTAAATCAAAATTTAGACGCGGTCTATGTGGATGAAGAAAATAACTTAAACAACACATTGCTAAGTCTCCTGCAAGTAATCCAAAAACCAGCGCCCATACATTTCTTAAGATTAACGCTGCGGATACTGAAACGATAAAATCAGCTAATGCCCCTGCTAATTCATAAATAAACTGTTTATTAAATTCGAAATCCTTCTTGAAATATATAACACCGATATTAGTAAATGCCTTAATAAGCACCGAAAGCCCAATTATACGAATTATTGATTTTGCCTCTGTTGCATTAAAGAAAGTTGCGACATAAGGTGCAATTAAGTAAAGAATCACGAAAATTATAATTCCTCGTAGGACTGAAACAGTCCAAGCACTATTAAGATACGAATCTATATTTTCCTTTTTCTGAATTAAGGCATGTTGAAAACCGCTTTGAGAAAAGGTTTCTAGTGTTGACATTGTTAATAGCGCAATCCCCATTAAACCAAAATCATCGGGAGCGAGAACACGTGCTAATACTATCAACCTAATAAAGCCAAATGCTTTCTGAAGTATCCTTAGTGCAAACACCCAAAATCCACTTACGACAACTCGGTGAGTTAGACTTGCACCAGGTTTTCTAACATTATTAATGATTTTCCTGAAACTTAGTTTATCCATGCTTGTCCATTAAAGAGCATACAAATACTTATAGCAATTTGTAAGATCCCTTATACCTTACTTCTTTTTACTTTATTGGTCATACTTAAGTTATTATAGTTTCAAAGGATTATTACTGAATTAATACAATGTGATAACATTTGAAGTATTTTACATGAAATTTGACTAACAATGGTCTTAGTAGCAAAATTCGAATCTTAAAGTAACAAAGATAAATTTAATACAAATATGGATAACCCTTTTGTTTCTGTAATAATCCCAGTTCTCAATGATTCAGAAAGATTACAAACTTGTTTGGAGGCTCTAGAAAATCAAACATATCCAAAAAGCATGTATGAAGTCATTGTTGTTGATAATGGGTCTGATGAAAATATTGAAAGCTTAGTAAATCAATATAGTCAAGTAACACTTTACTTTGAAAGTAAGCGAGGATCCTATGCTGCAAGAAATAAAGGACTTTCTAAAGCTAAAGGTGACATAATTGCTTTTACTGATTCAGATTGTATTCCGGCCTCAGATTGGATTCAGAAGGGAGTAGCAAATCTTCTTCTTGTGCCTAACTATGGTCTGGTTGCAGGTAGGGTAAACATTTTCTTTAAAAACTCAGACAAACCAACGGCCGTAGAAATTTATGAGAGTGTTGCAGCTTTTCCACAGAGGTATTATGCTGAAGTGATGAGATTTGGCGCAACTGCAAATGTTTTTACTTTCAGAAGTGTTATTCAACGAATAGGTAATTTCAACGAAAAACTTAAATCGGGTGCGGATGTTGAATGGGGACAACGTGTATTTTCATCAGGATATAAACTTGTGTATGCCGAGGATACCTGTGTGGCGCATCCTGCAAGACATTCTTTAAAGGAGCTATATAATAAACACGCTCGGATAATCCATGGAGAATACGATCTAATTAAAGCAAAAAGCTCTCATCCTCACATAGCTTTAATAACAAGCTCGTTCGTAGAACTGCTGCCACCTGTTATAACCCTAGCACGTATTTGCTCCGATGAAAGATTTAGAAGGCTAAATGGAGTAAAACAAAAATACAAAGTCATTTGTGTTTTTTTATTCATAAGATGTGCGCGGATTTGGGAAAGGATACGATTACTATTAGTAGGAAAACCCAAAGGATGGAGGTAAGTATGCTTCTTTAATCTTTTTACGGTCTCTGTTTGGCACAGAAGTATATGTCTTGATCTTCACTCAAACCATGTTTTTTGATCTTGTCGTCCCCTAATTCTCTTACATACCCATCCACCTTTACGGTAAAACCCGCTTCCTCAAGTCTATCTTTATAGTCACGACCATATATTCTTACATGGTCTTTTTGGCCAAAGATGCGTTCTCGGTCTTCGGGTGACACTATGCTGGGATCCTCAAACGTTTTGTCACGTAGGATTGGCACCTGAAGAATCCCCCATCCGCCAGGTTTTAAAACTCTAAATAATTCTCTCATAGCCTTTCGATCATCAACGACGTGTTCAAGTACATGACTGCACAAAATAACATCAAAAGAATTGTCCTCGTATAAAATATTTGTAATATCCATTTTGACCATTGCCATAGGAGAGTTTAAGTCAGCACTTATATAATCAAGGTTAGACATGAATCTTAAAGTTTTTTGAAAAATATATTCCGGTGCAAAGTGTAAAACCTTTAGATTATCGGAAAAGAAATTAGTTTTGTTTTTAAGATAAAGCCATAATAAACGGTGCCTTTCAGCAGAGTTACATCTTGGACAACCAACATTTGGCCTCTTCTTATTTCCATATGGTAGAAGTGTACGAAAGCGCCAACCGCAACAAGGACAGATATACCGGTTGCCAATATATAGAAATGATCTGCAGATTCTATAAATTTCTCCCACAATGGGATGGTATTGCTCCGGAATAAGAGCTTTTACGAGTCTAATTAAATAGTCCATAGATTCTTCTTCGTTCTTTAGAGAAAATTAGATATTAATCTCAAACCCTCGCCATGATATTTCCCCATTCATCTACTTCACACCAAAAATCTGGGGTAATGAAAAGTGTAGATGTGCTTTCTAAAATTAAGGCGGGGCCCGAAAAGGTAAACCCCGGAAAGAAATCGTGTCTTCTATAGGAATGTACCCCAATCTCTTTTTCCCTATAAAACAATTTTTCCTTTTTTGATTCTACTTCTTTTGGAGTTGTACTTAATCTAGGGAGCTCGATTTTTTCTTTCTCAATTTTAGCCCTAACTCTCAAAGTTACTATCTCTATATCACTCTCATGTTTGCAGTATCCATACATTCTTTTATGGGCTTGGTGAAATATACGAATAAAATCCCTACTGTAGGGAATGGTTATCTCATGAGATTGTCTTTTGTAACGCGCATCAAAAAAACGTTCAAATCTTAGTTGCTCTCCTGGTAGGTCTTTCCGTGCTTTATCTTCTAAAACCCTGAAACTCCTTTCAATGGCTTTTAGGTTAGGCTTCTCTCCAGCTAAAAATGTTGTGAGGCTATAGTCCTTAAAAGAATCTGCCATTAGCATACCGAGCGCAGAAAGCGTCCCAGGCTCTCTCGGAAAAATTACGGTTTGTATACCCAAGCCAAGAGCGAGTTCACAAGCGTGTAGTCCCCCAGCACCACCAAAAGAAATAAGCGCAAACTCCCTAGGATCAAACCCTCGACCAATTGATATAACTCTGAGTGCCCTTTCCATATTTGAGTTTGCAATTTTTATTATGCCCTCGGCAAG
This sequence comes from Candidatus Dadabacteria bacterium CSP1-2, assembly GCA_001443445.1. Taxonomy (GTDB): domain Bacteria; phylum Desulfobacterota_D; class UBA1144; order Nemesobacterales; family CSP1-2; genus CSP1-2. The sequence goes on along the minus strand of LDXN01000019.1, from coordinate 35,100 downwards.
TTGTATTATAGAGAGTTTTAACTTTTCTGAAAGTCTAACCAAAGCTGCTCTTGATTTTTCCGGAAAGATCTCCATCCTTCCGCCCAGAAACCATCTTGGATTTATTCTTCTAAGAACAACGTTAGCATCCGTTACAGTTGCATTTAAAGCTTTTCCATAACATGCAGGACCTGGGTCTGCTCCTGCACTCATAGGCCCAACATTTAAAGCCCCTCCTGGGTCAATATAAGCGATAGACCCACCACCTGCACCTATGCTCATTACATCAACCATCGGAACCTTTATCGGAATACCATCAATATAAGTTTCTGTTGTAAATCTTAGCGCTCCATCATAGAGAGCTACGTCTGTAGAAGTACCACCCATATCATAGGTAATTACTTTCTTATGCCCAATTGTCTCTGCAATTTTAAACCCGCCAACAACCCCTCCAGCTGGGCCTGAGAAAAGGAGCCTTACGGGTTCTTCACCCGCCTGAATTGGCGAAACCACACCTCCACTTGATTGCATAATAAAGAGCCGACTCTCATAAAGTTTTTTTGAAAGCTCATCCATATACGACTTAACCCTGGGAAGTAAATAGCAGTTTGCCACAGTGGTTGAGGTTCTTTCATATTCCCTGAACTCAGGCAGAATTCTTGACGAAATGGAGATAGGAATTCCAAGGGGTTTTAGAAGATATTCAACTCGCTCTTCATTCTTTGGGTTTGCATATGAATGAAGAAAAGAGATTGCAATTCCGCCGACTTTTAGTTTTTTGAGTTTTGAAGAGATTTTCTTAACATCAGCTAATCTAACATTTTTTATAACCTTTCCCTGGAAATTGGTTCTTTCATTGACCCCAAACCTAAGTTCTCTTTTTATAAGTGGTTCTCGTGGCTCCCAGAAAAGATCATATAATTTCCCCCTATTCTGCCTGCCTATTTCAATTACATCCTCAAACCCTTTAGTTGTGATAAGGGCCACTTTTGCCCCTTTTCTTTCAAGAAGCGCATTTGTGGCAACGGTTGTACCGTGTACTATTTCTATGTTTCTGATTCCTTCGCCTAGGCCATCTTTTAACCCTTTTAATATTGCTTTAGATGGATTTGAAGGGAGTGATGGTACCTTATAGGTTTGGACATTCTTCCCATCATAGAATACAAAATCTGTAAAAGTTCCACCTGTATCTATTCCTACCCGAATCATAATAGGAGAGCTAACTTTTTATGTGGTTTATGTTATCCTGCATAACATTAATTGTTGTTGCCAGTGCGTGGTTCGTGATTCGTGAATCGAGTATTGAATTGTTCGATTGAACTCACGAATAAGTTACGAACCACTAGTCACAAACCACGAAAATCTGAAATCAGTTCCATAACCCCTCTTCTTACCATCATAATCCCGATGGCTGCAAGTAGGATGTGCATTACCTTTGCGAAACCCCTGGCTCCACCTTCTCCAAGCACTGAGAATATGATATCGGCTTTTAAAAGAGCCACTCCTAAAATTATGAGATTCAATCCAAAAGAAACAAGGGTTGGAACAAATCCATGGTTATCCACAAGTATAATAAGAGTTGTTAGCACAGCAGGCCCAACGATAATAGGTGTTCCAATAGGAAAGATACCAAGAGAACTAATTGCCTTTCTATTAACTTCAGGGTTTATATCTTTAACCAAGTTTAAGATGGATATTGAAAATAAAAGTAAACCACCCGCTATCGCAAAATCAGCAACACTTATTCCTAAAACCTGAAATATAACCTTCCCCCCAAAAACAAATACAACCCCTAGAACACATGCAGTCAGAACTGAATCCTTTACTACCTTTCTCTTTTCATGATGGCTCAGTTCTCCTGTTAGAGTAAGATACAAAGGGACAATACCTATAGGATCCATAGCAACGAAAAGGGGAATAAAACTAAGGATCAAAGATTCTTTCATTTACGAGGTGGATTAATCTTTGTATAACCGGGAGGATAAACCACCTTTACATTTTCTCCCGCAATCTCTCTAAGTGCTAGAACAACGGATTTGTTATCAGTTTCTTCAGAAAGAGGCTTTGCCCCCTTTACAATCTGCTTAGCCCTTTTCATCGCCGCTACTGCAAGGGCAAATCTGTTTTCTACCTTTTCTAGACAATCTTCTATAGTTATTCTTGCCATAGTTATTCACTCCTCAGATTAAGGAAATTAATAGTAAAAATATAAGCTACATAAAGGAAATAGTAAAGAGATTAAGACTCAGTTAGTATTTTACATAGTGTGCTGTAAACGATCCATAATTTATTTTGTCATTGCTTGGAACAAAACCCCCTTGCCTGTAATTGCGAGGAGAATTATTTCGAGAGCCGCTTTCTTTGAACCGCAGTGTGGTTCAAAGGGAAATACAAAGAACGAGAAATGGAAATAAAAGGCGTTGACGAAGCAATCCGACACTGAGTGTCGTCCTGAGCCCTTCGATGCCTCAGGATAAACTCCGCGAAGGATCCCATAATAAATCACGAGATCCTTCAGTCGCTTTGCTCCTTCAGGATGACGCTATGTATCAAATTGCTTCACGTAGTTTACACTGAACTAAGCATGTCCTGAGTGAAACCGATGGATGAATGTGTTCGCAATAATAATTATGGAAAGTTATGCAGCTACTATAATTGTGGAGGTAAAAAATGAACATCAGAAGTATAAAATTCGATGAAAAAGGGTATGTGCCGGTTATTGTTCAAGATGCTGAAAACGGGCAAGTACTAATGTTCGCCTATGCAAATCAAGATGCACTTGAAAAAACCATAAAAACGAAAAAAACCCACTTTTGGAGTAGATCAAGAAAAAAGCTTTGGGAAAAGGGCGAAGAATCAGGAAACGTTCAGGAAGTAAAGGATGTTTTTCTAGACTGTGACAAAGATACTATACTAGTTCTGGTTAATCAAACGGGCGTTGCCTGCCACACCGGTAAAAGAAGTTGTTTTTTTGAGACAGTAGATGGAAGAGAAAACATTGCCCCTTCATTTGGACCCATAAGAACTGATAAAACTTTAGAGGAGGTGTATCAAGTTATTGAAGATAGAAAACGAAACCCTCGAGAAGGCTCTTATGTAAGCGGTCTCTTTAAAAAGGGACTCGATACCATACTCAAGAAAGTTGGAGAGGAAGCTAGTGAAACCATAGTAGCAGGGAAAAATAAGAGTAAAGAAGAGGTTATTTATGAAATATCGGACTTATGGTTTCATTCAATGGTAATGCTTGTTCAATTTGGAATAAAACTTGAAGATATATATCAAGAGCTAGGTAAGAGGTTTGGAAAATCAAAAGAGGAATACAGGCAAAATGATTCTAAATGAGGAAGTCAGAAGCCAGGAACCAGAAGTTAGAAGTCTTCTTTTCTTCTGACTTTTGACTCCTGAATTCCTTAGTTAAATACAATTACCTATTTTTCTTTGGCCTGTCCTTCTCTTCAATATAATCACCTATCATTGTTTTTGACCTTACTTCAGGTGGCAAATTTGAAAGATCAGGCTTAGGCATGTTAGTAGATAAGTCTGCAACCACAGCAAAGGAAGAAAAAAGTCGCTCCCATTTCTTTGATTTGCATTTTGGACATTTGAGCTTCTTCTCTTCGTCCTTTTGGTAAATTATCTCAGAGAATTTGTGCTTACACTTTAAACACTCATATTCATATAAAGGCATTCTAATTTCTCCCTATCTTTGGAAATATTGATCCAAATAATCGTATCCAACCCAAGAGCTAGCCATTTCCTCATCCTTTTTTTTCTTATAATCAAAATGGTATGCAAGCTCATCCCCCGGACGCGGTGCCCTTTTATTTTTGTCATCAAGAATTGCTTTGAATGTTGAATAAACCCTACGAACTTTATCACCTTTATGACACAATGGGCACTTCAGGCTTTTTTCTTCCTCTTTGTCATATATCAGCTCGCTGAATTTAAAATTTCTTAATTCAATAGAGAGAATTTTATTATTCTTTAGCTTATAACTAAATCTTCTAATATTATATTTATTATATTTCCCCTTCTCACCCAATGCGAACATTGGCTTACTCCTTTTGTCATCATAAACCTCGACGTAACAAAATTTCGGGTTTCTTTTCATTATCTTTGTTGCATTGGATTTATTAAGCTTCTCAACTAAAGTAGATATATCAGAATTATATTCATCTATACAGCGGTCGCACTCATATTCAAAAACAGGCATTACTCATACCCTCCTATTTTGTACGCTTATATATTAACAAAGAATTCTTAGTTGTTCCAGTGGTAGAGACATGCCATGGCATGTCTCTACTAAATTAAAAATATCATTATGGATGCAAGTTAAACATTACATCTCTGCTACAGGATTTGAAAATATTGAGCGCTATATTAGGGCATCAGGCAGGGTTTCTAACCCTGCCTGTCAATGCGGGACAGGAATGTCCCGTCTATCGGTGTATTAAACCTCCATCCATGATAGGCGGTGTTTTCCAACACCGCCGAAGAAATGCGGGACAGGGATTTCCCTCCTATTTTTCCCAGAGGCGATAGGGGATTTTACAACCACACCTTTAAATGCTTGATGTTACCACCATGCGTTTTCAATAATTTGACAAAGATTGGCATGGGATAATACTAATTTCACACTTGCTTTCAAGGAGGAAGTCCTGTGACAAATGTCAAGGAACTGATAATTGAACAAAAGGATACGATCACATCTATAACTATAAATAGACCTGAAAAAAGGAATTCCCTAACACCAGAAATTCTTCTCGATATCGGTTCAGAATTAAAAAGAATAGCAACTGAAGAGAAAACAAGATGCGTAGTAATTCGGGGCTCAGGGGATAAGGCCTTTTGTTCAGGATACGATATAGCAGCAATCGGAAAAATAAAAGACGATATGATGAGGGACTATAGAGGTGACCATCCGCTTATCATAGCATCAAAAGCTATAGAAAACTTTCCTTATCCTGTGATTGCTATGATAAACGGTCACGCCTTTGGCGCAGGACTTGAGATAGCCTTAACCTGTGATATTAGAATATCCGTTGATAACGCACTCTTCGGGATGCCGCCTGCAAAGCTTGGAGTCATTTATCCATACTCAGGGGTAAGAAGATTCCTTAACCTTATCGGCATTGGATTTACAAAAGAGATTTTCCTGGTAGGAAGAAATATTGACGCACGAACTGCTCAAAAAATAGGACTTGTAAACCATGTTCTACCAAAATCTGAATTAGAAGAGTTCACATATAAACTCGCCTATGAAATTTGTGAGAATGCACCACTCTCAATCAGAACCTTGAAAGAGATGATAAATGCCTGGCAAAGAAACCAATCATTAAGCCCTCACGATGAAGAAACCATTAAAGAGATGATTTTAAAGGTGCAAGAAGGTGAAGATTATAAAGAGGGCCAAAGGGCTTTTTCAGAGAAGAGAAAACCTAAATTTAGAGGGGATTGAAAACAGAAATAAAGCTTATCACCTAGATAAAGTTAAAAAAACGAAAGTCATGTCCTAAATTAAGCAAAATCCGGTTTTAGCTAGCGTCTTGCTTTTATATTACAATTTTCTACAATCTATTAATAAAAATTTGCCATATCTTTGAAAAAAGCATTATGCTTTAATATACTTTAGGTGTTTTTTAGAAATTCGGTATACCCATTCAGTACCTAGGAGGATTATTTTTCATGAAATATCACGTTGCTCAGTGTAATCAACTTAATAATTCCGTCCGCATGCTAAGCGTCTCTTTAGTTGTCTACCTATTGACTGCCCATGGAAGCTTGGGAGCCCCAGTCACCCAGTTAGTAAAACTGGATCACTTTGGATACAGACCCACGGATACTAAGCTAGCCATCGTTACAACTAACCCCGGTTCTATTGTTGAGATCCGTACTAGCACCGATCAGGTAGTCTTTACCATACCTTCAAATGGCGGTTCGATTGTCAGCAAGGGTTATGACGGTGCACCCTCAGGCGACAATGTGTGGTGGGTGGATTTTAGCTCTTTTACCACTCCCGGTACATACAGGCTCAATATTCCCTCTTTAGGCCTCCAATCTTATGACTTTGAAATAAGAGATGATATATATAATGATGTTGTAATAACAGCACTAAAAACCTTTTATTACCAAAGGTGCAACACTCCCAAGGAGACGACTTACGCCGGTGTGTGGGATGATCCCCAATCATGCCATATACAAGACCTGACAACAGGGCCAACCCCCGGGCATACAAACTACGGTACACGCGATCTTACAGGGGGATGGCACGATGCCGGGGACTACAACAAATATGTTTGGAAAGCAGTATCTTCCGCAATACTGTTTATGTTAAGGGCATACGAGGATAACCCTGGCGTTTTTAGGGACGGTGACCTAAACATACCCGAATCGGGAAACGGCATTCCGGATATTCTTGATGAAATTAAGTGGGAGCTCGACTGGTTACTCAAGATGCAGTTGACGAGTGGAGAAGTCTTGTATCAAATGCATGTAGACGGATTTGCCTCCGATTCACCACCCAGCATGGATACAAACATAAGATACTATCAAAACCCGAATTTGGAATCAGGGTCTGTTTTTGCTGGTACAACGGCGCTGGCTTCTAGGGTCTTTAAATCCGAGGGAATACTTGCTTACGCAGATACTCTAAAGACCGCTGCGGTAAAGACATGGAACTGGTTACTGACGCAAGGCCATAGCGAAGAAAAAGTGTGGGCCGCCGCAGAGGTTTTTCGAACTGATCCGACTGTAACTTCAGCCCGTAACTATGTTGACAATTTTTACCCATCTAACTGGAGCGGCCGATTCTTTAACCCTGCGCGCTATGATACCCATGCAGCAACCACTTACGTTCAAACCACGGGCGCGACGTCAGCGGTTGTTTCAAATATGCTCCAAAATATATCAGATCAGGTGAATTACATTTTTTCTACTAATGATCTTTACAGGAACGGCATGCCCGATTGGGCCTACCATTGGGGCTCAAACCTACCTAGAGCTGCTACTGGCGTATTCCTTATAACGGCTGTAAAGCTAGGCCAAACCGGTTCCCACACAGCACAAGAGTGTTTAACACATGCTCAGCACTTCTTCCATTTCTTTCACGGACTAAACCCACTTAACATGGTGTATCTTACAAACATAGCATCCCTTGGCGGGGAGCATTCCTCTTTCCAGTTTTATCACGCATGGTTTGGAGACTCCACAAACACCTTCTCAAAAAACAACTATATAGGCATACCAAGCTTCGTGAATGAGCCTGATTATCCCTATTTTAAGGGTACTGATAACCACGGTATTAACGACAACAAGGCTTCTGTCCTTGGGCCACCTCCTGGTTTTGTTCCTGGCGGCCCCAACAAGGATTACAGTGGCACAGCTTCTCCTCCGCTAGGTGCCAACTATTACAACCGTTTCTACCGCGATTGGAATGACCAAACAGTCTGGACGGCCAAGACCTGGGAGATAACTGAGAACTCAATTGGTTATCAGGGAACGTATGTAGGATTGGGAGCCTATTTCATGAGTGTCCAACCCTCTAACTGCACAGAGAATGCGGATTGTGAAGACGGCCTTTATTGTAATGGAGCTGAAACCTGTGTTAACAATAACTGCATGCTGGGGAATGATCCCTGTCCCGGTCAATCGTGCGATGAGCAAACAGACACATGTTTTACTCCCGTGTGCAATAATAACGGCAGTTGTGATTCCGGAGAAAACTGTAGCAATTGTCCAAACGACTGTATTTTCGGAAATGGAGCAATGTGTGGAAACGGACTTTGCGAGGCGGGCAACGGAGAGGACTGTATTTCTTGCCCGCAGGACTGTAGAGGAAAGCAAGACGGCAGTCCTAGTAAACGTTACTGCTGTGGCGATGGGGATGGAATCAAACCGGTTTCATGCAATGATGGCCGCTGTATCTCACAGGGCTATCAATGTACAAATATTCCAGCCGAACCATATTGCTGCGGAGATATGGAATGCAGCGGCTTTGAGGACAGCAATAGTTGTACACTTGATTGCGGGCCTGCACCCTTCTGTGGTGATGGAACTTGTCATTCCAACGAATCGGTTTGCAGTTGTCCAAATGATTGTGGAACACCACCAGCATCTGAACAGATCTGTACCGATGGTCTGGATAATGACTGTGACAGTTCAATAGATTGCGCTGATCCTAATTGCGTCGGTGATCCCTCCTGTGCGCCGCCTGCTTGTGATAATGACGTTATATGTGATTTAGGAGAAAATTGCAATTCTTGTTCGGCTGACTGCCCTGGGAAAAATGGCGGCAGACCTAGTTCTCGTTATTGCTGTGGTGATGGTGTGGCACAAACGGCGGAAGGAAATGGTTCTATCTGTGATGGAAACTTTTAGACTTCACTCGAAACGTAGAGGCCACCCACTGGATCAACTCTACCCTCATGCATTGTAAAGGTCTATACAACGTATTGAAGTATATTCGTTTATAAAGGAGTTTTCTGGTAAGGCTCACACATACACAAAAGAGAAATTAAAATAACATTTTTTATTTTAAAGCTTCCTCCCAAACTTCTCCATGTGAAGCACCTCTTCGTATGACTTCCTAACCTTTTTTCTTTTTACTGTAAATTCCTCAGGGTATCCAAATGGGAGAATTGTAAGAACATGCAGATTTTTTGGAATGTGGAGCTTCTCCTTTACTTTCTCTCTATCAATTGCACCAATCCAGCAAGTCCCAACCCCTTCATTCCAAGCTGCAAGAGACATGTTCTGTACAGCCCTTGTCCCATCTATTTCATGCCATTTATTGGAAGGTTCAGTGATTACAACAACAGCAAAATAGGCATCAACGATAAACCTCCCACTCATACAAAATTTACCGAGTTCTTTCAACGTATCCCTATTTTTTATTACGATAAAATGCCAGGGCTGTAGGTTCATAGCACTAGGAGCGAGCCTGCCCGCCTCAACAATCTTTCTAATAACGTCATCCGGCACATCTTTTTTAAGATAACTCCTTATATCCCTTCTTTTTCTTATACATTCAAACGCGTCCATCAGATCTCCTCTCTAATTTTGATTTTTTTCACTACTGACTTCTGGATTCTGGCTCCTGACTCCCTATGGCCTTTGCATCTTGTATCATGTATCTCGCATCCTGCATCGTGTATCCTGCATCCTTAAATCAGCCTCCGTACCCAAACTCCCTTATAAGATCCCCCCTCTCCGTCCATCTTTCTTTTACCTTTACCCATAGCTCAAGATAAACCTTAGTGCCGAAAATCCTTTCCATATCAACCCTTGCAAGGCTTCCTACTTGCTTCAGCATCTTGCCACCCTCTCCAATTATAATCCCTTTATGGCTATCCCTTTCAACGTAAATTACTGCTGAAATCCTCACTAGGTTTTTATCAGGCACATCTTGAAACTCCTCAACAACAACAGCAGTTTTGTAGGGAACCTCCTCGCGTGTGAGGTTAAAAATCTTCTCTCTTACAAGCTCTGCGGCAAGAAATCTTTCTGGCTGGTCCGTAATCATATCATCTGGAAAATATTTTGGACCATCCGGAAGATAATTTATAATAGTGTTTACAAGATCATCAATCCCATCAGCTTTGAAAGCGGAAATAGGTATCACTTCCAAGAATTTTCCTTCGAATTTCTGTGATTCTGCAATAATATCTAAGATTTCACTTTTCTTTACAGTATCAATTTTATTAATTACCAGGATGGCCGGTTTAGGAAGGCTATCTATTATAAAGCAGTCGCCCTTACCAAATGGCTCATCCACTTCGATCATCATTAAAATAACATCCGCTTCTCCGATCGCACTTATCGCAGTCCGAACCATAACCTTTCCAAGTTCGTCTTTGGCTTTGTGTATACCAGGTGTATCAAGAAAAATAAGCTGAGCACCAGGAAGGGTTTTTATACCGAGTATCCGATTCCTAGTCGTACTAGGCTTTTCTGAGACCATAGCAATCTTCTCACCTACAATCACGTTGAGAAGGGTGGATTTCCCTACGTTTGGTCTTCCGATTATTGAAATAAAACCGGAGCGAAAATTCTCTTGAGTCTTTATTTCATGTTTCATTGTAGACTTTTATTGAACACCTTTGGTACGTTTAAAAATTTCATCTTCTAATAGATCTTGGCCAACCCTTTCTGGATTTTCTCTATCGAGATTCCATTTTAATGGATTATTTTGAATATATTCCCTGATTTTGTTTAATTCATCTTCGTTACGGATTATGTGTTCGTAATAATTGCGTTGCCAGAATTTACCAACCGCATCAATCCTGTTTTCTTTTATGTATTTTAACCAATCATGTAGACATAATGATTTAAATATTCCAATAATTTCCCCAATTGTAGGGGCGGGTCTTGCACCCGCCCTTTTCTCCCGGGCCTGGGCAACCGCAAGGGTTGCCCCTACAATTATTATCCCATGTATATGATTTGGCATAATGACGAATTCGTCTAATCTTATATTTGCATATCTATCTGGTATTTCTTGCCATTGCCGAATTAAAATCCGCTTTAATTCAGGGTGTTGTTGAAAATATAATTCTTTATTACGAGCACATATCGTTATAAAACATGCTCCACCTTGTGAATAATCGTATCCTTTTAACCTTATAGACTTCCTATGATGAATATCAGGATTGTATTTCATGCCGACCTTGCTTTTTCCAGCCTATTCTTAACCAATTCACACACTACCCCATAGAACTTTGCTTGCCAATATCCACTATAAAGGTTAACATTTTTGAACATTATCAGAAATAAGAGGAAGCCGTTTATATGCTTGAGCTTTTAGGAGATTGGAAAAGAACTGACTACTGTGGGAGCCTTGGTGTAGAAGACCTTGAGCGTGAAGTAATTCTAATGGGGTGGGTTCAGTCAAAAAGGGATCATGGTGGGCTTATATTTGTAGATTTAAGAGACCGAGAAGGGATAATCCAGGTAGTTTATAATCCTCAACTCAATATAGAAGCGCATCAGAAAGCAGGGCTACTCAAGGATGAATGGATAGTAGCCGTAAAGGGCACTGTAACAAGACGCCCCCAAGAAACTATAAACCCAAATATTAAAACGGGTGAGATTGAAATTACTGTAAAGGAAATAAGGATTCTTAACACCTCAAAAGTTCTTCCTTTTCCTATAGAGAACGAAATTAAAGTTGACGAGCTCCTAAGGTTAAAGTACAGGTTTCTCGATCTAAGAAGACCAATGATGAAAGAGAACCTTATTCTCAGACATGAAATAGCAAGTGCTACGAGAAATTATCTAAACTCCAAAGGATTCATAGAGTTGGAAACCCCATATCTCACAAGGTCTACACCTGAAGGGGCTAGGGATTTTCTTGTACCAAGTAGACTTAATCCAGGTGAATTCTATGCACTTCCTCAGTCGCCGCAACTTCTAAAACAAACACTTATGATCTCTGGCTTTGATCGCTACTATCAAATTGTTAGATGTTTCCGCGATGAGGACTTAAGAGCCGACCGTCAGCCTGAGTTTACACAGATTGATTTGGAAATGTCATTTGTGAGCGAAAATGATGTCATGGAAATCGTCGAAGGAATGCTCAAGGCTATTTTTAAGCAATCAAAGGAAATAGATATTCCAACGCCATTTTCAAGAATTAGATATGATGAAGCAATGCTTAAATATGGAAACGACAAGCCTGATACCAGGTTCGGTCTTGAGCTATACGATATTACCGAGATATTTATGAACTCGGGATTTAAAGTGTTCGGCGACGCAATAAAAAGAGGCGGAATTGTAAAAGCACTCAATCTCAAGGGAAAGGCCTCAGATTTTTCGAGAAAAGAGCTCGATGACTTAGTTGAATTTGCGAAATCCCTTGGAGCAAAAGGGCTTGCATGGATAAAGGTTACCGGTGATGAATGGCAATCACCTATAACAAAGTTTCTCACAGAGACCGAAAAGAAGGGATTGCAAAACACTCTAAAAACCGAGGATGAAGATGTTATCTTCTTTACAGCGGATTCCGCACATACAGTTAATCTCGTACTTTCTACTTTGAGACTTCGTCTTGGAGAAAGATTCAATTTGATAGATCAAAGCAAACTCTCATTCCTATGGGTAGTAGACTTCCCTCTTCTTGATTTCGATGAAACTGAAAAACGCTATGTCGCTATGCATCACCCATTCACGTCGCCCAAGGAAGAAGACCTAGGGGTTTTCGATAGCTCCCCAGAAAGGGTAAGGGCTAGGGCTTATGATATTGTTCTAAACGGTGTTGAAATCGGTGGGGGCAGTATAAGAATCCATAGAAGTGACATACAACAAAAACTCTTTGATAAAATCGGGCTTGAACCAGAAGAAGCAAAGAAAAAATTCGGATTCCTGCTAGAAGCCCTGGAGTTTGGGGCACCTCCACATGGTGGGATTGCGTTAGGATTAGATAGACTTGTAATGCTCATTGCAGACGCTGATTCAATAAGAGATGTTATCGCCTTTCCAAAAACGCAAAAGGGTGTCTGTCCGCTTACCGAAGCCCCTTCACCAGTAGATACAAAACAGCTTCTTGAACTCAAGATAAGAGTGGATGTGAAAGAAAAGTAGGAGCGGCTTCCAGCCGCGAAATTGTCGCACACCAGGCCTGCCCTGAGTAGAAGCGTCTACCAAACGCCTTCAAATCGCACCAAGATGGTGCTCCTACGGAATAAGGGGGTTATTTTTGGTTGTTATGACCTCCCACTTTACACTTCCCCCCAAAAGTGTAAGAAAATGTTAATAATCCAGTTCGCAATTTCTTTTTAAACTCATATTTATGCCTTAACCCCTTCTCACTTCTTAATTAGCTCATTACCGGAAGAAGTAATCTTAGAAAGTATGTCCCCCCCTACAAGGTAAACCGGTTTTCCATCAGCAAGTTTGGCATACACCTTTTTGTTCTCTTTCTTTCCGAAAAGGAGTGTTTTCTTTTTATCCGCTTCCAAAACCGTGAGCACAATCTCAGGTTTATCTAAACCATAAGAAGTCAAATCCTTGGGATTGTCATCAACAAATTCTTCTACCTCAAGACTCCCAATATCCGCTATCAGCTCACCGACTTTTGATTCATCAACTTTTTTGCTATTGTCACCACCTAGCTTCCATTTATTTCCTTCTTTAAGAATCGAAATCTTATTATCACCTCTATTAATCTCAACTCCCCTTACCTTTTCGGCATCCAATTTCACAATCCTTCTTACCCTAATGTCATTCACACTTTCAGGAATCTGTCTTAATACAAACTCAGATACGGAATAAGCAGAATTATCTAAATCGAGCTTTACGTAATAGTCTCCCGATTCTTTTTTATTCCCGAATGACACACGAACGGGTTTACCATACTGAAAGAGATCAATCTCAGCAATCGGTTTATCTAACCCATATGCAGCGAGATTATTCGGCTCATCATTTTCAAAATTATCAATCTTTAAATTTACAAAAGTCCTAAGAATTGCCCATACCCTTGATTGATCAATATCTACATAATCAGGAATATCTTTCCCAATCCAACTTCCATTATTTCTCTCGATTTCGAACGACGAATCTTTCCATTTAAACCTTATTCTTTTGATTTTACCTTCGTTTAAGCTAAGTACCTGCTTATCCCTTAAATCATTCGCTGAGTTACTCAAAAATTCCCAAACAGAGCTTCTACTTACAACAAGAATTCTGCTATCTTTATCCACCTGTATATATTTACCTGATCCAACAGGACTCTCACCACCTATTAATATCCGGTATTCTTTCTCAGGAGTTTTTGCAATAACCTCAGCTTCTGGCGTTACAAGGCCAAACTCAGATAAATCGGTAAGGGTTTCCGAGGCTACCTTGTCAATCTTTATCTTTGAAATATTTTCTATCACGCTACCTATAACTTTGTCGTCAGCCTTAAATCTTTTTGAATCCTTCAAAATAAACCAACTTCCTCCATCCTTTTGGCAAACTACTGTGCTGGAAGGATATTTAAGAATAATCTCGTTAATTTGTCCTTCATTAATTGTAGGGAAAATATTTTCTTTCTTTGCTTTTTCACTTTCTTTTCTTATTTCGAAGAAATAAAGATATCCCACAAGCACAATAAGAACTAATGCTCCGATAAGAGTTCCTGCGAACTTTACTAGATAGCTTTTCATATCTTTTGATTGAGTCATGCTGACAAAAACTAATTTGAGGGCGGTGCTTAGTTACAGCATTGAAAACGTTTATTAATTATTAAAGAGAATTATAAATTTACTTACTTTCCACTTGCAGGTACGAGCAAAACCCCTTTACACTCTAATCTTCACATATTTCTTCTCTTCCACCAGACTGCTACTCCAGAAAAAAGAATAATTGCAGGGAAGATAATAACAGTGATGGAGAAAATAATCCTCATTTGGTTTCCTGAAAGTGTCAACTTTCCTTCTTTAGCTATCTTAGGTCGAATCGAAATTAGATGTTCATCTCCTCCGACCCAGTTTATAGTATTTAGAAAAAAGTCACTGTTTCCAGAAAAATCAAAGTACCTGTTTGACACAAAATCTACACTTCCACACACAGCTATCTTAGTATTATCTCCAATTTCGCCCACAGCGACAATTCCAAGTGGACCTGATTTTTCATCAGGGTCCTGCTGAGCTGTTCCCTTATCAAATAGAGAAAAATCACCTTCAGACCAACTGTACTTGCTCGTGTTTGCAATTACGGCTGTTTTGCCTTCATCCTTTTTAGTTACGTTAACACTCCTGCCATATGGGAACATTGTAACAAACCTGAAATCGTTTGTAATATCATGAGAAGGATACTCAGCCACAATCGGGGCAATGTCTCCACCGCCTACAAGCTTAGAGGAGGGGTCAATTATAATATCGTTCTTTAAATCGAAGCCATAACTTCTTAAGAGAGAAACCAAATTCTCAGCCGACCTTGGTTCTATCATAAAGACGGCTTTCCCACCGTTATCAATATACTTCTTAATAGCTTCAATCTCTTTTCCAATCAAAGGTTTTTTAGGACCTGCTATAACCAGTATTGAATTCTCTCTAGGAATACTTTTATCCGTTAGAAGTACAAAATCTTTAACCTCATAAGACTCTCCTTCTAGGGCATGCTTTAAACTTCCATATCCCTCTGGTTCTGTTTCGTTCTGAATATCCCTTTCACCATGTCCAGCAAGGAAAAAAACAGTTTTCTTTATCGACTGAGATAATTTAATTAGAGCGTTTGTAATCTCTTCCTCACTATTATCCACTATACCTCCTGATATCAAGTCTTCTAACTTTGTTTTTACATTTTGATCACCGCTTACGAGCACCACTGTACCGTACTCATTAACCTCATACTTCTTCGATAGCCCTGGCTCTTTATCTGGGTCAACGAATCGCACTCTTATCTTATCGGACTTTCTTTTATATTCGTTTATTAAATCCTGGAATTCTTTTCTATCAACACCAACCTCCTTAAAAAAGGCTAAAACCTCTATCTCTTTATCTAGATTATTCAACACTTTAACCGTCTGATCTGAAAGGGAATATAATTTCCCCACAGTAACATCGAATCTGGCATCACGTTTATAGGCTAAATAATTTATTATTATTAGAATCCCAAGTACTACTATCGAAAATACAAAGGCATTAGTTCCATGGAGAAGAAATCGCTTTCTCTTCATCTCCACCTCTCAGATTCAAGTGTGACATGGGTTAGAAGGAGTCCAAAGAAGATTAGAGAAAGATAATATACGACATCTTTTAGCTCAATCACACCTTTTGTAAAATTATCAAGGTGGTTAATTATCGAGATGTACCCTAAGATAGAACCTTCATCGCCAGATGAAGCCCCTATTATCCAAAAAATAAGCAGTATTCCGAAAGAAATCACCGCAGAAATTATTTGATTCTCAGTCAATGAAGAAGCAAAAAGCCCAACTGCAATAAAACAACCACCTAAAAGAAAAAGCCCTAGATACCCTGTAAGCACAGGACCTGAGTCGGGGTTTCCATATGCCTCAAGAACAACAACATATATAGCAGAGAGTATCAACATCACTCCAAAGAAAGAGAGAGAAGCGAGAAACTTACCTAAAACTATATGTATTATTCTAAGAGGTGAAGTAAAAAGAAGTTCTGCTGTAAAGTTTTTTCTCTCTTCCGCAATAAGTCTCATCGTGATAAGAGGTATCATGAGAAGTAGTATGATGCTTACTGTGCCAAAGTATGGTCGAATCACGAAATCATTTAAGTTAAGCCTTTCTCTAAGGAACTGAAACCTTGGGTCGAACTGAGATTCAACAAAGCTCTGGAGATATAAAAAGAAGAAGATCCCAGAAAGAATAAGAAATACAACTAAAACAATATATGCTATAGGAGAAGCAAAATATGATTTGAATTCCCTTCTTATGATCGTAAAAACGGGTTTCATCTACTCTCCTTCAGTTGATATAACTCTAAGAAATACCTCTTCAAGTGCATGCGTAAGAGGACGGAGTTCTAGTAGACCCCAGCCATTTTTAACAACCATCTTAACCAGTTCTTCTCTAATATCGGCTCCTCCCTTTGTCTGAATGATAAACTCTCCATAAGCGCTTTCCTTCACCTCTGATACTGTGGGGAGAGAGAGGATTTTTTCGTTAACGTCATTACTTTTATCATTGTAATTGAGCTTGAGAAATAACATCTGAGCACCATTTACCCTTTGTGAAAGTGTCTCAAGGGATTCTTCTAATACAATCTTTCCTTCGTTTATAATTACAACCCTTGTGCATGTCATAGTAACCTCTGGAAGTAGGTGAGTACTCAGGATAACGGTACGATCCCCTGCCAGGCTTTTTATTAGATACCGAATCTCAATAATCTGCTTTGGGTCAAGTCCAATCGTAGGTTCGTCAAGTACTAGAACAGCAGGATCATGAACAATTGCCTGCGCAATTCCAACGCGTTGTCTATAACCTTTGGAAAGATTCCCGATTAGACGTTTTCTCACATCTGTAATTCCACACCTTTCCATAGCAAGGTCAATCTTGGCTTTTTTATTTTTCCCCGACACATTTTTTATATCAGCAACAAAGTCAAGATAACCCTGAACAGTCATGTCATTATATAAAGGGGGATTCTCAGGTAGATAACCTATTTGCCTCTTTGCTTTTATGGGATCTTCTAAAACGTCAAAATCACCCACACGGACAGTGCCATCAGTGGGAGGCATATATCCACTAATTATCCGCATTGTTGTGGTTTTTCCCGCACCGTTTGGGCCGAGAAATCCAAGAATCTCTCCCTGACCAACTCGGAAGGATACGTTATCTATAGCAACTAAATTGCCATAGCGTTTTGTAAGATTTTGAACCTGAATCATATCCGAAAAATAGTTTTACAAAAACTTAAGTTAAAAATTAATCAACATAGAAGTCATGTCAAGAGGGAACAGTAACTAATATGACTATCCAGTTTAGGTTAAATACAATATTAATATTTCTAGCACACTTTTATCTGATACTTTCCTCTAATTTTAAAAAACCTCTCCAGTCTTGATAATAACCAAAGACCCCACTAGTAGAAAATATACTGGCGATCACCTGAGCTTTCTTATCCGGATTATCCTTGCAGTCAATGTATAAACCTAATAATTGTAAGCCAGTTATTAGACAATGATCCCTTTTTTCAGAGTAGCTTATCAAATTACTTGGAAAGGGAGCCACATTTCGATCATCTAGAGGTGTGTCCTTATAAACGTTAACAACTAAAACTCCCTTAGGCATAATTTCGTGAGACGAGTAGTACTCAATAATAGCTTTTTCTAACTGTATAGCGTGTTTTTCTAATGCGCCCCCTGACACCCCTTTAGTCTCAACTACGGCTATTCTGTCGTTATATTTAAATATTAAACCCTCCCCGTCTTGTAATCCCCCCATAAAAGTATATCCCATCTCTTCAAGTATATCCTTGACTTGATCTTCCATCTCCTTGCCTGAGCCTGCAAATAAAATCTTACGTTGTTCTGACTTCCAAATTAAATCTTTATGTTTACTTATTTTATCTTTGATACTATTTATTTCTTTTTCGAGGTTTTGTATATCGCCTCCAATCTCAAAGTCATGAGGTAGAATATAGCTATTACACCATGATGGCAGCCCGAAATCTCCGATAGACTTTTTCGTGTCCTCAAATAACGTGTTTAGCGAATTGATCAGTTGCTGCTGTGCTTTCCCACACTCCTCTAGGGGTGTATTATAAGTTACTTTTTCACTTATCTTATTAGGTCTCTTATCATCTGGGATACCCTTTTCAATACTATAGTACTGCTTTAATGCTTTTTCTATATCCGGCTCAGAAGCGAACCCTAACTGAACATCTAGACCAGTGATAAATGAAACAGCATCAGCAATCTCTATATCAGGGTCAGAGGTTGCAAGCATTAATATTTTTCTTCCTAATTTTTTTTCTAACTTTATAGGTATTACCTTAAGTTTGTAAGCAGTTTCAGCCGGAATTAATTTCAATGTATTTTTTTCTATTTCAGTGGCCAATGGATTTACTAATGGTAGCTTAAGTTTCTTTGTAAGAAACTCTTCTAGTTTAGTCTCTGAAATAAACCCAAGCTCTACTAGAATACTTAATATTCTTCCACCTTGAGACCACTGACGTTCAAGAGCTTCCCGTAGTTGGTCTTCTGTAATTACACCAGCCTCGAGTAAAAGGTCACCAAGGAGTTTTCTTGTTATCGTTATCAATGTCTTTCCCAAGATGTTTTCTCTAATTTATGCTACCAGGCTACTTTGCTGTAATCATGATAAGTTAAGATTATGGTACACCCATTTCGACTAGTACGCAAACCACTTTTCTATTAAAGTAGATCGGATTTCTGTTCATAATAGTTAGTTTAATCTTTTATATTAGACATAGATTCTATATCGCAAAGATTTCAGAATCAAAATATGGAATACCCTAATTATTACTCCTTAGCTATTGCAATTAACTACTTACAAAAATAAAATATCTCATGTTATGTACATTTTTTTGTAATTTCGCTGAATTGAGCTATTGAAATAACCTTCAAGGAGGAATTCACATGGAAAGGGCAGTAGTTATTATTAATGAGGCTCCGAGCAGTATGAGGGCTTGGAATGGTTTTAGATTGTCAGGTGCCCTTATAGGTGCTGACACAAAGGCAGAGGTCTTTCTCCTAAACGACGGTGCCTTCTGTGCACTGAAAGGACAAACCACGCCTGATGAAATTTCGGGCCAAAATACAGGGGCAAAGATAAAAGAGCTTCTTGGGCTTGGAGCACGAATAAGGCTTTGCACTCAGTGTGCTCAGACTAGAGGCATCACGGAGGGTATGGTGGTTGAAGGAGTAGAGTGGGTAAGTATGGTAGATCTAGCCAAATCTATAAGGGAATCGAATAAGGTAGTGAG
Source organism: Candidatus Dadabacteria bacterium CSP1-2 (assembly GCA_001443445.1). Taxonomy (GTDB): domain Bacteria; phylum Desulfobacterota_D; class UBA1144; order Nemesobacterales; family CSP1-2; genus CSP1-2. Next base: position 15,724 of record LDXN01000019.1, on the reverse strand, counting down.
TTTTTAGATAACGTGGTGTGGGCGACCGGCCGGTCGCCCCTAAATTATTTTAGACAATCTCTCTTGAAAGCTTTTCAAGTCTTTCTATTCTTTCTTCTACTGGGGGATGTGTGCTGAAAAGTCCAGATATACCGCCACGAAGGGGATTCATTATAAAGAGATGTGCTGTGCCAGGGTTTGCATCAAGTGGAATTCTTTGTGTTCCGTAGCTTATCTTTTTAAGCGCACTTGCTAATTCAAGGGGTCTTCGAGTAATATGAGCGCCGGTTTCATCGGCTTTATACTCTCTCGCACGTGATATGGCAAGCTGAATAAGTAAGGCAATTATTGGCGCCAATATTATCATAGCAAGAGAACCTATCAAACTGCCACGTCCTTCATCGTCACTGCTTCTTCCATACCCTCCAAAAATAAGTGCGAACTGGGCCATATGAGCCAAATACCCTATAGCGCCTGCAAGCGTGGCTGCTATCGAACCAATAAGGATATCCCTATTTTTAACATGGCTAATTTCATGGGCTAATACACCCTCAAGCTCCTGTGGTTCAAGGAGTCTAAGAATGCCTTCGGTAACAGCTACAGCAGCATTTTCAGGGTTTCTTCCTGTAGCAAAGGCATTTGGTGCCTGTGTTGGCATTATATAAACCCTTGGCATTGGGATCTGAGCCTGCATCGCTACGTTTCTTACCATATTATGAAGCTTGGGAGCCTCTTCAGGCGTAACCTCCCTTGCGCGATACATAGCAAGCACGATCTTATCTGAGAACCAGTAGGATACGAGGTTCATAACAAGGGCTATAATAAAAGCTATAGTCATCCCTGTCGTTCCGCCAATAAGCCTTCCAACATAAACAAATACTAGAGTTAAAATTACTAATAAAAATGCAGTCTTTAACGATGTTGACATATTTTTAGCCTCCTAGATTACAAACTAAACAGTAATAATGTAATTATCGTAACCCTTGTTGTCAACGTTTTTCACTAGTTTGTCACTGGTTCTACAAGAATAAACAAAGGTATAATTTGAAATTCGATGGGTTTTCGATCATAAATAATACATGAATGGTTTCAGTGGATTGTACCATAAATCACGATTCTCTATCTGTTTGATAAACGTCTAACCTCGGTTCTATAAGTAAAGTTGGTGTGGGTTATGAATATGGTCTTCAATATGAGGCTTATTTGCACTGATATTAAAGATGATAAAAGTTTAATGCCGAAATTAAGGGGTTACTGCTGTCTAGTTTGCAGATTCACAAAGATTAATAAGGGTTCTTGATTTAAGGATATTTCTTCCCTCTTACCTCAGCATTAATTAAAGTGTATTTAACTAATCCTTTTGGCGAGTTATGTTCATGATAAATGAGCCCTACACCTTTTGCATAAACATCCTTGAACCAGAATTTATCTCCACCCGGAACAGTCACAACCATAAGGTCGTCAAATTTGCCCGCCAGGGTTATGAACTCAGAATGTTTGTAACTGTGTTGTATATCTAGGTTATAAAAAGTCCTTGTCCCTTTGTCAGACGTAATAAAGATAGTACCAAAAGGATCTATTCTTAAAGCAATGGTTTTTTGTCCGAAGAAGTTGTCAAAGATAGACCATCCATCTTGTGATACAGAAAGAATTGAGTAGGTTTCATCATGTGCCTTTCCCTTGGATTCAACCCTGTATGTCCAGACGTTTCCTCTATCGAGTGGAAAATATTGAGATATTTTATTGTTACCATATTGCTTAAGCACACTTGCATCAACTGGAAGCCTACCAATTGAGGTACCTTCTGGAATTGGAGGCTTTGGAAGATCCTCAATAAATTTCACATTTAGGTTCTGCGGATCGGTTGGAAATAGCTTGGCAATTAGGTATGGAGAATTTAGCCCGCTGTATGTCTTCGAATCTGTTAACATAGGTCTTACTAAGTATCTGACCTCAACGGTATTCGTTTTTTGTTCAAGCGTTGAGACCTCTACAGCGCTTTCTGTTCTTCCTCTTGGCACTATAACAATCACCAATTCTTTTTTGAAATCAATGGTGGGAACTTCATCAACAATCCCTAATGAATCCCAGACCCTTTTTAGCTCCTCTTGGTTTTTAACAACCAAATTATTAAATGATGGTATCTTATTCGTAAGTCCCTGTGAGATTACCGTAAACTTTAGATTGGAAGATAAAGCAAATATTGTAAAAAGTATCAGCAACCCCTTTACAGTCACTTTTTTATCTCCTTTTATATTAATTATATGTCAAAAAGGCCAGAAATATCAGATTAGAGTTTTCAAGATTGTGCCAAAGATAGCAAAAACAGATCAAGAATCTAGAGTCATTGGGGATTCTATTAGGAAGGCCTCATAGGCTTATTCCCTGCTTTAATTAGTTCTTCACTTATTTGTTCACAAGTGTTTTTTCAGTACTCCTCGGGATCCAGTTTCAGAGCCTCGTTAAAACGATTTATCATGTTATACAAAGCTACCAACATGGTCAGCTCTACAATCTGGGAGTCACTAAAGTGTCTTTTAAGTTCGTCAAAAAGGGCGTCAGGAATATTTCCTGGACTAATCGTCATAGTTTCTGCGTATTTTAGAGCGACCTTTTCAGCCTCTGGAATATTCGCACTCTCAGGGTTATCAACCTCAAGAATTTCATTTTCAGTAAAACCCATTTTCTTGCTTATTTGTTGATGAGCGTGATAGCAATATGCCGAGCGGTTAATCTTTGAGACTTTTAGTATTAACCTCTCCTTAAGCTTAGGATCAAGTTCGTCTGGCTCCTGAACAGCTGCAACAAATGGTCCCATGGTTGATATTATGGATGGCTTATATGCTAATGCTTTATAGATATGGGTAACCTTACCCCTTTTCTTTATCATCCGATCATAAGCCTCTTTTACCTTTGGGTCTTTAACTTCGTTATCTTCAATATATTTAATACGCGCCATATATTTCCTCCAATTTATTTATTCTATATTTTTTAAACTTTTATTCCTCTTACTTAATCTAAAATCCCGAGATATATAGACCCACTTGAAGTCTTAGTACGTAATAAATCCTAAAATGTGAATCAAAAAATATTATCGCTTACCATTTATAAATAAGAAAGAATGCTGAAGACGGGCCAGTTTCTTCAACCCTTACTGGATCATGGGATCCTCAACTGTCTTCTTCGTTCCTAGATAAAGAGCCGGTCTGAAGCCAGGTGATAACGTCAATAAAGTCATCACACAGGGTTCGAAACTCTCCATTAGTTATGCATATATCTCCTAGATACTGTATACACCTAGGGCAGTTATCCGGAATCATTGGTCCTATGTTTAGGCCAGATTCCTGATCGTGTTCACCGACAGAAAGTTTAAAATTATATGTATATGTCCTTGCAGTTGAATTGGGCAACTCATCGTATTTACACCAAACGTACATCGGTCCACAAGTCTCTCTTCTTACACCACTGTAACAGGGACAAACGTTTATACCCTGCTTTTGGTTCCACCTGGAAATACAAAAAGGGCGAGCTAGCGGACACCATAGTGGCTTTATCCAAAAGATCTCCTTTTCTTTAGTAGATATAAGATATTGTATATGTATCATTTGTCCTCGTTCTTATTACACAACTTTTCTACTCAATTGTCAAGCATAATCGGCTTCAATCTTGATTGTTGACAAGGTATTTAAAAAAGGTATACATAATAGCCAGTTGTGCTTTATTTGTTGTTTTAGCATTTCTGATTTACAATTACACAAAACCACAGTTAGATAAAGTTACCTGTAATCTAGCCCTGAGAGGGCTAGTGTTAATCCTTTGGGGGGTATCTGTCATGCCAATACTAACTGAAGAACATGAAGAAATTCGAAGAGCTGTACGTAAGTTTACGGATGAAGAAATAGTTCCAGTTGCACAGGAATTAGACCGCCATCAAAAAGAAATACCCCGTGAAATTATACAAAAAATGGCAGAGCTTGGATACTTCGGTTTAATATTTCCACCAGAATACGACGGAATAGGCTTAGACTATATAAGCATGGCCATTGTTGCCGAAGAATTAAGTAGAGGGTGGCTAAGCGTTGGAAGCGTTATGACTAGGAGCATAATCACAGGAACCCTTGTTCTTTCTCATGGCACAGAGGAACAGAAAAAGAAATTTCTCCCCGGTATCGCAAGAGGAGAGATTATGACCGCTGCCGCTTTCACCGAACCCGACTCAGGATCAGATACAGGAAGCATGAAACTCCGCGCAATCAAAAAAGGAAACGGCTATATCCTGAATGGAGAAAAAACATGGTGCACGTTTGCAAATCGCGCACATGTTCTAACAGTCCTTGCACGCACTGACCCCGATCCAAATAAGAAACATAGAGGGCTTAGCATGTTTCTTGTCGAAAAGGAGGTTGGTGACGTTATAAAGCATCCAAATATATCCGGTGAGCCTATTCCTACAGTCGGGTATCACGGGATGCGTTCCTATAGCCTAAGTTTCGATGAATGCTATGTTCCCGAGGAAAATCTAATCGGTATGGAAGAAAACAAAGGATTCTATCAATTAATGGCTACTTATGAGTCCGCTAGACTTCAGACTGCCGCCCGCGCTGTTGGATTAGCACAGGCCGCTTTTGAAGCAGCTCTTAGGTATTCAAAAGAGCGTTCACAATTTGGTCAGCCGATATGCAATTTCCAAGCAATCAGAATGAAGCTTTCTGAGATGGCGTCAAGGCTACAAGCCGCAAGGCAGCTTGTCTATTACGCTTGTGGTATGAAGGATACCGGCAAACGCTGTGACCTTGAAGCAGGAATGGCAAAGGTCTTTTCTGCAGAGATGGTTGAATACGTTACAAGAGAGGCAATGCAGATTTTTGGAGGTTACGGATACTCTAAAGAATATCCTGTTGAGAGATACTGGCGTGATGGAAGGGTGATAAGCTTATTTGAAGGTACAAGCGAGATTCAGCATGAGGTAATAGCAAGGCGGCTTCTCGAACTCTAATATTAGCCACAGAGTACACAGAGTACACAGAGAGATCGTTTTAAAAAATTCTTTATTTTCTCTGTGGTCTCAGTGGCTAAATAATACAAGGAGGGAACATCTTGTTTGTTTTAGATGAAGGCAAAAGAGTCGTTGTTCCAAGAACTGAATTAACTTATCCAGGACATAATTTGAAGTTACACCAAAGTGCAGCGGACACGGCAAAATCTCCGGTTGACCATGTGATGGCTGACCTTGAAGACGCATGCCCCTATGAATTTAAGGGAGATAAAAGTAGACAGGTAATGGTCGAAGCTCTAAACACAATAGACTTTGGGAAAAAGGTTGTGACTGTAAGGCCGAACAACCTTCGCTCGGAATTTTTCTATGGGGATATGGAAGCCGTAATGAGCGGAGCGGTAGATAAATTTCACGGCGTGATAATCCCCAAGATCCATGGGCCTGAAGACATAAAGCTAGTTTCAGACCTACTTGACGAATTAGAGGCAAGATACGGATGGAAGACCAAGGTAGCAATTGAAAGCCTTATCGAAAGACCGCGCGCTCTTGAGTACGCATATGAGATCGCAACGGCATCCCCAAGAATGGCAGGGCTTATCTTCGGAATCGCAGATTACACTGCAGAATTAGGCGGAGACCCAGACCTGCTTTTAGACAGACAAAATGAGATGTTCTATTACGAAAAGAAAGCAGTCGTTACAGCAGCAAAGGCTGCAGAGCTTCATGCGGTTGATAACGTTTATCTAAGAATCTGGAGAAAAGATGACCCACCTGAAGTTGTTAAACAAATTGATGAAGGACTCCGAAGAAAGAACGAGGTCGCAGCAGCGATAGGAATGGACGGCACGTGGGTGATTCACCCTCAGCAGGCTCAGATTGCAAACGAGTGTTTTACTCCAACAAAGAAGCAGATCGAAGAGGCAAAGCACCAGCTTGATTTCTATCATGAGATGGGCGGAGGCTCGATGTTTGACCCTAAGACTGGACAGATGATTGACGAAGCCACAGCAAAGATAGCTCTTATGAGGGTATCCAAAGCCTACATGGCTGGCCTCGTTGACAAAGAATACGTTGATTCAATGGCAGAAAAGAGCAAATCCATCACCGGATATGATATACGCCGAGCTGGGGAGAGGCGGTAAGATAGCTTTGGCAAATAACTTCTTCGTAAGCTTTGTAAAAGTTAAGCCCTATGAATATTCCCAAGGCAATTGAAAGATTTAATAAACTTGATGAGGGGATATTACAAACTATTCGTTCAGCGGATGTGTATGCACTTCATATCATTGCAAACCTTCGTGGTCAGGAAGTGGATAAGAATCTGATTAAGACCATAATAACCTCAAATAAAATAAGCTTATTAACTCTATTTAGCTGTGCCTATAATGATCAGGAAAGAAAACTCCTAGAGAAGCATACTCAGCTAAGAAATATAGGTAGTCAAATATTACTAGCCACCTATACAGCCTTTGAGCTTTACCTAATTGAAAAATTCAAAGAATACTACCGTCATTTTCACAAAAGTGTTAAATCTAACGTTGTTGAAGCATCTTTAGAGGAATTTTCATACCGTAGTTTAGAAGATATAAAGAAAATTTACAAAAATATCCTAGGAATTTATTTAGCCCAGTTCGAGATGGATGAAATTTTTATTGATGATAAATCATCTTTCAGGCCCTCTATTACTTGGAAAGGAATCAAAATGATTGAGAAAGCAAGGCATGATATAGCTCATAAAGGAGAATGTATAGAATACAAAATTACGATAATACCAGACGCATGGTATCCATTTGACTTTATTCGAAGATGGGTTGCGCTATTTGATGCTAACTTTGATATGATGATTTACAAAGGAGGCTCAACAATATTATTCAAGAGTTATAACAAGCGAGTTAAAGAGGTTGAAACTTCAAAGAAGAAGCATTAGAACTTAAACGATACTTCTAATAACTGCAGCCCAAACTTTAGCTTTACCCACTTTTCAGATAAAATTAGTTTTAAGCCGATTCCAATAAGAGGAATAATCTTATGTCTTCAAAACCCGAGGAAAAGCCGAAAAAGCAGAGTTTCGACAAAGCCGCTCAAGGGGTAAAAGATAATCCCTGGATTATGAGGACTTATGCAGGACATACAACTGCAAAGGCTTCAAATGAATTATTCAGGAAAAATCTAGCTAAAGGACAAACCGGTCTTAGCGTTGCATTCGACTTACCTACCCAAACCGGATACGACTCGGTTCATCCACTTGCAGAAGGTGAAGTTGGAAAGGTAGGCGTTCCGATAGGCCACATTGAAGACATGGATGCCCTTTTTGATAAGATCCCCATAGAGAAGATGAATACTTCTATGACGATTAATGCTACTGCAGCTTGGCTTCTTTCTCTCTATATTGCCCTTGCTGAAAGACGTGGTGTGGATATTTCACAACTAGAGGGAACCACTCAGAATGACATCCTGAAGGAATACCTTTCCCGCGGAACTTATATCTTTCCTCCAAAGCCCTCTATGCGCCTAATTTCGGATACGATCACTTTTACATTCTCAAAAGTCCCCAAATGGAATCCCATTAATATTTGCAGCTACCATCTTCAAGAAGCAGGAGCCACACCTGTGCAAGAGATCGCATTTACACTTGCAAATGCAATAGCAGTCCTTGATACAGTTCGTGAAAGCGGGCAAATCCCCAAAGACAGATTCCCTCAGGTAGTAGGTCGTATTTCGTTCTTCGTGAATGCCGGGATTCGTTTCATTGAGGAGATGTGCAAGATGAGGGCGTTTACTGAAATGTGGGATGAACTCACCCTAAAGCGATATGGAGTTGGAGATGAAAAATACCGTCGCTTCAGGTACGGGGTTCAGGTAAATTCCCTTGGGCTTACAGCCCAGCAACCTGAAAATAATATCGCAAGAATTCTACTTGAGATGCTTGCGGTAACGTTAAGCAAAAATGCACGTGCAAGGGCAATTCAGCTTCCCGCATGGAACGAAGCCCTTGGGCTTCCCCGCCCCTGGGATCAGCAGTGGTCACTTAGATTCCAGCAGATTCTAGCCTATGAAACAGATTTACTCGAATACCCAGATATATTTGATGGGTCACCTGTAATTGAAAGGAAGGGTAGAGACCTTAAAAAAGAGGCTTGGAAAGAAATCGAAAGGATTGAAGAAATAGGCGGAGCGCTTTCAGCAATTGAAAAGGGATATATGAAGATGGCTCTCGTTGCGTCGCACGCTGGGCGCGTTCGCGCAATCGAGAAAGGGGAAATACAAATCGTTGGAGTTAACTGCTTTACCGAAACAGAACAATCGCCCCTTGTACAGTCAGTTGAAGAATCAATACAGAAGGTTGACCCAAAGGTTGTTAGACAACAATTAGAAAGACTTAAAGCATTTAAAATCAAAAGAAATGAGAAAGCAGTCAAAGAAGCCCTTCGTGAACTTAGTGAAGCTGCTAAGAGTGATATAAACATTATGCCTGCATCAATACACTGTGCTCATGCAGGAGTTACAACAGGTGAATGGGCGGATACGTTCCGACGTGTCTTTGGTGAATATAGAGCGCCGACAGGAACCTCAATCACGCTACGGGAAGATACGAACGAAATCCGATCGGTAAGAAACGAAGTAAAATCACTTAGAGAAAAACTGGGCCGGCCACCAAAGGTGCTAATTGGAAAACCGGGCCTTGATGGGCATTCAAATGGAGCTGAGCAGATAGCAGTTCGTGCAAGGGATGTAGGTATGGAGGTGCTTTATCAGGGAATTCGGTTAACACCTGAAGAGATTGTATCAACCGCAGAGCAAGAAAATGTAGATATAATAGGACTAAGTATACTCTCTGGCTCACATGATACGATTATTCCAAAGATTATGAACCTCCTTAATGAAAAAGGCCTCGGAGACATTCCCGTTATAGCGGGTGGTATCATTCCAGACGATGATGCAAAACTCCTCATCGCCACCGGAATAAAACGTGTCTACACACCTAAGGATTATTCACTTAATCGAATTATGCATGATATTGTTGAGATAATAAAAGAATCAAAAGATAATGTTTGATGTTTATTCCTTGATCCTTTTTACACAATGTAAAAATTGTTCAATCAGTTTTTCCTTGAATCTGCATTTATGTGCAAACCTTTTACTAATTAAATAAGCATTTTTTAGATATTAGCCATGGAAATTAAAACTGTAAAAATCCAAAAGCCTGAAGACTTAAACCTTATTTTGGGTCAATCACATTTTATTAAGACTGTTGAAGACCTTCATGAAGCCTTAGTTAATACAGTTCCTGGCATAAAGTTTGGGCTCGCCTTCTGTGAGTCATCAGGTCCATGCCTTGTAAGATATAGCGGCACCGACCCTGAGCTTACCGAATTAGCACAAAGAACTGCATTTAGCATTTCGGCGGGTCATAGCTTCATAATATTTCTTAAAAACTCCTATCCGATCAATGTGCTTAACGCTATAAAAAGCGTTCCTGAGGTTTGTAGAATATTCTGTGCTACGGCAAACCCTGTTGAAGTAATTATCGCTGAATCAGAGCAAGGAAGGGGAATCCTCGGCGTTATTGATGGTTTAAAATCAAAAGGGATTGAAACGGAGAAGGACATCGAAGAGAGAAGGGCTTTTTTAAGAAAAATTGGATACAAGATTGGATGAGTGGAGAAAAAGCATAAGACATACTTTCCGATCTTGTAGGAGCGCCATTCATGGCGCGACTGAATCGCGGCTAGAAGCTGCTCCTACAGTTTTTGGGGTTACTATTGAGAATGTGTAAGGGGGTATGAACTTTAATCCTGTTGAACTCTAAATGCCCAACTGGGATTTACTTAGTTAACATTCATAATAGAAATACACCTATAATATCCAACCAAAAATAGATGGCTATTATCACTATATCAGAATTAGGTGATGGTCTAGGTCAAGAGGTTGCTAGAAAGGTTTCTCAGAGGCTTGGATTCATTTTAGTAGATAGCACCCTCATTATTAGCAAGTTAGGTATTCCTCACGAGATAGACGTAGAAAAGGACACTGAGCTCCTCTTTCAAGACAAAATCCCGCCAAGACTTATTAAAAAGCTAATAATCAAACATGCTCTCGAAAATAACGTAGTAGTACTTAACCTTGGAGGCGAAATTCTATTTCGCAATCTTCCTGGCGCCCTTCATGTAAAAATCCATCATTCTTATGACGGAAAAAAGGAAACTAAATTAATTAAAAACAGAAAAAGAAGTTACGTAAGCTTTATCAAGAAACTTTATGCAAAGAAAAAAATAGTGAGTAGTTTTTATGACCTTCAGATTAAAATAGAGAATATGGATGCGGATTTTGCGGTGGATATGATATTAAAAGCAGTTGAAACAAAGGGGATAATGGCGAAGGCTGGAGTGACTTGGAGAAGAATTGAAAAATTAAAAGCGAGCTTGAATGAGCTAGGATTATATATTAGATTGAACTCAGAGAAAGTTAAAAAATTAGGAATTCCTTCATTTGCTCACCCTAGTGAAAAGGATTTTGTTCGTGTTTTGGAATTTTACCGAATCAAGTGGGAGTATGAACCTAGGAGTTTTCCTATTGAATGGGATAAGAACGGCAAGGTAATAGAAGAATTCACACCAGATTTTTACCTCCCTGATCTAGACACTTACATAGAGCTTACCACTCTTAAACAAAAACTTGTGACAAAGAAAAATCGTAAGCTCAGGAGGCTAAGAGAGCTTTATCCAAAGGTCAATATAAAAATATTTTATGGAAGGGATTATAAGAAATTACTACAGAGGTTCGGTAGAAAATAGGAGACGGCTCCAAGTGACCTTTTACTTTTGAAAACCTTGCCTGGCTTTCCTTTTAACTAGCCTCTCCCTCGTCGAGGGAAGCTTCAATTTGACCTTTCGGTCTCCTCTTGGTACTTTAGGCTTTGGTTTTCAAATTACCCTGAGCCTCTTGGAACCGCTTAATGTAATTTATACTACATTTTGTAATGAATGTCAAGTATATTTTATTAAAATAAAAATTATTTGTTTATAGGCAGTTATGAATGATAATATCTTAATTAACGATGATAAACTCTCAGTTAGAAATGAAATAGTAACATCCAGCAATTAAAAGTTAGACTATTCTCGAAATAAGAGGAACTAAAGTGAATGAAGACATAGCTAAGGTTTTAATCACAGAAGAAGATATAAGAAAGCGGATTAAGGAGCTCGGAGAAGAGATATCTCGTGACTATTATGGAAAGAAACCTGTAATTGTTACCGTCTTGCGAGGGGCGATTATTTTTCTATGTGATTTGATGAGAGAGATTTCTATTCCTGTTACCCTTGATTTCTTGTCTATTTCAAGTTACTCAGGACAAACCCACACAGGTATAGTTAGAATCTTAAAAGATCTAGATGAAAATATAGAGAATAAGCACGTAATTCTAATTGAGGATATAATTGATACTGGACTGACTCTTAATTATATATTAAGAATATTAAAGGAAAGGAAACCAACTGACGTTCGTGTGTGTACTCTTCTTGACAAGAAGGTTCGTAGGATTGTGGATATACCAATTGACTACCGCGGATTTGAAATTCCAGATGAATTTGTAGTAGGTTATGGGATGGACTATAACCAGCATTATCGGAATCTGCCATTTATCGGTGTTCTTAAGGAAGATATTTTAACTAAGTAGGAAAATCTTATTCATATTAATAAAGTGTTATGCAAATAAGTAGCGGATTATGGAAAGTGCTCCTAGTAAATATATAAGCCAAGAAACTGTCTTGCCTTTACCTGAAAGTAGTTTTAAGATGGGATAAGAGATAAAACCAAAACAAAGACCATCGGCAATACTGAATGTGAATGGTATTCCAATTAGTGTTAGGAACGCAGGAATTCCTTCTGATAAATCATCCCACCTTATATCCTTTATCGCTTGAATCATTAAGCTTCCTACAATAACGAGTGCTGGAGCAGTAAGAGGATAGATAAAAACACCCTTAGAGATTTCATAACCTCCTCCTATCATTTTTACAAGCGGGAAAAATAGAATGGACAATAAAAAAAGTATTGCAATAACTACACATACAAATCCCGTCCTGCCACCCTGAGAAACCCCTGTTGTGCTTTCGATATAAGCGGTAACAGTTGACGTACCTAATAATGCTCCTACCGATGTTCCTACAGCATCAGCCATTAGTGCTCTACTTGCTCTAGGAAGCCTTCCATTTCTTAAAAAGCCAGCTATTCCGGCCACCCCTATTAATGTGCCTATTGTATCGAACATAACCATGAAAAGGAAAATAATAGTCACAGTTATGAAGTCAATTTCAAGAGCCCCTTTTATATCAAGTTTAAGGAATGTAGGGGAGAGAGATGGTGGAACAGAAAGAATGCTTCCAGGATAATTAACTATTCCAAGAAGTAGTCCCAGAATAGTTGAAACGATAATTCCTATCAATATAGCTCCTGTAATCTTTCTTGTCATTAAAACTGCTGTAAATATTAATCCGAATATAGAAAGGAGTACGGCTTCCTTTCTTAAATCTCCCAAACCTAAAATCCCTTCAGAACTCTTCTCAATAACCCCCGCTTGAATAAGACCTATAAAGGCTATAAATAATCCAATTCCACCTGCTATGGAATCCTTTAGTGATTGAGGCACAGCATCAACAATCACCTCTCTAATCCTAAAAGCGGTTAAGACAACAAAAAGAACCCCTGAAATAAAAACCGCTCCAAGGGCCTTCTGCCACGCTAAGCCCATACCGAGTACAACTGTAAAGACAAAAAAGAAGTTCTCTCCCATAGCTGGGGCAACCCCGATGGGGTAATTTGCATATAGTCCCATTACAAGGGTTGCGATAGCTGCAGATAAGCACGTGGCCATCATGACCGCTCCGAAATCCATTCCAGCTTGTGAGAGAACAGCAGGCTGTACAAAAATTATATATGCCATGGTCATGAATGTGGTGAGACCAGCAATGGCTTCGGTCTTAAAAGATGTTCCTTTCTCTCTAAAACCAAAGAAGCTCTCTATCACTTTCATCGAGGGGTAATTAATATAGGAATTTTTGTTGAATTATATCAAGAATTACTTCTGAAGTACACTTAACCCTGTTAACTGTTCTAATTATATCAACTTTACTCTTGAAATTTACTAATAATAGAAATTAAATGAGACCAAGTTTGTAAGCACATCTGAGAATTTTTATCTTGGTTTAGCAAAACAGAAAAGGTTATAATGTGAAATATAGGCGAATAAGATGAAATTCGGCATTGCGCTTCCAAATTTTGGCAAGTATGCGAAAAGAGATGCAATCCTTGGTATAGCAAAAACTGCAGAAACACTCGGCTTTGACTCAGTTTGGGTGAGTGACCATATTGTAATACCAGAGTCACATCAAGGATTTGGTAACGTTTTCTATGAACCTATTGCAACGCTTACCTATATAGCTGCCTTAACAACCAAGATTTACCTCGGCACAAGTGTAATAATTCTACCCTATAGAAACCCTATTATTCTCGCTAAAATGGTCTCAACCATTGATGTCCTCTCAAATGGAAGGGTAATTCTCGGTGTTGGAGCTGGTTGGCTAAAAGAAGAGTTTAAAGCCCTCGGTGTTTCTTATAGAGAAAGGGGGACGATGACTGATGAGTATATTCAAGTTTTGAAAACACTATGGACTCAAAAGAGGCCGAAGTTTATTGGAATGTATAATAAATTCGAAGATATAAATTTTCTACCAAAACCCATTCAAAAGCCTTGCCCCCCTATATGGATAGGTGGAAACAGCCAAAAAGCCATCGAGCGGGCAGTCAATCTTGGTGATGGATGGCATCCCGTTGGACTTACACCTTATGAGATAAAAGAAAATGTAAACTACCTAAATGAACTTTTAGGTAAAAAGGGGAAAAGTCCTTCAGATTTTGTCATATCCTTAAGGAAAAACCTCCAGATAAAACGCACTTCGAAGAAGGAGATTAAAAAGGCGGACGAAAGAGAAACACTTCGTGGCATGCCCGAAAAGATAATTGAAGGAATAGAGAAATATAAAAATTCAGGAGTTTCTCATCTAATCTTTCATGTTCTTAGCGGGAACTTAAAAGGCGTAATTGAGACTATGGAGTTTTTTTCACGTGAAATTAGACCTGCAATTAAGCCTTGAATAACCTCTATAAAGAAAATAGAAAATCCTTTTGATGTCAATGCAAAGTGAATATGTCACCCCTGATGCAAAGTGAAAATGTCACCTGTAAGTAGCTTCTCAAGAGGCAGAGTATTAGTTTTAATCTTTTTAATTTCATCAGAACTAATTTCCTTAAAATTCAGGTATTGGTCCTTATATCTTATGTGTATAGACCCATCTAATCTCTTCTCCACTACAACTTTAGCCTTAGCAAAGGAGATTCTATACTTATCAGGGAGTATCTGAAATATTCGATTCCTAAAGGAGATAGTGTTATCAGCCATAACAGTTCTTTGCTCTTTTATTGAGAATACAGACTCAAGGTTTAATTCCTTTGGTAAAACTCTCCAAGCGGTCTCCGGGTCTTTGGGAGCGTTAGAGAATTTATTATTAAATCTTGGTAGAAACTTATTGTGTAGATACCTGTTAGCCTTCTCTATAGAAGAGATTTTATAGAGTTTTAATTCCTTAAGGAGCCTGTCCTGGAAGGTTTCAAAAAGTCTCTCTACTCTTCCCTTGGCCTGAGGGCTTCCTGCAATGATAAGCCTTACACCAAGTTCATTTAATGCCCTTTGAATCTGCGTAGGAGTATCGTCATACCTAAGATTTACCCTGTAAGAATAGTGCCTTTGTGTTATAAAATGACTCGCCCCATCAGTGTATAAGGCTACAGGCATCCCCCTTTTCTCTATTAGTCTCTTTATAACCCTCATATTGTTCTCCGTGGAATCACTATCTACAAAAAGGGCATATGGAACCTCTCCCGTTGCATCATCTATAGTGGCTATAAGCCAGATAGTGCTTTCTTCTAACCACTTGTGCTCGGAGGAATCCATCTGGACTAAAAGGCCACTCCTGGGCATCCTAGCCCTCCTTGTTCTGTGTCTTGGTGGTGATTTGCTCTTTGTCCTAAGCCCTGATATGAGTAGAAGCTTCCTTAAAGTCTCTCTGGATACCTGAATCCCGTGCACTTCCTTTAGGAATTCCCCAAAATGTGTGACATTAAATCCATAATATCTGTTCTGATAAAGACTGAGGATCATCTCTTTTGTCTCATTTGAAATACCTAACTTCGGTCTCCTTCCCCTATTGCCATGTACTACCCCATTAAAATCGACTCTCCTTATCTTGTTCTTTACCCTTATTACCTGCCTCTTTGATATCCCAAGCAATATGGCCGCTTCAGTATTTGAAATCTTCCTCTCTATTGTTCCATTTATCACCTGATATCTTGTTAATTCCTGTCGCCTCAAAGTTATCACCTCCATCAGTGTTTCTACCTCCTTTTGGATAATTCCTACTTATCCTAGAAATTATCCCAAAACACCTAAGGGGTGACATTTTCACTTTGCACTTAACTAGTGACATTATCACTTTGCAACAACATCAGGCAAAATTTTGCTTGACAACCATGTGTAAAGGTAGTAAAGTCACATTGCTTTTTTAGTAAGTTTGTTCAAAATTTTGCAGTCAAATTTATCTAAGGCTTAAAGGAGACGGAGGATTGAGATACAGATTGAGATTTCTCGTTTTCCTAATGATATGGGCAATCTCTCAACCTGTTTTAGCTGATTTC
>LDXN01000018.1 GCA_001443445.1 Candidatus Dadabacteria bacterium CSP1-2 | reverse complement strand
ACAATACACAAGGGCAAAGGGCTTTGACACATTTGCCCCAATTGGACCAGTCATCGAAACTGAGCTTGATCCTACTGATCTTGAAATTTCAACGTACCTAAATGATGAGAGAAGACAACATTCTCGAACATCCGAGCTTATTTTTAACATTCCAAAACTATTAGTCTTTATCTCAAGAGTGATGACGCTTCTTACAGGAGATATAATTGCCACAGGAACACCTTCTGGAATAGGTCCAATGAAGCAAGGCGATACAGTAGAGGTAAAGGTCGAGGGCATAGGAATATTACGAAATTACGTCAAGTAAAAATTAAGCCTTGCCGTTTAAGTTATCTTAACTAGAGTCAAGCGACGCTTGATCCCAATTGAAATGAATTATGGTTATCGTATTGAAAACTATAGATGCAAAGATGATATTAAAATATTATAAGTTTCATATTATTCTACTTAACGTTGTGATACGTAACTGCGATACCCAAAACAACTTCTTTAGGTAAAATAAATCTTAATTATAAATTTTTTCTAAGGAGAACAAAAGTGCTTAAGATTCTTATCCTTCCTGGAGATGGAATAGGAGTGGAAGTAACAAATGTGAGTTTATACGTGCTCAAAGCCTTAGGTGAGAAGCTTAATATCAAATTTGAATTTGAAAGCGCACTATTTGGCGGGTCTTCAATTGATGCCTATGGAGTCCCGGTAACCGTTGAAGTCCTAAAAAAGGCAAAGTCAAGCGATGCAGTCCTACTTGGTGCAGTAGGTGGTCCAAAGTGGGACAATCTTGATTATGAAATTAGACCAGAAAAGGGTCTTCTCACCCTTAGGAAAGAATTAGAGGCGTTTGCAAATCTAAGACCGGCTGTTGTTTATCCATCTCTTCAAAGTGCCTCAACCCTCAAGAGTGAAATCGTAGAAGGCGTAGACATCATGGTAGTAAGAGAACTTACAGGAGGGATATATTTTGGCACTCCTCGCGGTATTACAAAACTATCAAACGGTGAAGAAAGGGGAGTAAACACCCTCTCATACACTACAACCGAGATAGAAAGGGTTTCAAGGGTGGCCTTTCAGATTGCGAGAAAAAGAAGAAAGAAGGTTACCTCCGTTGATAAGGCAAACGTACTAGATGTTATGGAACTCTGGAGAAGGACAGTAACTAGGATCGGTAAAGAGGAGTTTCCAGATGTAGAGCTTGAACATCTATATGTGGACAACGCTGCGATGCAGCTTATTCGAAGACCCAGAAGCTTTGATGTAATCCTAGCGGACAACATGTTTGGGGACATACTAAGTGATGAGGCTGCACAGCTTACAGGCTCCCTCGGTATGCTTCCTTCGGCAAGCCTTGGAAATGGAAGAGCGATTTATGAACCTATTCATGGCAGTGCTCCTGATATTGCTGGGCAGGATATTGCAAACCCTATCGCTTCTATTCTTTCTTCCGCCATGATGCTTAAATACTCATTTAATATGGATAATGCAGCGGACGAAATTGACAAAGCTGTTAGAAAAGTTCTTGAAAAAGGATACAGAACTGGAGATATTTACGAGAAAGGAACAACAAAAGTTGGATGTCAAGAGATGGGTAGATTGATTCTAGAGGAAATTAGGAAACAGTAGTGTCAACCTTATAGCTAACAAATAACTTTTCTAAAACGTCAATCTGAGTTGCGAAATCCCTAAGAAAAAACTAAAACGAGTTCTTTATATCCTTTGGAATGTAAGGTTAATAAGTCAAAATATTTGATGACAAGATAAATCGAAAAATCTCGAGCCCCTTTTATTAAAGACAGATTATGAATAAAAAAAAATACATAGATCAGTTTACAGCACTACATAAATCCCAACATAAAAATACCTTTTATAACTCAATCCCTTCTAACACTCTTGATCAGCTTCTGAATAAAATAATAACGGGCGAGAAAATACTAAAGCTCTCTGGTTTAAAGGGTTCTTCTAAATTTTATATTGCCTCGGCATTAGTTAAAAAGATAGAAAGACCAATCTTATATATCGTTTCTTCGAAAGAAATCGGGGAATTGGCAGCAGAGGATATTGCTTTTTACCTAGGAGAAAAACCGCCCCTTTTGTTAAAAAAGGAATCGAGCTTCAGGGATGTATTATTCTCATCTCAAACGGAAGAGGGTGGAGAAAGGATAAACTGGCTATATTTTGCAAGCGAGAAAAAACCTGCCCTGACCCCCGACGAATTCATCGGAGGGTCGAGGGGAATGCTCCTAGCTGAAGCACCTGCGCTTTTTCAAAGAACGATCCCAATATATGTTCTACGAAATTCTGCTATCAAAATTCAAAAGGGAAGCGATATCATAAGAGACAATTTTATTTTAAAGCTAATTCAGATGGGTTACTTACGTAGCGACTTTGTTGAAAAGATTGGAGATGTAAGTGTTAGAGGTGCCATTATTGATCTATTTTCGCCAGGATTTGAAAACCCCATAAGACTTGAACTATATGGAGATGCAATCCACTCAATCAGATTTTTCAGCGTAGATGACCAAAAATCCTTAGAAACAACCGAAGGTGTCATGATTCTTCCAGTAAGTGAAGTCATCCTAACAGATGAAGCTATCAAACAATCCTTGTCATATGTAAGAAAAAAAGCAGAGGAGCAGGAAATACCTGCTTCAGCTAAAATCTCACTCCTTGAAGAGATTGAAAAAGGTACACGCTTTCCAGAAATCGAGTGGTTCCTACCTTCATTTTATCAGAATCTAAGCACCGCATTCGATTACATTCTTAAAGACACCTTAATCATATTTGATAACCCCGATGAGATTTCAAAATCAGTTAAAACCTATTTCAACTCATTATCTGATATTAACACTTCGATAAAGAAGCACTTGAAGCTTACTCCTGAGTTCCAAGAGCTTTATCTAACCGAAGATCAACTACATGATGAAATTTTAAGGTTCCAAAGAATTTTTATTGAAGATGTAGAGATTTATGAAGCTGGAATCGAAAGCATACGTTTCGATACTGAAACAGCAAACGTTCAAAAAGAAGCTCGTAGTGAGCTTGTCGAATCTAATGGCTTTGATTCTGCCTTTGAGTTCCTTTCTCTTAAGATACAAGAATGGCAAGCTCTTGGAATACAAGTCAATCTGGTGTTACAAACGGAAATCGAGAGGAAAAAAATCAAAAATATACTAACCGAGCGTGGAATAAAAAATGTAAATATCCTGATCGGATCGGTTTCATCTGGTTTTATCTTTCCAGAAGGCAAGATTGCAGTAATCACAGAGAAGGAAATATTTGGGGAAAGGAAACAAATAAGGCCAACAAAATCTAGAGACATACCATCCGTCTTTATAACATCATTTAGTGAACTAAAACCCGGAGACTTTGTTGTTCACGTAGATTTCGGAATAGGAATATTTAGAGGACTTAAAAGGCTCAAGTTAGAAAATTTTGAAGGGGATTTCCTCGAATGTGAATATGATGGTGGAGATAAAATTTATGTGCCAGTTGATAAACTCAAGCTTGTTCAGAGATACATCGGAGACCAAAATCCGAAAATTGACAGGCTCGGACACCAAAACTGGAAAAGGGTTATAAAAAGGGTAAAAAAGGCGGTTGAAAATATCGCTAAAGAACTTCTTGAGCTCTATGCCGAGAGAAAAGCAAAAAAAGGATTCCAGTTTTCAAGAAGGGACAGCGTATTTAGAGAATTTGAGTTTACTTTTACCTACGAAGAAACGCAAGATCAAGAAGCAGCCATAGACGACGTGATGAGTGACATGGAATCACTAAAAGCCATGGATAGACTGATTTGCGGGGATGTAGGTTTTGGAAAAACTGAGGTCGCAGTAAGGGCAGCATTTAAAGCAGCTATGGACGGAAAGCAAGTTGCCATCCTTGTACCTACAACTCTTCTTGCCTATCAGCACTATATCACGTTTACCGAAAGGCTAAAAGGGTATCCAGTAGTAACTGAGATGCTTTCAAGATTCAAAACGCAAAAGGAGATAAGAGAAATCCAAAAAAAACTCGAAAATGGCACGATAGATATTATTATAGGAACCCACAAACTTTTAGGAGATAAAGTTAAGTTTAAAGACCTAGGTCTTGTTGTAATCGATGAGGAACACAGATTCGGCGTAGCACACAAAGAAAAATTGAGAAAACTTAAAAAGGGTGTAGAGGTATTAGCGCTCAGTGCAACCCCAATACCACGCACACTTCAGCTATCTCTTGCCGGGATTAGAGACATAAGCCTTATAAACACCCCGCCTGAAGGAAGGCAATCTATCGAAACCTACGTTTCTCAATTTAATGGAGATATAATTCGGGATGCAATCAGAAGGGAACTCAATCGCAGCGGGTCAGTGTTTTTTATACATAACCGTATTGAGGATATCCTTAGAATAGCAGAAACTATAAGAGAACTCGCGCCAGAGGCGAAGATTGACATTACACATGGAAGGATGGAGGAGAAAAAACTAGAGAAGGCTATTCTTAGGTTCATTCAAGGAAAAACCGATGTGCTCGTTACAACGGCTATAGTAGAAGCGGGACTCGACATACCGAGAGCTAATACGATAATCGTTAATTATGCACACACCTTTGGCCTTGCAGACCTTTATCAGCTTAGAGGTAGAGTGGGAAGGGCTGAGAAAAAGGCCTATGCGTATTTTCTTATTCCTAGCGTAAATATACTTACCCCTGAAGCGAAAAGAAGGCTTAAGGCAATCGCGGAGCTTCGGGAACTCGGCTCTGGGTTTAAGCTTGCTTTGTCTGATCTCGAAATTCGAGGAGCAGGAAACATCTTCGGCACTGAGCAGTCAGGGCACATTGCAGAAGTAGGTCTTGAGCTTTATTTAGAGATGCTTGATAAGGCAATAAAAGAACTTAAAAAGGAGAAAACCCACATAGAATACGAACCAGAAGTAAGATTAAACACGCCTGCTTTTCTCCCCGATGATTATATTAGTGATGGAGCGGAGAGGCTCCTTTTTTATAAAGAGCTCTCTTCAGTCATGTCAGGGAAAGGTATCAAAGAGA
The DNA here is from genome assembly GCA_001443445.1 of Candidatus Dadabacteria bacterium CSP1-2. Taxonomy (GTDB): domain Bacteria; phylum Desulfobacterota_D; class UBA1144; order Nemesobacterales; family CSP1-2; genus CSP1-2. Next base: position 40,280 of record LDXN01000018.1, on the reverse strand, counting down.
TTAAAAGCGAACTAGAAGATAGATTTGGAGAGCTGCCTGAGCCGTCTTTAAACCTTGTCAAGGTTATAGAGCTCAAGCTCTTACTCAAAAAACTACTCGCTCAAAAGATTGAGATAAGAAATGAAGAAATCGTTATAGTCTTTCTTGAAGCATCACCCTTTTATCACCATTTTGCACCAAGTGGTAGATTAAAAATTCTTTATAAACATGGAAAGGCTCTTGAAGAAATAAAGAAAAGACTTAAAGAACTGAAATAATATATTAATGACAGGTGTTCACAGCTACGTGTTTCTGAATAAAATGAAACAAGAGCATTTTTGATTTGGTTAAGCCGATTGCCCTGAATTATTAAGAAATAGACAGGGATGAATTTTATTGGTGATCAAATACCTCCCACAAACCTTTAAATTGTTTCGGATGAGTATATCATATCCACAATGATTTTTTTCATGTAAAGTATATTCAAATGAGAAGAGTCTCAACTCTCATTATTAGTAGGCGGCGTTAAAATTGCTGTAACAAAGTAAATCCTTCACTTTTTAACCTACAATTATTAACACCTATAGCTTTTATCTATAGGAGATAACAAATGAAATTAATTATCTCTCTATTATTAATAGCACTAATTCTAGGCTGTAGCGATTTCGACAATTTCTATCAGGGAAAAAGGGTAGGATCTAAAGATTTAACAGGAAGCTCCATAGTGGTTGCGAAAATAGGCGGTGAGACAATCACAAAAGAAGATTTGATCAAATCACTTAATGGTCTCCCGCCGAGTCAGCGGATTAATTATCTCTCATCACCTGAAAGATTAAGGGAGTACCTAGATTCCTTCATAAATCAAATGGTTCTATATAAAGAGGCAGAAAAAATGAGTATAGACAAAAGGGAAAAAATTAAAGAAAGCCTACAAAATTATGAAAGACGGCTTTTGATTCAGGCTCTAAGCCAGGATATTATGGACCATCAAATAAGTGAAGAAGAAATTAAAAAATACTATGAAGAAAATCCAAATAGCTTCAAGCAAGTTAGAGTAAGCGAGATTTTCATTAAAGCAAACCCTGAGCAAGGTATCTCAAAAGATGAAGCAAGAACCATTGCTTGGCTTGTTGTAAACAGGGCTAATGCAGGAGAGAGCTTTGAAGAGCTTGTAAAATATTTTTCCGATGACATCACATCAAAAAAGCGAGGAGGCGATTTCGGATATATTTCGAGAGGAAGCCTGCCAGACGATATTGAAAACAAGATCTTCAACCTAAAGATAGGAGGAATAAGCGATCCGATTGAGACTGAAAATGGGTTTATTATAATAAAGGTAACTGAAGACCCAAAGAGTATCCCATTAGATCAAGTAATAGGGCAAATTCAAGTCGAGTTGAGAAAAAAGACATTCTCAGATTATACTAAAAAGCTACGAGAACAAATCGGGGTAGAAATTTTTGAAGATAACTTAAAGAAGATTAGCGAAAATGGATAATAAAAAGATTGTATTTCGGCAAATCAGTCTTAGCTGAACTTTCCAAGGCAAATGCAAAAAGTATTAATATGAGTTAAAAAAGTATATCAGGAAAAAGTAAACAGATAATGCACAATAATGAGTTCAGAAATAGGATATATATCTTATTCTTATCCAGTTCTTGATTCAATCTTAGTCTCTTATCGAAAAATGCTAGGAGGCTTAGATAAATAGAGACGCCAATATAGTTAAAAGTTCAGAGGTTAAGTGTGAAAAATATTAATTGCAACAAAATGAGCAGGGAGAAAATTATGTTGTCAGTTGCAGTTAAGATTGCCATATTTTTAATTACTCTTACAACAATTTTACATGCTCAGGAAATAAAGACATTAACTTATACAGACGGAGGAATATACGAAGGAGAAACAAAGAATGATAAGAGAGAGGGCCGTGGGACAATGACTTGGCCGGATGGCACACAATATGTTGGCGATTTTAAAGATGACATGAAAAGCGGTCAGGGAACATACACATGGCCCAACGGTGGTAAATATGAAGGCGAGTGGAAGGATGACGAAATTAATGGGAAAGGAACGCTTACTTATGCTGATGGAACAAAATACGTAGGAGATTGTATAGATGGAGTGAAAAGCGGTCAGGGAACGTACACATGGCCCAACAGTGATAAATATGAAGGTGAGTGGAGGGATGACGAAAGATACGGTCAAGGAACGATGATGTGGTCTGACGGAAGAAAGTACGTAGGAGAATGGAATGACGATAAGAGGAACGGCAAGGGGACACTGACCTTCCCAAATGGAGACACGTATGAAGGAGAGTTCAAAGATAATATGCTGGACGGTAAGGGAACATATACTTACGCTGATGGGAGGAAGTATATAGGTGATTTTAAAGATGATAAATTCATTTCAGGAGAGACCATAAAACCCCAAGTTACAGAAAACCTGATAGACAAAGTTGCGGCTGTTGTAAACGAAGATGTCATTACCCTATCTGAATTAAAAGAAACAGCCTCCACCACAAACCAAAATCCAGAAGACACACAAGTGCAAAGTCAGATATTAGAACTGATGATAGAAGAAAGGCTTCTACAACAAGAAGCAAAAAAACTAGGAATTCAGGTTACAGAAAAGGAGATTGACGCCGCTGTAGAAGAGGTAAAGAGAAGATATAACTTAACAGACGAACAAATGGATGAGGCGCTAAAGAAACAAAACCTTACCCCTGAGTCTTTTAGAGAACAATGGCGAAGACAACTTCTAAACAACAAGCTTATAGGGACTCAGGTGCAAGGTCAAATTGCGATAACAGAAGATGAGATAAAAAAATATTACGAGGAAAATCATGGAGAGCTTAAGTCTACTGAAGAGATAAGCATTGCCCACATATTAATCACTGTTGAATCACCTGAGGAAGAAAAGCAGGCGGAAACCCAAGCTCTAGAGATTGCAAAACTAGCCAAGTCGGGAGAGGATTTTAGCGAGCTTGCAAAACAATATTCTAAAGATACTTCATCAGCAGAACGGGGAGGTGATCTAGGATATTTTAAAAAGGGTGATATGGTAGTGGAACTCGAAAAAGCAGTTATAGAAACCCAGGTTGGAGAAATTGTAGGTCCAGTAAGATCCACTGCAGGGTATCATGTAATAAAAGTGACCGATAAAAAATTAGTTGAGGCAACCTCTCTAGATAGTGTTAGGGAAGAAATAAGAGAAAAGCTCTACCAAGAAAAGGTCGAAAAATCTATAAAGGCGTGGATTGAAAACGTAAAAAAAACAGCTTACATTGATAAGAAGATTTAATGGAACTACAAATTCCAAATCACAAGCACCAAATTACAAACAAATTTCAAGTACCAAATTCAAAACGCCAAACATTAAGTTTCGAAATTTAGTATTTGTTTGGGATTTGCGATTTAGTCACTGGTGCTTATTCGTTTGGGTAGGACTCCACTTGAGGACAGGTACAGATTAAATTTCTATCTCCATAAGCGTTGTCTATCCTTCCAACGGGTGGCCAGAATTTGTTAGATTTAACGAAATCAAGTGGATAGACTGCTTTCACTCTAGAATAAGGATGCTTCCAGGTATCCGAGGTTGCTTCTATAGCGGTGTGAGGCGCGTTTTTTAACAGATTGTCATTTTTATCTGTTATCCCATCCTCAATTTCTTGAATCTCCTTTCGTATAGATATAAGAGCATCACAAAAGCGATCTAATTCATCTTTAGCCTCGCTCTCGGTTGGTTCTATCATCATCGTGCCTGGAACAGGCCATGAAATAGTTGGAGCATGGAAACCATAATCCATGAGCCTCTTTGCTACATCTTCTACTTCAATATCCGAGATTCGTTTGAACTGACGCAGATCTAAAATGAATTCATGTGCAACCCTTCCATATCTTCCTGTATATAAAACAGAATAGTGTTTTTCTAGTCGAGATTTTAAATAATTAGCATTTAAGATACCGTACTTACTTGCATTCGTTGCTCCTTGATAGCCTAGTAATTTGATATATGCATACGAGATTAATAAGATGCTTGCACTTCCCCAAGGAGCAGAAGCCACTGCTGATATAGACTTTATACCCCTAGTATCAACCAATGGGTGACCAGGAAGATAAGGTGCTAAATGTTTTGCAACGCATATAGGACCCATTCCCGGACCGCCTCCTCCATGTGGAATGCTAAATGTTTTATGTAAATTTAAATGGCAAACATCCGCTCCAATGATGGCAGGATTTGTAAGACCCACTTGTGCATTCATATTGGCTCCATCCATATAAACCTGACCACCATGCTCATGAATAATTGCGCAAATCTCCTGAATCTTCTCCTCGAATACACCATGGGTGGACGGGTATGTAATCATAAGTGTAGATAAATTATCTCTGTATTCTAACGCCTTGCTTCTCAAATCTTCTACATCGATACTGCCCTCTTCGTCACATCTTACTACCACAACTCTCATCCCCGCCATCACTGCACTTGCTGGATTAGTACCATGCGCTGAAGATGGAATTAACACTGCATTTCTTTGCCCTTGACCCCTATCTTTATGATAAGCTCGTATAACCATGAGTCCAGCGTACTCTCCTTGCGCCCCTGAGTTGGGTTGTAGAGAACAAGCGTAAAATCCAGTAATTTCACATAATGCTCTTTCTAATTCTTTAAATATCTCTTCATACCCTTGAGCTTGTTCTCTTGGGGCGAAAGGATGTAACCTTGAAAACTCTGGCCAGCTTAAAGGGATCATCTCAGTTGTTGCATTGAGCTTCATTGTACAAGATCCGAGTGGTATCATTGATGTATTTAAAGCAAGATCCTTGTTCTCGAGACTTTTTATATAACGAAGCATCTTAGTCTCGGAATGATATTTGTTAAAAACAGGATGTGTTAAGTAATTACTCTTACGCGTTAATTTCTTAGGAAATTTAATTTCTATTCCTCTTGCCGACTCTCGAGGACTCCGCTTTTGGTAGTTCTGGTAACTTGCTTTTGCAAAGATCTCAATAATACGTTCAATATCTTCAAGTTCTGTTGTCTCATCTATTGAAATGCCGATAAGGCGATTGGCTATATATCGAAAATTTATTTGTGCTTCATTTGAAAGAGACTTTATTTTTTCAAGTCTGTCTGCTCGCCCATCTCCTAAGTCAATCTTTAATGTATCGAAGAAATAAGAATTATCTTGCTTAACCCCTAATTTATTAAGCTCACTATCCAAAATTCTAGCTAGGGTATGAATTCTCTCTGCAATCGCTTTAAGACCTTTAGGCCCATGATATACAGCATACATACTCGCCATGATAGCAAGCAATGATTCTGAGGTACAAATATTAGATGTAGCCTTTTCTCTTCTTATATGCTGTTCGCGTGTCTGCAGAGCCATCCTGTATGCAATATTGCCATGTGAATCTATGGATACCCCAATGATTCGTCCCGGAACCTGACGCTTGAATTCATCACGTGTTGAAAAGAATGCTGCGTGTGGCCCGCCGTAACCAAGTGGCACGCCAAACCGCTGACTAGACCCTACCACAACATCAGCGCCAAATTCCCCTGGGGGTGTAAGTAATGTAAGACTAAGCAGATCTGAGGCTACAGCCACTAAAGCTCCAGCATTGTGGGCATTATTTATAAAATCTGAATAATCAAGAACCTCGCCATCTCCATTCGGATACTGAACTATGGCCCCAAAAACCTTATCTTTAAACTCAAAACTCTGATGGTCGCCAATTGTTAGCTTGATTCCTAATGGATCTGCTCTTGTCTTCAATACATCTATGGTCTGTGGAAAGCATTTTTCAGAGACAAAGAATATATTGGCGCTATCATGAGAATCCCTACTCTTTAGTCGTGCTAGCATAGTCATTGCTTCAGCAGCGGCAGTACCTTCGTCTAGAAGAGAGGCATTGGCAACATCCATTTTAGTTAAGTCACACACCATAGTTTGAAAGTTTAGTAACGCCTCAAGGCGACCCTGGGAAACCTCAGCTTGATATGGGGTGTATTGGGTATACCAACCTGGATTTTCAAAAATATTTCGCCTGATTACGCTAGGGGTGATACAGTCGTAATACCCCAAGCCAATATATGACTTAAACACCTTATTTCTGCTCGCTATTTTGCTAAGGTCTTCCAAGAACCGATATTCACTTACCGCTTCAGGAAGATTTAACGGCTTGTTAAGACGAATTGCTGAAGGAACAGTTTCTTCAATAAGCGAGCCTAAAGAATCAGCGCCGATTAGCTTTAGCATCTCTTCAAGTTCGTCTTCATTGGGACCGATGTGTCTTAAAGCAAACAGGTCCTTTCCTAACCTATCATTTTCAACTTTATCATCCATAATCCTTTTCCTATTAAAATTGAAGGAATCTCTATAATGCATGTAATCTAATGGTTAAGTTTCCAAGCGGTGTTAAAAGATGACAACAGGTATAATCTTTAAAAATCTTTTAAAAAACATATTCGCTTTAGAAGTTTATGAATCTAAGCCTCTCATCAATCATCCAATTCTTTATCATTACTTCTCCGATTGCTTCTCAATGAATTCAGTGTATTCATCGCTATCCATGAGATCTTCAAGCTCACTGGGATCGTAGGGTTTTACCTTTACCATCCACCCCTCACCATAAGGATCTTCGTTAATTGCCTCTGGGGAATCAAGAAGAGCCTCGTTAACCTCTGCCACCTCGCCGCTTATAGGAGCATATAGATCTGAGACCGATTTAGTCGACTCCACTGCACCAAAGGTTTCTCCCTTTGTAACTTCGTCTCCTTCACTAGGAAGCTCAATGTAAACAATCTCCCCAAGGGCATCCTGGGCGTAATCAGTAATACCTATTATAACAATATCATCCTCAACCCTTGCCCACTCGTGTTCTTTTGTGTATTTAAGCACTTCTGGAATCTCTACCATTTCTTTTCTCCTTTGCTAGCTTCTTGTAAAAAGGGACCGAAACGATTTTTGCCTTTCTCCTAGTTCCACGAATCTCTATTTCAATCTCATCGTCAAAATATATATCTGTTTTTAAATAACCCATTCCAATCGGTTTTTCAAGACTAGGCGATAAAGTCCCGCTTGTAACAGCACCTAGTATTATTTCACCCTTCACGATTCCATATCCCTGTCTCGGGATTCCGCGCTCTACCATCTCAAATCCAAAAAGTTTTTTTTTAATTCCTTTCTCTATAACACCGAGAAGAGATTCTTTTCCAATAAAACCACCCTTGTCAAATTTTACAAATGAACTAAGCCCTGCTTCAAAAGGGTTTCTATCCTCCTCAATCTCATGTCCGTATAATGGGTAACCCATCTCAATCCTAAGCGTATCTCTTGCACCAAGTCCGCAAGCCTGGATTCCATGAGATTTTCCCCCTTCTATAATTTCATCCCAAAGCTCTTTTGCCAAGTTCCAAGGAAGAAAGATCTCAAACCCATCTTCTCCTGTGTAACCAGTTCTTGCAACTATGAGATTCGAGTCTTTCCATTTGACAAACTGGAAAAAGAATCTCTTTAGTGTGCTGAAATCCATCTTAAGAACACTGCTCAATAACACTTGAGAATTAGGGCCTTGAAGAGCAATCTGTGAATATTCCGGGCTTTTATTTACCACTATAGCCTTAAATTTACTCTCTTCGCTTTTAATCCACTCGTAATCTTTAAGAGTGTTCACAGCATTTACACATATAAAAAAATGCTCATCCGATATTTTATAGACAATGATGTCGTCTATAATACCGCCCTCAGGATTGCAAAGAAGGGTGTAATGTGCCTGAAAGTTACTTAGTTTGCTAATATCATTTGTGGTAACCCACTGGCAGACAAATGCTGCTTCTTTGCCGTAAACCTCGATCTCACCCATATGGCTTATGTCAAAGAGCCCTACAGAGTTCCTTACCGCTAGATGTTCATCCCGAGTTCCTATATATTCAAGTGGCATCATACAGCCTGAAAACTCTATCATCTTTGCACCCATCCCTCGGTGAACGTCATAGAGTGCGGTGAATTTCATTCTAGTGTATGAGTTAACATCGGAATAGAAGGTTGTCAATAATATAAATACGTACAAAAATCCTCATGATTCCATTTCGAATGTTCTTTTTCTTGTCATTTCGACCATAGCGAGAAATCCTAGATCTCTCACATGCTCCTTCGTTATAACTCAGGACAGGGTTCGAGATGACAACTCGTGGTCAGATTGCTTCGTCGCGGAGTTTATCCTGAACCCAAGTGTAAGGACTCCTCGCAGCAACACCTTCAGTCCACAATGTCATCACGAAAACACTCGCGGAGCCTGCAGAAGGCGGGACTTTCTAGTCCCGCGATGGCATGCGGGGTTAGAAAACCCCGCCTATCGATATACTTTAATTCTACTGTCAATTGCGAGCACCTCGTTATACTCAGTGTAAACTCCGTGAAGCAAACTGACACGAAGTGTAATTCCGAACCATGCCCTGAGCGAAGGCAAAGGAGCGGTGAGGAATCTCAATCAGATTGCCTCGTCGTTTCACTCCTCGCAATGACATTTCAACGTTGCCATTCAGAGCTAAATGCAAAGTAATAGCATGCTTGATCGTCATTGAGAATCACAGGTAGATAAGAACACTAGGTTTGTGTATATCAAAAATTAAAACATGGTATCATTAGTTTTTAATATGACTAAATCTGAGCGAATTAAAGGATTTTACACCGCTTTATTCAAAAGATACGGTTCTCAAGGGTGGTGGCCTGCCGAGACTGAGCTTGAGTGCATTTTGGGAACTATCCTTACTCAAAACACTTCATGGAAAAGCGTTGAAAAGGCTTTAAAAAATCTGAAGAGTAAAGGTTTAACCTCGATTGAAAAATTATCTTCGGTTCCAATTCATGTACTTGCTGAACTTATTCGTCCCTCCGGTTATTTCAACCAAAAGGCAATAAAAATCAAAAACTTTATCAAATTCTTAAATGAAAACTACGATGGAAGACTAGAAAGGATGTTTAAAGAAGATTCAAAGAAACTTCGAGAGAAACTTCTAGGCATAAAAGGCATCGGTCCTGAAACAGCAGATAGCATTCTTCTTTATGCAGCTAAGAAACCGATATTTGTGGTAGATGCCTATACATATAGGATTCTTTCAAGACACGCTCTAATTCCTGAGGACTCTAATTATGGAGAAATTCAAGAGGTATTTATGGACATCTTACCAAAAGACACCCAACTTTTTAATGAATACCACGCCCTATTAGTTAAGGTTGGAAAAGAACATTGCAGAAAGAAACCTATATGTGAAGGTTGTCCCCTAGAGTTTGATCCACATACGGTTTAAATTAGCTTGAACCAAAAAATATTTGTAACCCCTTCAGGATTCTTTCATGTCATGCCCGAATGTATTAATCGGGCATCCAAAAACGGGCTAATTACATGGATCCCGGCTCGAAACACGCGAGAATAACAATAAAAAAGGAGGACTGACTACTCCGCTACGGTTTATGGAAATTATGTAGGGGCCACCTTCAGGTCGCCCTATTCACGTGGAAGGAAGGCTGAAGCCCTCCGCTACATTTTAATTTAAGCCCGTCTTTACAGCTTCTACAACCGCTTTAAAACTCTCAGCATCCCTTACTGCCATCTCGGCAAGGGTCTTTCTGTCTAGTTCAACCCCTGACTTTCTAAGCGCTCCCATGAATTCACTATATGATAGACCAAAAGGTCTTACAGCAGCATTTATCCTTACTATCCATAGCCTTCTAAAGTCACGCTTTCTCCGACGCCTGTCTCTATAGGCATAGGCAAGTGCACGAAGTATGGTCTCTTTTGCCCTTCTTATAAGGTTCTTCCTTCTTCCCCAGTAACCCTTTGAGAGTTTTAATAATCTTTTCCTTCTCCTTCTCGATGCAACTCCACCTTTGACCCTCATTGTATTCTCCTTCTAAACCTTAGCTTATCAGTTTCGAGTAACCATTTCAGCCAATTATAAAATGATGCAAGATGCAAGCAAAAACATTCGTGAATCGTGCATCGTGTATCCAGTATTTAAAGATAAGGCACAACCTTTCTTACCCTTTTTGCTTCTGCCCCTTCAAGATAGCTTGTCGTACGAAGCCTTCTCATTCTCTTTCTTCCCTTTTTCTCGTTTGAATGGCTCTTTCCGCCATGAGCCATTTTCACCTTGCCAGTTGCACTGACTTTATAAAACCGCTTTGCTGCACTTCTGTTTGTTTTTATCTTGATTTTTGCCATTGTCTTTCCTATTTGTAATTATTCAGCCACAAGGACACCGAATGAAAAAAATTACAAATCTCAAATCACAAATTCCAAACAATTTTCAATTTCTAAGTTCTAAATTCCAAAAACTCAGTATTTGAAAATTGGAATTTGTTCATTGGAATTTTCTTTATTCTTCGAGGCCTTGTGCCTTTGTGGCTCCTCCTATTTTTTCTTGGGTACGATAATTGTTATAAGATTTTTCCCCTCAAACTTCGGTGATAAGTCAATTGATCCAATATCAATTATCCTTTCTATTATCCTTTCAGCAAGCTCCCTTCCTAGCTCAGGATGTGTAATTTCTCTACCTCTAAAAGATATCCTGACCTTGGCTTTATGACCCTCCTCTAGAAATTCTCTAATGCGATTTATCTTAACATCAAGGTCATGCTCGCCTATATTGGGCCTGAAATTAACCTCCTTTAGTAACTGCACCTTCTGCTTTTTAGCCACAGCCTGTTTTTTGAGTTCATATTTGTACTTGCCATAATCCATAAACCTACACACAGGGGGCGTTGCATTAGGCGCAACCTCAACCAAATCAAATCCTTGCTCCTCTGCCATATTGATTGCCTCACGAACTGGAAGAACACCTATCTGCTTCCCATCGGCTGCGATTACCCTAACTTCTCTGGCTCTTATCCTTTCATTTACCCGTATCTCGGGTTCTCTGACTATGGCTTTTCTACCTCCCTCCACGTATACGGGTCGTTCTCTTTTTCGATAAAATTCAAGAAGTCCTCAGTTTTCATGGAAGGGAGATTCTTCCCTCCGCGCTTTCTCGGTGCAACTGTTTTATTATCGACCTCCTTTTCTCCTATAACCAGTAGATATGGAATCTTCTCAAGCTGAGCTTCTCTTACCTTTAGTCCTAGCTTTTCGTTCCTGAAATCCTTCTCTACCCTTAAATTATGCTTCCGTAGAGTTTCATAAACATCTTGAGCGTAAGAAATCTGTCCTTCCCCGATTGTAGCAACACGAACCTGAATGGGACTAAGCCACAGTGGAAAAGCACCTCCGTAGTGTTCAATTAATATTCCAAAAAACCTCTCAAACGAACCGAGTATTGCTCGGTGTATCATAATCGGGGGGTGACGTGAGTTATCATCCCCAACGAAGTTAATGTTAAATCTCTCTGGGAGGTTAAAATCTACCTGAATTGTGGAGCACTGCCAAGCCCTGCCCAAAACGTCTTTTATCTTTAAATCAATCTTCGGACCATAAAATGCCCCCCCTCCTTCATCTGTTTCATAATTAAGCCCCTTAGCCTTAAGAGCGCCTCTAAGTGCTTCAGTAGCGCTTTCCCAGTTCTCTACACTCCCTACAAACTTTTCGGGTCGGGTAGAAAGGTATACCTCATAATCATCAAATCCAAAGGTTCTTAGAAAAAAAACAGTTAAATCAAGCACGCTGAGAACCTCCTTCTCAATCTGGTTGGGTGTACAAAATATATGGGCATCATCCTGAGAGAATCCTCTTACCCTTAGAAGACCATGTATTACCCCCGAGCGTTCGTATCTGTAAACAGTGCCGATTTCAGCCCATCTAAGTGGGAGATCCCTATAGCTCCTTATTTTAGATTTATAAATCATAATGTGAAATGGGCATGTCATAGGCTTTATCTGGTAAGCAATATCTTCTACATCCATTGAGGAATACATATATTCTCGGTAAAAATCCAGGTGTCCGCTTGTCCTCCAGAGGTCCAGCCTTGCAACGTGTGGGGTGAATAGAATGTCATAACCCCGACGTTCATGTTCGCTTCTCCAGAAATCCTCAATAACTCGTCTAATTCTTGCACCCTTCGGATGCCAAAGGACTAATCCCGGTCCGATCTCATCCTGAATACTAAAAAGGTCAAGTTCCCTTCCAAGCCTTCTGTGGTCGCGTTTCTTTGCTTCTTCGAGTTTTGTTAGATAATCATCTAGGTCATTTCTATTCCAAAAGGCAGTACCATAAATCCTCTGAAGCATTGGATTTCTCTCATCACCACGCCAATATGCCCCGGCAATGCTTAAAAGCTTGAATGCCTTCACAAACCCCGTTGACGGGGCGTGCGGACCTCTACAGAGATCATACCAATCGCCTTGTTGATAAATATTAATTTGCTCATCAAGGGGGAGTTCGCTTATGATCTCAACCTTATATGTCTCTCCATCTCTTTCAAAAATCTTAATAGCCTCCTCTCTTGATACCTTTTTTCTGATTAATGGCTTATTTTCTTCTATTATTTGCTTCATCCTTTCTTCGATTCTCTCTAAATCCTCAGGTACAAACCCCTTTGAGTAATCAAAATCATAATAAAATCCATTCTCTATAACAGGTCCAATTGTAACCTTAATCTTCTCATTATCCTTATTGAAGATGCTCTGAACAGCCTCTGCCATGATATGAGCAGCCGTATGTCTAATTAGATCAAGTCCCGAAGTGGAATTGAGAGTGACCGGTTCAATAGCAGAGTCTGAACCTAATTCAAACCAGAAGTCAACAAGCCTTCCGTTAACCTTAGCGCCAATTACACTATCTCTGATTCCAAGGGATCTAAATATTTCTCCAATAGTTGTTCCCTTCGGAAAGCTTTTTATCTCTCCGTCTGGAAGCTTTATTTGTATCTCACTCATGTTTATAAAAGAAGCAAAAAGTCATTTGCAAGGAGCTATAGCTATGAAGCAATCGACACGAAGTGTCATTCCGAACACAGTGAGGAATCTCAAGATTGCTTCGCTCCCTTCAGATCGCAATGACACTTTTACTTAGCTTAATCCTATCACACTACATGGTGAGCGCGGCAGGATTTGAACCTGCGACCTCTTGCGCGTCAAGCAAGCGCTCTCCCCCTGAGCTACGCGCTCAACCCAAAATCGTAAGGATTTATTCTACTTAGATTACACCCAGACTGTCAAGAACAGCCCAAGGCATGAACCATGGCGTGATTCGGCATCGAGCCATATAGAACACAGAGTATTTATTGAATAAAAAATCTCTCTATCTACTCTGTGCCCTCTGTGGCAAATATTAATTTGAAACTAACCCAAATGCCTGTAATATTAAATTCGGTGAGTGAAAAAATTCCGAGAGCGCTAACAATTGCAGGTTCTGATTCAGGGGGAGGGGCAGGAATTCAAGCTGACTTAAAGACGTTTACAGCATTTAAGGTCTTTGGTATGTCAGTCCTTACTTCGATTACCGCTCAAAACACTCAATCAGTTTCAGGAATTTACGATTTGCCTCCTGAGTTTGTAAAACTCCAGATTGACGCTGTATTAAGTGATATAGGGGTTGACGCCGCAAAAACAGGAATGCTTTCAAATGAGAAAATCATTTTAGCCGTCGCAGAAAAGATTAAACAATACAGAATCAAGAAACTGGTAATAGACCCCGTTATGAGGGCAAAAAGTGGAGATACACTTCTAAAACGTGAAGCAGAAAGGGCGCTGATTGAAGAGCTTCTGCCATTAGCCTTTGTTGTTACCCCTAATATTCCTGAATCCGAAGTGATTTCAAGGATAAAGGTCTCATCACTTGATGGTATGAGAGAAGCAGCAAGAAGAATAAAATCAATTGGCTGCGAGTATGTTCTTGTAAAGGGTGGGCATCTTAAGTGGTCAGATGAGGCAATAGATATTCTATATGATGGGAAGGATTTTTATGACTTTCCTTCACCGAGAATAGAAACCAAAAATACCCACGGCACAGGATGTACCTATTCCGCCGCTATTTGTGCAGGGCTTGCAAAGGGACTAAATGCGAGAGAAGCCATAAGGCAGGCAAAAGACTATGTTACAGAAGCTATAAGAAATTCTTTCAATTTAGGTAAGGGGCACGGACCCCTAAATCATTTCTGGGAATTTGAGTAGCGGAATAAAATATTAGCCACGGAGAGCACAGAGGACACAGAAAGGGGAAAACAAAAAAGTTATTTTTTTAAATCCTTTCTCTGTGTCCTCTGTGGCTAAATAGATACAACATGGGCCAAATAATAGACGGTAAAATGGTTGCAGAACACCTGAGGAAAGGGATTGCAGAAGAGGTAAATAAGCTCAAGAGGGAAACAGGATTAGTCCCTGGGCTTGCGGCTGTGCTTGTGGGTGATAACCCTGCATCTCAAATCTATGTAAGAAATAAGAGAAAAGCCTGTGAAGAGGTTAGCATCTACTCGGAAGAATATAAGCTTCCAGAAGAAACTGCAGAAAGCTATTTACTTACACTTATTGAAAAGTTAAATCACGATGAAAAAATCCATGGAATACTCGTTCAGCTTCCTCTTCCCAAACAGATTAATGAAGCGAGAATCCTAAGAACCGTCTCTCCATTAAAAGACATCGACGGATTTCATCCTGAAAACGTAGGACTTCTCGTAGAAGGAAATCCTAGATTTATCCCCTGTACCCCGCATGGCGTAATCAAACTCCTAGATTACTATGGTATAGAAATACAGGGAAAAGAGGCGGTAGTAGTAGGAAGGAGCAATATAGTAGGAAAACCCGTCTCGCTTCTTCTTCTACACCGACATGCAACAGTTACAATATGCCATTCGAGGACTAAATCACTTGGGGAGGTTACAAGGAGGGCTGATATTTTAGTGGCTGCAATTGGACGCGCAAGACTTATAACAGAAGACATGGTAAAAGAAGGCGCGGTTGTGATTGATGTAGGTATAAACCGTCTTCCCGACGGAAAGCTTGCAGGTGATGTGGATTTTGAAAACGTTTGTAACAAAGCCTCATTTATTACGCCTGTCCCAGGTGGAGTAGGCCCCATGACAATTGCTATGCTTCTATGGAATACATTTTCATCCGCAAAGAATTCTAAAGGATTTTAGAGCACTGGCTTGTTCCAAGCTGAATCCGGTGGATAGTAGAGCATCCGTTCTATAGTTTAATGTGTCCCAGTATTGAATATAGTCAGCTTAGATAGCTCCTGTGAATAACTTCTAAGCCTACGGGGTGAGGGTCATTCACTTTACTTAACACTTCACATTAAGTTTTTAACTAACCTAATGGTATCCCTATCTCTTTAACATCAAAAGAATTTCATTTTTTGTGGATAAACTATGGAAAAATATGTTCTAAGTCTGTGGATAAGTTGTGGATTTCTGTGAACAGGCTATGGAAAACCCTCCCACTTTTACCACACGTTTCGTACACTTAAGCTCATCCAGAAGCTTAGAGACAGAAATCTTTAAAACAGGATGTATGATATCCGGAGCAATTTCAGAAAGAGGCTCAAGGACAAACCGTCTAAGATGAGCTCTTGGATGGGGAATGATTAGTTCATCGGTTTCAATCACAAGTTCATCATAAAAAATTATATCCAAGTCAATTATTCTCGGTCCCCATTTCTCCATGTGCTCCCTTCCGATTGTATTCTCTACAGATTGAAGAAAGGTTAAAAGGTCAAAAGGAGAAAGAGAGGTTTCGAGCTTCGCCACACAGTTTATAAAGTCGGGCTGGTCTTCCTTATCGACAGGCTCGGTTTCGTAAAAAGAGGAAACAACGATAATCTTTGAGAAAGTCGAGATTTCCTCAACACCTTCAACGCAGTTTTCAATCCTATTTCCAAGATTTGAACCTATTCCTATAAAGGCTATTGGCATTTGAATAAGCTCCGAATTAAGGCAAATTCCAAATCACAAGCACCAAACAACAAACAAATTCCATGTGCCAAATTCCAAACCGTATTAAATTTTGAGTTTTGGTCATTTGAATTTATTTAGAGATTGTATTTTGTGATTTGGGATTTGTAGTTTCACTAAGTCCATGCAGGTTTCATTCTGCCTTGCTCATCTTGCCAATAGGGAACCCAAACAAGTGCAAGTACATTGACTGATACGTTTGATTTTTTTGGCCCTATTTCAAAAGTTTCAAGGGGTTCTGTCTGCGAACTAATTCTTGTTGCGATTTCCTCAGTTTCTGCTTGGAACCGGGCCTCGAGTTCGGCAAGCTGATTCTTCAAAACCTCCAAAGTCTCTTCGGCGCGATCAATATCCTGTGATTCTTTCATAGTACGCCCAACTCCACGCATTGCGGTCGTGGCCCTTCCTATGGTAGAAACGCCTATCCTTTTTTTTCCAAGAAACGCACCAAGTAAGGTAGTTCCAAATGAGATTGCAGTCTGTAGCTTCTGCTGCTTAGCTTGCTCTTCCTCTCTGGCTACTGCCTGTTCCGCGCGGCGAATCCGTTCCTCAAGGGCGGCAATCTTAGGTGCATGCTTTTGCCTAAGCCTTTCAACTAATTGATCTCTCTCTTCACGTGATGCCTCTTGGAGTCGTATCCTAAAGTCCCGCTCTGACTCGTTCGGTTTAGAAAGGGTCTTTAGGCTTGGACTTTTAAGAAGCTCGATTTTCTGATTTCTGAATAGCCAATCAGCAAAGGTTCACTCAATTATATAGCATTCCAAATATTAGTTCAGAATTTAAATAGGTTTATGATCGTCACAAATCTCGTGATAGTATATATCATCATAATCAACCTTACTATGAATCAACGGAGGTAACAACATGGCGGTCTTATCAGAAAAAGAAATAAAAGAGAAACTTAAACACTTAGAAGGCTGGCAACTAAAGGGCAATGAAATATACAAGACTTATAAGCATAAGACATTTAAAGATGCGATTGCCTTCGTAAATACGGTATCAGACCTAGCTGAAGAAGCAAACCATCATCCAGACTTTCTGATTCAATATAATAAGGTTACTCTAACCCTTTCGACTCACAGTCAGGGCGGTGTTACTGATAATGACATAACCCTAGCAAAGAAGATTGATAAAGCTAAATAGGTGGTTCGTGGCTTGTGAATCGTGCTTAGATGATCGAACCTCAAATCACTATACACGATTCACTCTTTTCTTCCCTTTACTATAATTTCATAATCTCTTCCATTTAGTACAATGGTACGATTATCTTCTTCTACCAGCTTGGCTTGTTTCTTCTTAGATGAAATAAGGAGACGGAGAACGATAAATCCTAACATAGCAGCTCCAAGGATAACGCCGATAAAAAGACCTAGAATAGCAAATAAAGTAAGGACTATTAGTACAAATAAAACAAGTGGAATGATAGATAATGGTAACTTGCCCTTATAAAAATAGATTCTAGGATTTGTATTCAATGTTCTCCTCTAATTTCGTGACTCGGGTATCGTGGATCCTGCATCTGGTATCGAGAAAACGAGCCACGAATCACTAACTCCTAACCACGAATACCTAAATTGGAACCTTAACTCGTTCGAGTACATCTTTAAGCGCTTCTTCCTCCCTTCCCTTTCCCCCCATGCGATCGTGTTTAAGAATGACCCTATGAGAAAGAACTGGCACAGCCATTTCCTTTACATCATCTGGAATACAGTATGCTCTACCCTCGATAAGCGCATGAGATTGAGCCGCACGCTTAAGGGCTATCGCTCCCCTTGGACTCACTCCAAGCTCAAATACCTTAGGGTTTCTTGTCTCTTTTATAATTGTCAAGATATAGTCAAGAATAGATTCATCCAGATGAACCCTTTCAACCATAGTCTGCATAACTAGCACCTCTTCCCTAGATACAACTGGTTGTATACCGTCCCAGGGTTTTGCCGGGCTGAACTTTAAGAGGATTTCCTTTTCACTCTCATAATCCGGATACCCAATACTTACCCTCATAGAGAATCGATCGAGCTGGTTTTCTGGAAGTGGAAAGGTTCCTCGATACTCAAAGGGGTTTTGCGTGGCAATTACCATAAACGGTTTTGGTAGCTCGTAGGTTTTTCCATCTATCGTTATCTTAGATTCGCTCATTGCTTCTAAAAGGGCGCTTTGAGTTTTAGGTGTTGCTCGGTTTATCTCATCTGCAAGAATTATATTTGCAAAGATTGGACCCGCTTTGAAATCAAATTCCCCAGTTTTTTGGTCGTAAATAGATACTCCGAGAATATCCGATGGAAGAAGGTCACTCGTAAATTGAACCCTCTTAAAAGAAAGATCTGTTGATCTTGCAAGTACCTGAGCAAGTGTTGTTTTTCCAACACCTGGCACATCTTCAATCAGCATGTGTCCTTGTGAAAGAAATGCAACAAGTGTTGCCTTTGCCGCCTCTGGTTTCCCCTTTATAATAGTTTGTATGTTTTTCTTAAGGCTATTAATCTTCTTGATAGGCAGAAAAGCCTCCAAATTAACTACCTCCTACACTTTCCCTTGTAGAATGTTGCAAGATGTATGATACATGATGCATGATTAATCTTTCATCTTGTGTCGTTCGACTGAGCTCACGACGAAGTCTTGCATCATGTATCCTGTATCACTACGCCCTTCCACAGCATTTCTTATATTTCTTTCCGCTCCCGCAGAAACAAGGATCGTTTCTTCCGATTTTTCTCTCACGTCTTATAGGTGCCTTTCTTTCCTCACCCTCTCCCCTGCTTAAAACCATACGTTGTTGTTCAAGCCTTCTTCTTCTCTCAAGCCGTTCCATATCTACTTCACTCACAGGTTTTACCCTGAATAACTTTTCACAAGCCTCCTCTTTGAAGCGATTCATCATCGCTGAAAACATATCGTATCCTTCCTTCTTGTATTCATATAGAGGGTCCTTTTGAGCATATCCTCTAAGCCCAATTCCCTCCCTTAAATGATCCATGTTAAGGAGGTGGTCTTTCCATAGGTAATCAAGCGTCTGAAGCATTATATATCTTTCAACATGTCTTAGGGTCTCCGAGCCTATCTGACTTTCCTTCTCCTCATAGGAGGAACGAACCTTCTCTCTTACAAGCTCAACTATATCTTGGTTCCCCATCCCATCAAAAGAAACACCATCGAAGTTGACATGTACATTGAAATCCCTGAAGATTGCGTTGCTTAGCCCCTTTAGATCCAACTCGTTTGAAGTCGTTTTTTCAGGAACATAAATCGGAACGATTTCGTCCAATAGTTCATCCACCATCTCGTAGAGGCCTTCCTTAAGATTCTCTCCAGGTAGTATTTCTTTTCTCTTTGTGTAAACAACGTCCCTCTGTGTGTTTAAAACGTCATCATAGTCAAGAAGGTGCTTTCTAATGTCAAAGTTTCTTGCCTCAACCCTTTTCTGTGCGTTCTCTATTGATTTAGTAATCAGCTTATGTTCAATGGGTTCCCCTTCCTGCCATCCTAGCTTATCCATTATTCGAGAGATTCTGTCAGATGCAAAAAGCCTCATCAAATCATCCTCGAGCGATACGTAAAAACGAGAGGAACCTGGATCACCCTGTCTTCCAGACCTTCCTCTAAGTTGATTGTCAATTCGTCTAGCTTCATGCCGTTCCGTGCCAACTATGTGAAGACCCCCTAGCTCAAGAACCCTTCTCTTCTCATCTTCACAAACAGTTTTGGCCTCAAGCATGGCTTCTTCAAATTGATGTGGCTCCGCCTCGTGTAATTCAACCTTGAATTTTCTTCGGGTAACATCCCTTGCAAGAAACTCCGGGTTACCTCCAAGAAGGATATCCGTTCCTCGACCAGCCATGTTTGTAGCAATAGTTACTGACCCAATCCTCCCTGCCTGGGCTATTATCTCGGCTTCCCTTTCATGCTGCTTTGCGTTTAGGACCTGGTGATTAATCCTGAGTTTCTCAAGCATCTTGTTTAGCTTCTCTGATATCTCAATAGATGTGGTCCCCACAAGCACAGGTCTTCCTTGGGTGTGAAGGCTCTTTATTTCGTCAACAACAGCATTAAACTTCTCACGCTCAGTTTTATAAACTAAATCATTATGGTCAAGCCTTATCATAGGTTTGTGCGTAGGAATGACTGCTACATCTAGGTTATAAATCTTCTTAAACTCAAGCGCCTCTGTGTCGGCGGTTCCTGTCATCCCGGCGAGTTTTCTATACATTCTGAAATAGTTTTGAATTGTGATTGTTGCAAGTGTCTGGTTTTCACTTTCTATCTCTACACCTTCCTTAGCCTCGATCGCCTGATGAAGTCCATCGCTCCATCTCCTTCCTGGCATAAGTCTTCCAGTAAATTCATCCACAATTATGACCTTTCTCTCTTTCACTATATAATCCACATCATTCTGAAAGAGGTTATGAGCTCGAAGAGCCTGAATCACGTGATGAAGTAGCTCTAGATGTATAGTGTCATAGATATTATTTACACTAAGCACCCTCTCAACCTTTGTTGCACCCTCTTCGGTAAGGGTTACCTGACGGGTTTTTTCATCAATCGTAAAGTCAACCTCTTTCCTAAGCTTTCTCACAACATTATCAATTTGATAGTAAAGCTGAGTGGAATCCTCTGAAGGACCTGATATTATTAGAGGCGTTCTTGCCTCATCTATAAGAATGCTATCTACCTCATCCACAATTGCGTAACTGTGTTCTCTCTGAACATAGTCTTCAAGGGAAAATTTCATGTTATCGCGAAGGTAATCAAAGCCAAATTCGTTGTTTGTCCCATAAGTGGCATTGGCTAGGTAGGCCTCCTTCCTTGTGCACTCGACCAACTTTGTCTTAAAAGCAGCAAATGCCTCAAGGTTTCTTTCAGGCGGCAAATCGAGTCCAATATACTCATTAGGCCAAACACTGAGATTGTTCTTCATTGCCTGTTCTGCCCTTTCAGGGTCCTCCCACTCTACAAGATATGAAATCTCATGATTTATAACACCAACCTTGAGTCCAAGGAGTTTATAAATGGGCCCCATCCATATTGCGTCACGTCTAGCAAGATAGTCATTTACTGTAACCAGATGCCCGCCAAAGCCAGTGATACCATTTAAATAAAGAGGTAAAGCAGCAACAAGAGTCTTTCCTTCACCTGTTTTCATCTCCGTGATTTTCCCTTGATGAAGAATGATGCCGCCTATAATCTGAACATCAAAATGGCGCATTCCCAGGGCTCTTCGAGATGCCTCTCGGACTATGGCAAAGGCTTCGGGTAGGATATCCCATAGGATCTCCTCCATCTTCTTGAAATACTCACCTTCGTCTAGCTTATGATGGTCGTTAAGTTGGTTTTTTATTGATTCTTTAAAATAATCGGTTTTGCCCCTGAGCTCCGAGGTTGGAAGCTTTATTAATTCAGGCTCAATCTCGTTTGCGTGTAAAACGAGAGAACGTAGTTTGTTAATCTCTCTCTCGTTCTGAGTCCCTATAATCTTTTTCATAATGTAAGAGAACATATAAAACCTCCACTAATACAAAAGCCGTTTAAAATTATAAGCTCAAAACCCACTTATAACAAGTGGGTGTATGCGTCCATAAGCACTGGAAAAACCTGAATTAAGATTTAGATATTTTACTGGAAGTATATTATTTCTTCAAAGCGAAATGCACTAAATAATTTGAGTTCTGCTCGATACCGCTAGCCCTTAATGTGCCATTCCCGCATGTCTCAAGCGGGAATCTTGAGACCAACCCCCATATTATTTTAACGTCGTAGACACTATTTTTGTTTACAAATCTCCCTAAATACCTCTTTAACAAAGAGGGACTTAATATCATTTTTAGAGGTATATGGATACCCGATAAAGGCATTCGGGTATGACAATTGTATGTGGTCAAAAAACGGAGACAAAAAAGCGCAGAGAATAAATCTAATTACCCCTAAGCTCAACGGAAACTACCTTGGATGTGCTTCTACCATCAGAAGTTATTCCAACTAGTGTTCTTGCAACCTTCATAGTTTTTTTATTGTGAGTAATAATTATAATCTGCGAATCCTTAGTCGCTTCTTCAAGCAAATCCGTAACCTGACTAGTATTTGCATCGTCTAAAGGTGCGTCAATCTCGTCAAATAGTAGAAAAGGAGCGGGCCTTATAAAGCAAGCAGAGAGAACAAGGGCTATCGCTGAAAGGGCTTTTTCTCCGCCTGAAAGCAGGCTTACTGATTGAAACCTTTTCCCTTTCGGTCTTACCATGACATCAACACCGGTTTCAAGAAGGTCTTCGTTATTTGTAAGAACAAGCTTTGCCTCGCCACCTCTAAACATCCTGCTGAAAACCTCTTGAAACTTTTTATTCAGAACTTCAAACGTAGCGTTGAATCTTTTTTCAGACTCCCTATCAATCTTGTTCATAGCTTTCTTTAGGGATGATATAGCGTTTACTAAATCCTCATTCTGAGCACTTAAAAATTTAAACCTTTCTTCGAGACTCTTATACTCCTCAGGGGCAAGAAGATTCACCGGACCAAATTTCTGGATCCTTTCTTTAAGTTTAAGGAGTCTGGTTTCTTCTCCTTCTTTAACTAAACCTTTTAAATTTTCTGGATCAATAGACATCAAAGCTTCATTAGGGTCATCATGACTAGTAAGAGATGAACCGGTTTCACGAATTGTTTCCCTAAGATGCTCAATCTCAATTTGAAGGCTATTTAACCTAAGGTCAAGAGAGCTGATCTTCTTTTCATGCCCTTTTATT
Source organism: Candidatus Dadabacteria bacterium CSP1-2 (assembly GCA_001443445.1). Lineage (GTDB taxonomy): Bacteria > Desulfobacterota_D > UBA1144 > Nemesobacterales > CSP1-2 > CSP1-2. Next base: position 17,685 of record LDXN01000018.1, on the reverse strand, counting down.
TCTTCATTTAACCTTTGTTTATCTTCAATAGCAGTTTTAATTTGCAATAAAAGCTCTTCCTTTTGATTCCTCTTAACTAATAGTTCTTCATCCTTCTGACCAAGAAGAGACAAAAGACTTTTAACATCTCGTTTTGCATCTTCTTCTGTTTTAATAAAATTCAGTTTTTCCTGTTTTTTCTTTCCGACCTCTTTAGCCTCAAGCTCAATCCTTTCTCTTATCTCATTCTGCCTTCTTCCTAGCTCACCTAGGTCTTCATCGATGCCTTTTTCTTTTTCAATAAGCGCGGCAATTTCAACCTTGAGATCTGTGATTTCTCTCTCTATATGCCTCTCTTCCTCCTCAAGCTTCTCTGCACCTTCTTTTAATTTTGCGTATTTTTCCTCAAGAAATATCTTCTGATCTTCAACCTGTTTTATAGCTTCTTGTGCTACTTGTAGTTTTCCTCCTCTATCAAGAATTTCAGAATCTATCTCCTTTAAATCAAATTCAACTACCCCATATCTCATATTGGTCTTTGCAATGTTATCTTGAAGATTAGCAATATCCGTCTTAATCTCGGCTCCCCTTATCTCGATCTCTATTAACTCATTTTCTAGATCCCTAAGCGTAAGTTGCAGTTTTTCAACCTCTTCCTGATTTGACTCTATCTCCTTTGAAATCCTTGAGATCTCAGCTTCAAGGTTTTGAGTATCTATGGTTAGTTCTTCAATTTCCCTTTTTCTCTCAAATACACCTTCAGTAGCAAGCCCACCCGATATCGCACCAGTAGAATCAAGCATATCCCCTCCAAGTGTGACAAAAGAAGCGCCATCTTCAATTTCGTCCTTTAGATTTAGCGCCTCTCTAAGAGAAGATACAACAAACACATTAGTCAGCATGTTGTCAATTATGTCTTTATCTATTCCCTCAACCTTAACTATGTCACTGAGAGGCGCAATTCCATTTCCGTTTTTATCAAGAACCTCGATTTTTCTTGTGTTATTAATAGGGACAAACGTGCCTCTTCCAAGGGATAGCTCTCTCAAATATTCAACTGCACTCAGTGCCTCCTCGCTTTCTTTAACAATCGCCCATTTGAGTTTCTCACCAAATGCTGCCTCAAGTGCCCGCTCATAGCCCTTTGGAACTGATATAAAATCTGCAATCACCCCTAAGATTCCGTTCCCCTTTTTCTCAAGTAAAAATCTCCTTATTCCTTCGGGAAGCCATTCGTAGCTTGTCTCAATCTGTTTTAGCACATTAAGCCTAGGCTGCGCCTCTTTAAAACGCTCGCTTAGCCCTTCTATTTCATTTCTTTTCGACTCTTGAGTGGCACTTAAAGAAGCGAGAGATAATCCTATAGCTTCTTTCCTTTCTTCAACTTTGATTCTACGCTCCTCGTTAGCGTTCACATAACCTTGAAGCTCCGAGATTCGGGATATTGTTTTTTTCTTCTCAACTTCTACTTCTCCAATCTCTTTGTTTGTTCTTTGCCTTCTTGATTGGAGTTCAGACAGTTCCCTTTCGTATCCTAAAGCGCTACCCCTTAGAGAACTGTACCTATCTAACATTTCAAAGAGTGATGTCCTTGTACCCTCAAGCTCAGTCTGGTTTATCGTAAACCCAGCTTTGATTTCAGAAAGGACCTCTTCTCTTCGCTTAAGCTTATGTTCTTTATTGGATAGGTCTGCCTTAACCTCCCCCAAAATCTTTTGCTTGAGATTAATTTGAATATTTACCCTTTCGCTCTCTTCCAGTAGTAATTCAATTTCTTTTTCCAACCTCTTAATAAATTCATCAATCCCCGAAACCTCACTCCTTACAAGTTCTTCAAGTGCCTCCTTTGCTTGGAGCTCCGACTTGAGATCATAGATCTCTTTCCCCAACTCTTCTAACTTACGTTCGACAAAATTGGTTTTTGCTTCAATATTTTCATGTATGGATTCTTTGTTCTTTATTTGTTCAGAAAGTGAAAGGACTTGTTCTTCGAGCTCCGATTTCTCTTGAATAAGCCTATTTTTTTCTTCTTCCATTTTATAAAGCTTTGAGTAGATTATCCTCGACTCAAGGCTCCTGGCTTCTTCCGAAAGGCGTTTAAACTCCTCTGCATCCCTTGCCTGACGGCTTAGGCTACCCATCTGGCGATTTATTTCGTCCATAATATCTTTTAAGCGTCTCAGATTCTCTTTAGTAGATTCAATCTTTCTCTCGGTCTCACGACGCCTTACCCTATATCTAACTATCCCTGCAGCCTCTTCAATCAATGTCCTCTTTTCTTCAGGTTTTGCTGTAATTAGATGCTCCACCTTTCCTTGGTCTACGGTAGAATAGGCCCTTGCGCCTGCGCCAGTATCTAAAAACATCTCAGTTATGTCCTTTAACCTGCAAGGTGTGCCGTTTATGTAATACTCGCTCTCCCCAGAACGAAAGAGTCTTCGCTTAATTACAACCTCCTCATACCCCTTATGCGAAACGTCTGTTAGCGCTAAGGAAACCTCTCCCATACCAAGGGGTTTTGAGGTCTCTCCCCCATTAGATACGACCTCTTCCATCCCCTCGGCTCTTAGGCGCCTGGGGTTCTGCTCCCCGAGAACCCAACGTATTGCATCTAATATGTTGGATTTCCCACAGCCGTTGGGACCGACTATGGCATTAATTCCATCCTGAAACTGAATAGTAGTTTTTTCATAGAAGGATTTAAAGCCTATAAGTTCTAGAGACCTAATTTTCATTCTTTAAAATTGAATAATATCATAATCATAATAGGTTGTAAATAAACATACACAAATTGCTGTGGTGTTTAAGAAGAGAAATACCACATATGGTGTGTTACATTAATTTTTGAAGAAATTGGATCAAAAGCTGATTTTTTTCTTCTATTTTAAAGTACACGATAAACCTTTACCTATCTATAATCTATGGTCGAGATTAAATTTTGTTCTAAACAATAAAAATTGACCAATAGCTTCGGGTAATAGAATGTTTATGTACTACTTTTTCTTCCACAAAATTATGCTACTTGATTTATCACCCTTGAGGTAGTAAAAGCTTATCATTGATATTGATTTTCGACTCCTGCCTGAGTCTTTGAATCCAGTCTATATAAAGCTCTCTTTTTCTTTGAGAAAGTTCTTCTTCTTTTAGCTGACCCTTTTCCTCTTCAAACCCTTTAGGATCTGCATCTTGTTCTTCTTTAAGGGATACTATATAAATTTTTTCATCGGCTTCATAGACCTTAGAAGCCAGAGGATTTTTTTTGTCAAGGAAAAAGGCATCTACTTTTATCTCATCTGAGTTGATTTCAGGAACACGTTCTAGTCTGGAAAAATAACCAGTCTCCTGCAATTTAAGCCCAAAGGATATAGCAGCTTCTTCCAAATTCCCACCATTCATTTTTGCCTTATTAAGTAAATCATTAGCCTTTGCCTTAGCAGCCTCTTTTGCCTTCATAGACTGAAGGCGCTCGCTAATTTCACCCTCTGCCTCTTTCAAGGTTTTTCCCCTAGATGGAACTACCTCAGAAACCTGAATTATGTATATTTTCTCTCCTACTTGAGCAAAGGTCTTTTCTCCTTGTTTAATGGTGAACGCCTTTTCAACAACCTTAGATGGAATATCATCAAGCTTTGCAGTAACAGAAATTGGACCTACAACTTTTACTTCTCCTAAACCATTTTCCTTTGTTATCTCATCTATGGACTTCTTATCAACTGACTCTTTAAGATTTTCAAGGAATTCCCTGAATAAAGCTTTTCCACCCTCCTTCTTAATATCCGCTTCCACCTCGCCTTTTACCTCTGCAAGGGGCCGACTTTCATCTTCGTTAGATCTAAATTTATCAGGATGTGCTTCGTAATAAGACTTTATTTCTTCTTGATACACATCCACCCTATTTATAAAATCATCGGGGGATATAATAACGTAGCGTACACTCCTAAGTTCAGGTGTTTTAAACTCGCTTTTATTATTTTCATAGTATTTTTTTATCTCTTCCTCATTTATTGTGTAAGAATCTTTAAAATCTTCAGGTGAGATAGTAACAAAATTAAGATTTACCTTTTCATTACGGATTTTATAGGTATCAAATAGCTCCTCGTCTGTAACATTAAGTGTGTCGAACATTAGCTTTACTACTTTTTGAGCAAGTAGTTCCTCTCTGTACATCTTCTCGAAATCGCTTACAGATTGATTTAATCTCTGCTCTACGAAAGCCCTGTATTCGTTAAGGCCAATAAACTGCCCATCTACCTGAAAAACGGAGTTAGACCTTATTGCTTCACTTAGTTCCTCATCAGTTACCATAAAGCCAAGCTCTTTAGCCTTTTGAGAAAGTAGTTGTAAGTCAATGAGTTGATTTAGTGCTGTCATATCAATAAAATTCTGATTTAAAGCCTCTTCGGGAACACCACTCTCTCGATATTGTGCGCGAAGACGTTCTCTAGCCCTATAGAAATCTAAAAGGGATATCTTCTGGCCATTTACCTCCGCGGAGGTCCCTTCCGGAACCTTCCCTCCAAAACCAAAATTACTGAAACTAAACCCAAATCCGAAAGCAAAGGTGATGGCAAGGACAATCAATATCCCTTTTGTAACCCAAGTCTGGCCTTTCCTTAGCATATCAAGAATCATTATTATTCTCGCCTTTTACTAATTTTTTATGTAAATCTATACCACTTACCCACAAGTTTCAAGAATTAGAAAGGGATTGGAGGTTAGAAAGAAATAGTCTCTATCTTCTAATCTTTTTATTTCATTACTCCAGTTAATATTAACCCCATGTATGACTCAGCAGCGTTATAGCAGAATCCTTTTTTTGATGCAGAGGTGAGGAAACAAAAAGGCAGCTAAGTTTTGGGCTCAACTGCCTCTCTAGCAATTTGTATTAATAATTGAGTGTCATTTTTTGTATTCGGATTTATTTAATAAAACCCCGGGCATCCACTCCTTAGCTAACTTGTTCAACCGGTAGGTTAACGAGTCTAGACCCCTCCTGGATTGAACCAGCGTAGGAACAGTACCAATCAACAATTTCTTGCCATCTTCTTCAACAAAAACTTTTATCTTCATCCCCTTGTCTATACCTTGCTTAAATGGACAGGTTAAACAAGGTTCAACCCATATCCTTTCAGGGAATCCCGCAAAAAGGTTGAAAACGTAAGACTGATCACTCTCTGCAAGTAGCCTGGCAATATCGCAAAGCCTCTGTGGATTGAATCCTTCTTCAACTAAGTTTATTCCAAAGTTGTATTCACTTATATACCGTGCATATTCACCTATAACACCTGTTACATAAATCATCAGTGTTTTAGGACTATGGCAGGGATGGACGAAGGCCCGTGCTCTTTTTACATTCCCCTCTTCATCCTCCGGTCTTGCAACTTCGACTGGTCTTCCGTTTGAGTATATCCAAGCATCTAGCTCCGCATACTCACGCATATCGGATATCTCAATTTCAAGCCAGTGGTTAGCTGGGACTTCTATATAGTACCAGTCGTCATCCCAGGGGGTGTCGATAGTAAGATTCACATGTAAGCCTGTTGCTATCTCTACTGCATCGTCCAAGGAGTCGTTGTCCTCATAGTCGTCTTCAGCAAGACGGTCTGCACCATAAATCTCAACCGTTAAATCGTATAGTAAAATACTTCCCTGTTCGCTAGATATCTCTAGGAAGCTAGTATCTAGAAAGTCAGTTGTGTGTTCAGCCGTTATGTTTCCATCCTCGTCAACACTAAAATCAGCAATGGATATAATGTCAGAATCGTAGAGAAATGAATTAACACTTCTACTTAGAAGGCTGCTAATATATACTCCCAGTGTATGGTCCGCAGGAACTGAAATAGAAAAGAGGTCCATATCAGATGCTTCGTGAAGAGATAGGTTATAGCGACCGGGACCGATTGTAGCGGCTACGTTGAAGCTATCGTTCGGTTCATAGGAGTCCGGGTCTAGATTGCAGTTAACCGGGTCATCGTGGTCTAAATATAACCATACTAGTTCCCGGTAGGCACAAGCTAGCTCACCTGTCCGGTCAAGAAAGGCATCCCGTATATCTTCTTTAGTCAGTGGGTCATCCGAGGTTGGGCTCAAGCTTGCTAAAGATGCATAAGCCTCTGAGAAGAGGTTATGACCTAGAAGTAGATATATCTTGCCGAGAAAAACGTCGCCTACAACTGAGCCGATTAGATACTCCTCTTCATTGGGGAAGAGGGGCGGCAAGTCAGACAGATGCGTAACGGCTGAGCCATCTTCATCAATCCAGCCCTCTCTTGTTGCCCACTCCTCACTACTTATAACTCGCTGCTCCACGGCATCATTAGGGGTGTCAAAGTTTCCACTTTGTCCAAGCTGTACCAGAACTACGAGGGCTATTAGGTTTGCTGTAGCCTCAGTAAACCAACTGCTGGAAATACTAGAGGGCACGAAGCTATGGGTTAACTCATGGAGAAGAAGCCAGAATTGCCTTTCTACAGTACACCCATGTAGGTCTAAGCATCCTGCTATTCTAACAGTATTAAGGAGCGTATCACTATGGTTGTGACCCAGCTCAATACGCAGCAAGGAATCAAAGGAATCATCAGGGGAAAACCCTACAAACTCCTCGATTAGAGGTAGGGCATCTATAGCCAAGTCAAGGTAGACAGAAGCTTCATCCTCTCCCCCATTCGGCCAGCATATTTCCACTGTGACAGGACCGTCACTTAAATTAACAGAATCAGAGTTACAATCTTCAAAGGACACATCGTCAGCCTTACTAGTAGTGGAGATTACCAAAATATATACTAATAAAGCAACAGCACCAGCTAAGATTAGATTAACTGCCGCTGGCTTCATTGCGGCTACCAACTTGCTTAACTTCTCGTTTACCCCGTCTTTTAAGTCTTCCATTGTTTCAACCTCATTTTGGTTTTGCATGGTTAGAGTAACATCAACTAAGGAAAAGATTCAAGGGTTTTTAACCCGATTTTATGCATAACTTATGGTAATCTAACATCAAAGTTGTACTAAATTTGTTCACTGACAATTCGTCGATTTAAGTTATTTACATCACAAAAAACAGTCTAATGTCAACAACAATTTCTCCATGAGTACCCTCAAATAAGCTCATTGCCTATACACTAGGCTCACAATTCAGTAGATTTCCGGATTTCCACATGCCTACCATTCGGATTAGGCAAACTTTGCCCATAGAAGCTCTCGACCTCCACCTTCAATTCTCTATTAATCTCTGCTCCCATTTTTTCTAAGTTATGCAGCTCCTACCAAAGCTTTAACCCTTCCCTCTACCTCAATATACTCCTCCTTAGTAAGCCCAAGCCTCTTGAAGCTTTAAACTAAGCCTCTCCCTAACGAGCCTTCCCAGCTACTAAGAAAAACCTCTGCCGAGTCCATTTCCCCATTCGCTTCTTATCCTTTTGTCCTAACACAAGTTCCCTAAATAGGTTCATGAAATTGTATGCTAGCATCACTAAATGAAAGCGCCAAAAGCCGTTGATGTCTATACAAACATTGCGATGTTTTCTTGTCCTTCCCGTTTTTCATGGCTTTTTCCCTCTTTGTTTTTTATCCCATTTTATGCTCGAATCTTTTTCTCTCACAAATAAGAACATATTACCGATCCAAAAAAATTTTCCTTTTGATTCTGAACTAACCCTCTTCATGCATTATCATGAATAATTTATACTAAATTAGTAATGGAATATGTTTTTTCGCAAGGTGAGAAACTAGTAAAGATAGCTAGGAAGGTAGTAGAAGATGAGCTTTTTGATAAAAAACCTGATATCCCAGAGTGGTTCACTAAGGGGTTTCAAGAGAATCGCGGCGTTTTTACAACTATTAGAACATCACCTGAATCTGAACTTAGAGGATGTACAGGCTTTCCTCTTCCAACCCACTCCCTTTGGAAGGCGCTAATAAAATCTGCACTACAGACTGCTTTTAACGATAATAGATTCTCACCCCTTTCTATCCATGAGTTAGAAATGGTCACCTTTGAGGTCACGATTCTCACAACTCCCGAAAGGCTTATTGTGAAATCACCAGAGGAATACATAAATACTATAGAGATTGGGAAAGATGGAATCCTGATAAGATTGGGGGGTTATTCCGGTATTCTTCTTCCTCAGGTGCCTCTGAAAGAAAAATGGGACGTAGAAACCTTCCTTAACGCTGTATGCTACAAGGCTCATCTTCCGGTAGATAGCTGGCGTAATTTAAAAACCGAGGTCTTAAGATTTCAAGGAAAAACATTTGGAGAAAAATACCCTAGGGGAGAGATCGTAGAACATAAGGAACTAGTTAGCATTGGCTAAATCAACTCATAATCTTTGACCTGATCCCTTTAATAATACTCTTCAACGAATGGCTAATTTCAACTTTATATTTGTGTACCTCATCTATGTTTTTTAAATCATCAGGAAGCAATTTAAGGTTCTCCAAGAATCTATCCCTTACCTTTGGAAGCGAAGGAGGATCGTAGATTATATTTCCGTTCTCCATCACCTTTACCAAAAGTGGATAGTAATCTTTTGAGTTAGGTTTTCCTCCCTCTTCAGTTATCACGTCTTTTCGAAATCTCCCATCTTCTCCAAGGATCCTAAACACGGATTTCTTTCCTGGAAGTGTTACCTTTCCCTTTGAAAATTTCATCCTCGGTCCTAGGTTGTCCTCTACGAGCTTATATACACCGCCGAGTGCAGGAGCGTCCCTCGATGTCCCCATATCTGTTCCCACACCAAATACATCTGCGCTTCCCCCTTTTCGGATTATCTCCTTTATACGGTATTCATTTAGATCACCACTTAACATAATCCTTACATAACCTAGTCCTGCATCATCAAACATTCGTCTAGCCCTCTTAGAAAGTCGAGCCAAATCACCCGAATCTATTCTTACGCCCCTAAGTTTTTGTCCCTTCCTCGCCATCTCCTTTCCAACAATGATTGCATTCCTGGCACCTTCTATTACATCGTATGTATCAATAAGGAGTACCGAGTTTTCAGGAAAATCGCGAACGAATTCTCTAAAAGACTCGATCTCAGATTTATAAGACATTACATAAGAATGAGCCATTGTTCCGTAAACAGGGATGCCAAATTCCTTTCCAGCAAGCACATTCGATGTACCAACGCATCCAGCTATGTAAGATGAGCGTGCTACCTTCATCGCCGCATCTGTCCCGTGGTCCCTTCTTGGAGAAAAATCCACAACCTGACGACCCTCAGCAGCAATCACAACCCTTGCAGCCTTTGTAGCGATAAGAGACTGGAAATTAAAGGTATTTAAAAGAAATGTTTCTACTACCTGCGCTTCTATCCTAGGAGCCGTAACTACAATAGCCGGCTCATTTGGAAAGTAAATCTCTCCCTCGGGGATCGCATAAACAGTGCCTGTAAAGCGAAAATTCTTTAGGTAACTTAGGAAACCGTCACTGAGCAAATTTAATGTTCGTAGATAATGAATCGAATCATCTGTAAAACGCATTATACCTAAGAAATGGACAATATCTTCTAGCCCAGCGCTTACTAGGAATGACCTGTTCTCTGGAAGATGACGTATAAAAAGATCAAACGTCGCCTCCTCATTTCTTTTGCCCCTTAGATAACTATCAGCCATAGTAAACTCGTAGAGGTCTGTAAGAAGCGCCATGTTGTCTTCGCCAACCCATCCAAACTGAAGCTTTTTATTCATTGTCGTGATTAGAGGGAGAGATTCTTACAAATTTAGCCTAGGGAGATTTTTATATCAAACCTAATAGTAGAGTGATTTTAGAAGTAGGCGCTTAACGCATCAAGAAAATAGTGTAATTCGCAGGAACTTATCACCTCTTGAAATTATTTGTAGTAAACACAAAAAAATCCCTGTAATTTTTTTAGGAATGAGATTCGCTCTTGTACCTGTAAAGGACCTATCAAAAGCAAAGGAGAGACTTTCTCCAATCCTTTCTCAAGGTGAAAGAACAGATCTCGCCTATGCTATGTTAGAGGACGTGCTTAGAGCACTGAGAGGCTCAAGACTATTAGACCGCATCTTAGTTGTAACCTTGGATGAAAATACTATTAAGCTCGCAGCGAGCTTAGAAATAGAAGTAATTAAAGAAACTAAACAAAATGGAGAAAGCGAATCGGTAGACCGGGCTTCTTTAATTTCTAAAGAGATGGGAGCAGAATCAGTTCTAGTTATCCCTGGGGACGCTCCACTTATAACACCAGAGGATGTGGATTTTATTCTAGAAAAGGAGAAACCCCTTCATTCAGTTATTCTAGTCCCTGCTAGAGATGAACTCGGAACAAACGCAATCCTTAGAAAACCTCCTGATGCGATTCCATCTCGATTTGGATACAACAGCTTTAGAAAGCACATTGATGAAGCAAGAAAGAAAAACATCCCATACGAAATATATAAGCTCCCTAGGATCGCACTTGATTTAGACGAGCCTGAGGATTTGATATTCTTTGCATCACAAAAGAGTGAAACACTCACTTACAGAGAATTGATTAGAATCGGGTTTATTCGTGGTTTGTGAATCGTGATTCGTGACTTCCTCATGAGCTCAGTCGAACGACTCAATACACGATACACGAACCGCGATTCACGAGTAAATTGACAAAAAAGAGGTTAGCTTTAAACTCTTCCTCCTATGATTAAAGGGAATTTTATTCCTATTAATTTCCTTGGTCTTGATGAAAACAGCTCAAGATTTGAGACATCAAAGGTCGTTATACTTCCTGTACCTTTTGAGAGAACGGTATCATTTGGAAGAGGGACATCAAGGGGACCCTCTTCTATAATTTACTCATCAAGATGCCTGGAGCTTTACGATGATGAACTCGGATGTGAACCTTATACTTGTGGAGTCCATACGCTTGCAGAGCTTGAATGCGGTTCTGTTGACCCTGCTCATATGGTAAGCGCAGTTAGTGAGGCCTGCTCTCAACTACTTGGATTAAATAAGTTCATAATTACCTTGGGCGGTGAGCATTCGATTACTCTTGGAGCCATAAAAGGACACAAAACACGTTTCAAAGATTTCTCGGTTTTAAATCTTGATGCACACTGTGATTTGAGAGATTCATATGAGGGAACTCCTTTTAACCACGCATGTGTTATGAGAAGGGTTTTAGAAGAGGGATATAATGTAGTTGAGGTTGGCATAAGAAGTTATTCAAAAGAGGAAGCTGAGTTTATCAAAGGGAATAAAAATCTAAAAGTCATTCACGCAAGAGAAATCTTTAAAAGCAAAAATCAAGAATGGATGGATGAGGTTATATCTAGTCTTCTTCCACAAGTTTATATAAGCGTTGATCTTGATGTATTTGATCCATCCTTTGTTCCTTCAACAGGCACACCAGAGCCCGGAGGGTTAGGTTGGTATGACGTTACTGAGCTTATTAAAACGGTGTTTAAAAAAAGAAAGGTTATTGGATTTGATATTATGGAGCTTGCGCCCGCATCTGGAATCGTAGGTCCTGATGTCCTAGCTGCAAAACTAGCATATAAAGCAATCGGCTACAAGTTCAGTAAAAAGTAGGGGCGCGTTGAGACGTGCCCCTACTGAATTAATATTCATCCATGCCCATATGGGGGTGTCCGTGCATGCCTTCTTTCTTTTCCTCTCTGGGCTTTTCAGCAACAAGAGCCTCTGTTGTAAGTAGAAGTCCTGCTACACTTGACGCATTCTGTAGCGCAACTCTTGCTACCTTAGTTGGGTCCAGTATCCCTGCCTCTACCAAATCACAATACTCTAACCTCGCCGCATCAAAACCAAATGACCCCTTCCCCTCCTTTATCTTCTGTACCACTACTGATCCATCCCAGCCTGCGTTATCAGCTATCATTCTTACCGGGTCTTCAAGCGCTCTTTTAACAATGTTAACACCTGCTTTTTCTTCTTCATCTCCTATCTCAAGTGCATCTAACATCTTTATAGCCCTTATATATGTTACTCCTCCCCCTGGCACTATACCCTCTTCCACCGCTGCCCTTGTCGCATGTAAAGCATCCTCTACCAACGCCTTCTTATTCTTCATCTCAGCCTCAGTTGCTGCCCCAACCCTTATTACCCCTACCCCACCTGCCAATTTTGCTAGCCTCTCCTGAAGCTTCTCCCTGTCGTATTCACCTGTCGTCTCATCAACCTGAGCCTTTATCTGCCTAATCCTTCCCTCTATCTCCGCCTTCTTCCCTCCTCCACCTATTATAGTCGTATTATCCTTGTCTATCACTACCTTCTTCGCCCTCCCTAAATCCTTAACTGTCACATTCTCTAGCTTCATCCCTGCCTCTTCTGCTATCACTTTACCCCCAGTTAATATCGCTATATCCTCAAGCATCGCCTTCCTTCTATCACCAAACCCTGGCGCCTTTATAGCAGCACACTTAAGTGTCCCCCTAATCTTATTCACTACTAGAGTCGCTAGCGCCTCTCCCTCTACATCCTCTGCCATAATGATTATAGGTTTTCCACCTCTAACTACCTCTTCAAGAAGTTGAAGAAGGTCCTTCATCCCTGAAATCTTCTTATCGTGTAACAGTATGTAGGGATCTTCAAGCTCAACGATCATCTTCTCAGGATTCGTTACTAGATATGGACTCAGATACCCCCTATCAAACTGCATACCCTCTACTACTTCCATTGTAGTTTCTAAACTCTTCCCCTCCTCTACCGTTATAACTCCATCCTTTCCTACCTTTTCCATTGCGTCTGCGATAATATTTCCTATCGTTTCATCTCCGTTTGCAGAAACTGTGGCAACCGAGGCAATCTCCTTTCTCCCCTTTACCCCCTTGCTAAGCTTTCTTATCTCCTCAACCACTGACTCTACTGCCTTATCAATACCCCTCTTTAGCTTCATGGGATCGTGCCCTGCTGCTACCAGTTTTATCCCCTCTCGGAAGATAGCCTGAGCTAGCACTGTAGCAGTGGTTGTGCCGTCACCTGCCACGTCGCTTGTCCTTGATGCTACCTCTTTTACCATCTGCGCGCCCATGTTTTCAAACTTGTCCTCAAGCTCTATTTCCTTCGCTACGGTAACCCCGTCTTTTGTAACAACGGGAGCACCAAATGTTTTCTCAATTAAAACGTTCCTACCCCTTGGACCTAATGTCGCTTTTACTGTATTTGCGAGTATGTTTACCCCTTTTAAAACCAAGGTTTGTGCTTCTCTACCAAACTTAATATCCTTTACAGCCATACCAACTACCTCCTTATTTTATTTGATTATTAAGACTTTCCTTCAACTACTGCTAAAACCTCATCTTCTCGAAGGATAAGATATTCATCACCTTCTATATTTATCTCGGTCCCTCCATATTTACTAAATAGAATTCTATCCCCAACCTTGACATCGAGAGGCCGTGTTGAGCCGTCTTCAAGGAGCTTTCCTTTCCCAACGGATACAACCTTACCCTCTTGCGGTTTCTCTTTAGCAGTCTCTGGGATTATAATTCCGCCCTTTGTTTTCTCTTCGGTATTTAGCCTTTTTACCAGTATTCTATCGTAGAGCGGTTTTACCTTCATTCAAGCTTCCTCCTTAATTTGTGGATTTGATCGGAAATTAGCACTTAGACTATGAAAGTGCTAACCTTGGACATTAAGATAATCATCCCAAGATTTTTGTCAAGTGCTGACTCTGCCATGAGTGGTTTTAAGTACTACTACTTACGTAGGTTTTAAATTAAAAATCAGCATGTTGACAAATCTTTTAAACTGTGAGATATAAAAGCAGTTTTAAGTTTTAGGAGGTAATTCGATTTGTTAAAGGGTAAAGTAAAATGGTTCAATAGCTCAAAAGGCTTTGGATTTATTGAACAGGAAGGTGGAGGAAAGGATGTATTCGTCCACTATAGTGCTATTCAAGGCAAGGGCTACAAAGCGCTTTCCGAGGGTGAGGTTGTCGAATTTGAAGTTGTTGAAGGTCCTAAGGGCCCTCAGGCGAGCAAGGTAGTCAAACTAAATAATAATTAATAGTTATCTCTTCCCGCAACGCTCCCAAGTCAATTTAAGATTATTATATAAGCTTGGGTAATGGCTTAGCAGTTCTCTTTATAAGGATAAGGAGGGGCTTATTGGCTCTATTACTTGTCCTTGACTCTTCTGTTGTGCTGATTATATAGAAGGTACCAATAAAACGCTACTACGACCAGAGCATGTGTTATTTTGCCTTCTGCTACTAAATTTGTAATATTTGTAGCAGGCTTTACTAAAACTCCTATATCCTCAGTACCTTCAAAACTCGGAATCTGAACCCTTCTTGCATTGCTTGCAAGAAACGTATAGCAGGCATTGTTCTGTATGGCTGGGTTTGGATTAATCTTTCCAATGCATACCCACTCGTCAGAGTCGTACCCCGTTTCCTCAAGCAGTTCCCGTCTTGCAGCTTCAAGGGGGGACTCATCTGGGTCAACCATTCCGCCTGGTATCTCAAGGGTTATAGACCTTGTTCCGTGACGATACTGCTCAATCAATATTATCTGATCATCAGCGGTAATTGCAACCACATTTACCCAATTGGGTGCCTCAACTACATAAAAATCGTGGTTCTCTCCAGTTATTGGAGAAATGCTTATGTCTTTTCTTGTCGAAAATACCTTATATGAATTTAGATTTTCAGACCTAACGACGTTCCACTTTTTTATCATTCCTTATACCTCTCTTCTATCCCAAAACCTTAAGCTAGAATGTACTACAACCTTTAAATATTTCTGTTATGTATGGCAGTAATAAATTTCCTTTACCTAATGATAGCTTACTTTTATAGGAGCGAACTAAATAGCGGCTAATGGGAAATTATTAAAACTTCAATTTCCTATAATCCCATGAATAAAACCTCTCAGGTGTGAATTTCAGGAGAACACGGTTTGGAATACTGGTTAAAAACCTATACCCCGGATGTTCATCCGAACCGAAATACCTCTGTGCATACGCTTCTCTAAACTTTTTAAAAAGGGCTTTATCATTAATTACTTCCATGTTTCCCTGAATCATGATACCCCTGAAATCATGTAAAGAATCGCCGTCATCAATAACAAGGGAGGCCTTTTTAGTTAATTTTACATTCCTAACCTTCTTTGTCGTCCCAGTTGTTTCAACATAGATGTCTCCGTCTAAAATTACATACCACATTGGAATAACATGTGGCATTCCGGATTTGTCAACAGTAGCCATTCGGCATACCTTTTGTTCAGCCAGGAAGACCTTTACCTCCTGAGGAGTCATATTTAAGCCCATTGTCTCATCCCTACTCCAAAATATTTTTCTGCACACTTGAGTTTACCGATTCTATTAAGGCCAATCAACCCTAAAATTCTAGGAACTAATACCAATTCTCTGAGTTGATAATGCACAACAAATTTCGTCATTGGAGGAACGAAGTGACGAAGCAATCTCTGATGATGTTGTCGGGGATTGCTTCGCTAACGCTCGCAATGACAGACCTATTGATGAAATCAATGCATCCAACGGACATCGAAACGATATAGCCCTTCTTCGCACGCTATCTTTAAGCCCTCCTCATATTCGGCGCGGACAGTCGGACGATTAATACCTTCATATTTTTCGGGAATCTTTAAAACCCTGCCCTCCGGTCTATATTGATCCATGATGTTTATATATGTATCCCTAGATATCTGGTTTACAATGAAACGACAAATCTGACGCGTGCCAGCAACTCGGTTTGGCATTACCAAGTGACGAACAAGAACCCCACGTAGTGCTAGGCTATTTTCGTCAAATGTAAGGGGCCCTACCTGACGATGCATCTCCTTTATCGCTGCACATGCAACATCCGGATAATCCTCAGCCGCCATGTAAAAGAAGGAGAGCTTTCTATCCCAGAACTTAAAATCAGGCATATATATATCAACGATACCATCCATAATCTCAAGTGAATGTGAAGAGTCATAGGCGCTTGTGTTATATACAATTGGCAACCTTAAGCCCATCTCGATAGCCAATGGTATTGCCTCCATAATTTGAGGAACAACATGCTCCGGGGTAACAAAGTTTATGTTATGACAACCCTCTTCTTGAAGAGAAATCATAACCTTTGCAAGTTCGGATGGAATAAGAATCATTCCATTACCTTCCCAGGATATATCAAAGTTCTGACAGAAAACGCATTTCAGATTACAAAAAGAGAAGAAAATCGTCCCAGAACCACACCATCCTCTCAGACAATCTTCTTCGCCAAAGTGTGGAAATGCACTTGCAACATAGGCATGACGGCCGGTCCTACACACAGCGGTTTTATTCTCAAGTCGGTTGATATGACAGTTACGCGGACAAACCTCGCACTTTTGCAGTACCTGAAGAGCCTGTTCTACCTTTTCTTCTAATATATGCTTGTCGGTTTCGTACGTACGTATATAGGCTGGTACAAAGTCCTTACGAGGATTTATCCATTTAGGGTTTGAAACATAATCCGGGGCTTTATTTTTAAATATTTTTGTTATCATATAAATTCCTAATAAAAATTATAATATTTCATTAGACTATTCTCAACTCAGGTGAGCTTTGATTTTGGGATTAAACAATACAGAATATTAGTGTGGTAAATAAAGAAAAGGTTATTGCAGCGAGCCGTGATTATCTTTATTTGAAAAGAAGACTATATTCTACTCGCTCCATTTTAGAGATAGTCGGAAACCACTATCAACTTAACACCGAGGAGCGAAACGTCCTTTACCGCGGATTTTTTACCAAAAGTGAAATTAAAAATAGAAAGAATAAAATCCTAGTCGAGAAACAAGTAAGAGGAAAGGTATTAAAGGTCGATGGATATAATCAACTCATTACCATAGAATCCTACAGAAAAGGTAATTTCGTCTTTATTGCGTCTGATGGAGTAGTTCGGGATTCAGCCTCCGTTCACCGGTCTTATAAACCAAGTCCATTTACTGAGGAGATTTTAAATAAGCTTTTAAAAAATCTCAACTCTCTCGAACTCGAAAGAATAGAGTTTTATTTTGATCGACCTGTATCCCTTTCCGGTGAGTTATGCAAAATGATAAATGAAATAATGTCAGAGTACAGTCTAAGTGGTATAGCAGAAGCGGTTATTTCCCCGGATTACATTTTAAAAAGGGCAGAGTTAGTGGCAACCTCAGATTCTGTAATAATTGATGAGGTAAAAAATATTTTTGATTTAGCAGGATGGTTCATACACCGCATATGGAAGGCTAAGTTAACTGACTTTAGAGTTTACTAGGCATACTTCATTCAAGCCCAAAACGCATTGCGGTTTCAACTATAACTATGAATTTTGGAAAAGACTTATCAATAAATCTTTATCTTCTCTAGAATTTCCTGTGTACCTTCAGAATACCATATTTCCACAAACTCTAAGATCGAATTTATCTCTCTCTTATTTATTTCCTCCGCTACCGATTTCCTAAGAAGCATCTTTATACTTTGAAATGCATTACTATCTTTGTTAGCAAAATCCTGGGCAACTTTCCTAGCAGCTTCGTAAAGATTCTCCTTTGATACTACTTCATCAACCAATCCTAGCATTTTCGCATCATCTGCCAAATACATTTCACCCCTATAGAGAATAAGTTCCGCATTCCTTCCACCGACCCAAAATCTAAGCATTGATGTAGCACTTGCAAACACAGTCGAACCAAAGGTTATCTCATTCAAAGATATCTTAGCTTTTTCCGAAACCATAATTCTATAATCGCACGTTAAGGCAAGCATACATCCAC
>LDXN01000017.1 GCA_001443445.1 Candidatus Dadabacteria bacterium CSP1-2 | reverse complement strand
AATATTACAAAAATATATTTCATTAACACTCCAGATTTAGAAACGAGCTTTTATATGCTTAATTTGAAGGGCTATTAGTATATTCCAAGCTATGTAGATGAAAATTATTCCTATTTTAGTTCTTCTATAATAGCCTCCAACATTTCTTTTTCTTGCAAAATGTTAGCAGCCGTTTGTGCCTCTTCTTGAGTTTCGAACTTGCCTACCTTTATAAGATTCCAGGTCTCCCCTAGGGAGTTAGAAGTAGGCACCAAATAAGCATCATAACCCTTTACTTTTAGTTCACTTACAACCCTTTGCGCTTTTTTCATGCTTTCAAATGCAGATACCTGAACCGTGTATTTGTAGATTTTATCGATTCGAGATTTACTCAAAGGTGTAGAATTATCCACCTCTTTTCCGTTTTTCACTTGATTTGGAGCAAGCATTGATGCAGTTAAGTTGGAGTCACCAGACGTTATTTCTTCTTTTTTTTGGACATCAATCCTAAAATTACCAATCTTTGCATTTTTGCCCTTAAAAGCTTCGCTGTCCGTTATTTCTACAGTTTTTATTTTCGTTCCAATAAAAACACCAAGACCAAAAGTAAAAAGAAGAAGTAGTAGGAGTTTGAATCTTCCACCTCGATTGGATTTTGCCAAAACTAGTTTAGGTTTCAACTCACTCATGATCACCTACCCCACAGTGGTGCCGAAGGGGGGATTTGAACCCCCACGAGCTTTCACCCACTGGATCCTGAATCCAGCGCGTCTACCAAATTCCGCCACTTCGGCATTAAAAACCTAATGATTTTTAGTTGCTATAAGTTACCCCTTAAAAAATGTAAGTACATCATTTGAAAAAATTTCGTCTTACATGCTACGTTATTTGTTTTGAATTTTGATTCCGACCCTAAAGTGTAATACCATTAAAATATCTCGTCAAACCCATACTTAAGACCGTTAGGTTTATAAAAATCCAACACACTAACCCTGGTTTTACTTACATTTATAGTCTTAGGAAGTTTGACACTACCTACTTAAAAGCATAAACTTTTATAAAGTCTCATACTGTGGTAAGCCCATCGAACCACGTTTATTGGGGAAATGAGGCATGGCTATTAAAAAAGAACTTAAGACCCTTGCAAGACCCTCTCTTGCAGAAGCACTGGATGAATATTCTGTAGAGGGTGAGCTTTACCAAAAATTAGAAAATAATAAGGTCCTATGCCATGCCTGCGGTCACAGATGTGTAATATATGATGGCCTTCGTGGAATCTGCAAAGTAAGATACAACAAGGACGGCAAACTTTTTGTTCCAAAAGGATACGTGGCTGCGCTCCAGTCTGATCCCACAGAGAAGAAGCCTTTCTTTCATGTCCTTCCTGGTTCTTTAACACTAACTTTCGGGATGTTAGGTTGCGATTATCATTGTTCATATTGTCAGAACTGGCTTACATCTCAGGCTCTTAGGGATTCAACAGCGGGTATAGAGCCTATGACCGTTACGGCAACGGAAATGGTTTCTCTTGCAAAAAGGTATGGAGCTAGCATGATTGGAAGCTCTTATAACGAGCCGCTTATAACTTCAGAATGGGCATTAGATGTTTTTCGGATTGCAAGGGAACAGGGATTTAAAAATGCTTTTATCTCAAACGGAAATGCTACCCGTGAGGTCTTAGAGTACCTTAGACCTCTCACAGACTGCTACAAAGTAGACCTAAAATCCATGCAGGATAGAAACTATCGAAAACTAGGCGGGCTTTTAAGCACCGTTCTTGAAACTATACCCAGACTGGTTGACATGGGGTTCTGGGTAGAGATTGTTACATTAGTTATTCCTGGATTTAATGACTCTAACGAAGAATTAAAGGAAGCGGCAAAATTTCTCGCTTCTGTATCACCCGATATTCCATGGCACGTCACGGCGTTTCATAAGGATTACAAAATGACCGACCCCGATAATACCTCTCCTGAAACCTTAATACGCGCCGCCGAAATCGGGCTTGAAGCGGGACTTAGATTTGTTTACGCAGGAAACCTTCCCGGATGGGTAAAAACCTATGAAAACACATACTGCCCAAACTGCCACAAACTCTTAGTTGAGCGGTATGGATACAGAATTCTAAATTACTATATCACTCCCGACGGCAAATGCCCTAATTGTTTTTCTACAATTCCGGGGATTTGGTGGTAAGAATAATGGAAGGGATGCCTACTGCTTAATGTTTCAAATATCAAGGTGATGCATATAACGTTGAGATAGTTGATTAACATTAGGAGGTTAAATTTATGAGATCTAAAAAAATTGCTCCTAGACATCCCGGCGAAATTCTGCTTGAAGAGTTCTTAAAGCCTATGGGAATTAGCCAAAATCGGTTGGCGCTTGACATTAGAGTTCCTGCGCGACGAATTAATGAGATAGTTCATGGCAAGCGTAGAATAACGGCAGATACAGCATTACGATTGGCTAAATATTTTGATATGTCTCCCCAATTCTGGCTTGGCTTACAAATGGATTATGACCTTGATATTGCAGAGGATCAATTAGCGGAACGTCTCAAAAGTGAAATTCAAGTTTATCAATCTACCGCGTAAGGGGCGGACAAAAGAAGCTATATGAGCTTAAGGAGATTGACGAAAATGCCCTAATTGTTCTTCTACTATTCCTGGAATCTAGTGGTAGGGCTTTATTAGTGAACACTTCACTACCATAAAACCTTCTGAATTTAATTCACCTTAAGCAGTATTATGCTGTTTAAAAAAGAATGATCCAGTTTAAAGGAGATACTCTAACCTTCTGAGCGAAGTTTCTTTACGTACTCAATTCCGTAACGAGAAATCGCAATTTGAGTGGAGGAAGAACCTGCAAAACGTTTGATTAAGTCTCGACTGGCAAGCTTATTTACAATATCATCAATTTGAGTTTCTCAAACCCAAGTTCTTCACCAATCTCATATGCATTAAAATAATCAGGGGGGCATCTTTGAACTAGACATATCATTTAACTTAAAAAGAAAAGCCTTACTTATTTCCTCAATCGCATTAATATTCATGATTTTCCTCCCCTAAAAATGAGACTATTCTAACAAAATTCTAACTATACCAAAAGGCACAACATGGTACCCTGAATCTACAAGAATAATTTCAAATATAGAAGAAATAGTACGGCCTTTTAAAGCATTTTCTATTTTCGTTATATTTTAATACTCTTTTTACTAAATTATAAAACTATTTTATGGTTTTTGAAAACTAAATTAGGCAATAAACACCAAACTGATAAGATAACTCGAATTCGAGTTTATCCACCTTAAAGAGTTAACAATAAACCTCCTTTTGCCATCTCGTTTCTTTCCTTTTTCAGGGTTAATAATAAACCTCTGATTGGGATTTTATATAGAGCGTTCCTGGACGGTCACGAGCAAGACTCGTGCCGTCCCATCGTATTGTAATAAAACAATAAGTCGGATAGTCCCACCAGTCTTGCTGGTTGATAGTCACCAGCTTCAGATTTGACTGTCGTCTTTGTCTTACCTATAATTCTTAGTAAGACAGTTAGGAGGAAGTAAGATGATAGCAAAGGTTTCGTCAAAGGGACAGGTAGTAATTCCAAAAGAGATAAGAGAAAAAATGGGAATCAAATCTGGAGCCTTTCTTGAATTTAGGCAAATAGACGACAAGCGTCTTGAGGTAACAGTTATTAAAGACCTGATCAAGGAATTGGAGGGTATTTATAAAGGGTCAGGTATGTTAAAAGAATTAGAACGAGAGCACAAAGAGGAGATTGAACGAGATGAACTATATTCTCGACGCTTGGGCGATCGTAGCATGGCTAGAAAAAGAAAGCGGGTACCTTAGAGTTAGTGAATTGCTTGAGAAGGCAGGCAATAGAGAGATAAGGCTGACTATGAGTATAGTAAATTTTGGTGAGGTTTTTTACCGCACCGGGAAATTGTATGGAATCGCAGAGGCAACGAGAACTGGAAGGAGAATAAGGGCTCTTCCTATAAATATAATAGCACCTGTGGAAGAAACACTCGTCATGCGTGCTGCGTATCTCAAGGCTCAATATCCCATTTCATATGCCGATGCGTTTGCAGCGGCATTGGCTGAGCAAGAGAAAGCTATCCTAGTTACTGGTGACCCAGATTTTAAACGACTTGAGAAAACTATAAAGATACAATGGCTGAGATGACAGTTTTTACATTTTGTCATGCCCGAACTTATTTATCGGGCATCCATACAGGATTAAATGACAGATTCCCGCATAAGCCTGTACCCGCATACTTTAAGCGGGTAACATGCGGGAGACAATCTTCTGTCCCTTGAGCGTATAAGTGCGTAACACCAGTTCCCTTAATTTGCATACCCCTCCTTTTCCCTTATAATATCCTTTCACAGTACTCTTAAAGATTGAACACAAGGCATGGAACCTAAATATATTAGGAATTTCTCTATAATCGCCCATGTAGATCATGGAAAATCCACGCTTGCAGATAGAATCCTTGAATACACGGGATCTGTAAGCGAGCGTGAGATGACAGAGCAGTTCCTTGACCAGATGGAATTAGAAAGGGAGCGCGGAATAACAATCAAAGCTCAGGCTGTGAGGATTAACTACAAAGCAGACGATGGAATCACTTACGAATTTAATCTTATAGATACCCCCGGTCATGTGGATTTCAGCTACGAGGTCTCGAGGAGCCTTGAGGCTTGTGAGGGTGTTCTCCTTGTAGTTGATGCCTCCCAAGGTGTTGAAGCCCAAACACTTGCACACGCTTATCTTGCATCAGACTCAGGACTCGAACTCATTCCTATTATAAACAAGATTGACCTACCAGCCGCTGACCCGGAAAGAGTTAAGAAGGAGATAGAAGAAGCAATCGGTATAAGTGCAGAAGAGGCAATCCTTGCAAGCGCAAAAGAAGGGATCGGTACAAAGGACATCCTAGAAGCTATAGTAAAGAAAATCCCGATGCCTCTTGGTAGTGGGGATTCTCCACTTAAAGCCCTAATCTTCGATAGCTGGTTTGATTCCTACCAGGGTGTTGTGATGCTTGTACGGGTATTCGAAGGAAGAATCAAACTCGGTATGAAGATTCAACTCATGTCAACTGGCAAAGCCTATGAAGTAAAGAAGCTAGGAATCTTCGCGCCAAGAGCATTAGAAGTAGATGAGGTCTCTGCAGGTGAAGTAGGATTCGTAACCGCAGCAATAAAAGAGATAAGCGAAGCAAAAGTAGGAGACACAATTACCGACGCTTTAAAACCTACTGACGCTCCGCTTTCTGGATTTCGATTGATGAAACCTATGGTGTTTAGCGGTCTTTATCCAATAGACCCCGGAGAATATGATAAACTCCGTGACGCCCTTCAGAAACTCCGATTAAACGACTCTGCTTTCATTTATGAACCCGAAACTTCTCTTGCGCTAGGATTTGGATTTCGTTGCGGATTTCTTGGTCTACTTCATATGGAAATTGTAAGGGAAAGACTAGAAAGAGAATTTGAACTTGAGCTTATTTCTACAGCCCCAACTGTTATCTACAAGGTTACAGATACGAAAGGTGAAGAGATTTACGTTGACAACCCTAGTAAACTCCCGTCTTCTGAGAAAATAGAGACTATAGAAGAGCCATACGTCCTCGTAATGTTACACACACCGAGCGCTTATCTTGGAGCAATATTCGATCTCTGTGAAAACAGGCGAGGAACCCAGAAGAACATCAAATACATAACTCAGGATAGGGTTATCGTAGAATATGAGCTTCCACTTTCTGAGATAATGTTTGATTTCTTTGACAGACTTAAATCAGTCTCTCGTGGCTATGCGTCAATGGACTATGAACTAATCGGTTATAAGACTTCTGAGCTTGTTAAGCTCGATGTCCTCATTAATGGTGACCCTGTAGATGCGCTATCAATAATAGTCCACAAAGAAAAAGCCTATGATAGAGGAAAAGAGCTTGTAGAAAAACTAAGGAAGTTAATTCCAAGGCAGCTTTTTGAGGTTGCCCTACAAGCTGCAATCGGAAATCGGGTAATCGCAAGAGAAACTGTAAAACCCGTAAGAAAAGACGTTACAGCAAAGTGCTACGGTGGAGACATTACAAGGAAGAGAAAACTATTAGAAAAGCAGAAAGAAGGGAAAAAACGTCTTAAGCAAATCGGGAAAATCGAAATCCCTCAAGAAGCGTTTTTAGCAGTGCTGAAGACGTGATAATGTAGGGGCGAACCTCGTGTTCGCCCAGAATAGGCATAAAGGGCAACCGCAAGGGTTGCCCCTACATTATTTCTTCTTTGGCATCATCATCTGGGTAAGTGCATAAGTCGCCGGACTTATCGCTTCGGGGTCTGTTGTAACGTTCAGAAGCGCAGGAACACCAGAAGAAAATGCACGGATTAATGCTCCGTGAATCTGAGCAGGTTCAGTCACTAACTCTCCATATCCACCTAAAACCTTCACCATTTCATGAAATGGAATAAGAGGAAGGTCTACTCCTACTGTTGGGCGTTCCCTCCCGTAAGTAATCCATAGCTGATGCTTTGTCATTCCCCAGGATTGATCGTTACAGACAACTGTTACAAAAGGAATTTTATGTCTTATTGCCGTTTCAAACTCCATAAAGTTCATACCTATTGCGCCGTCCCCGCTAATAAGCGCAACCTGCTTGTCTGGACAAGCCACTTTCGTCCCTATCGCGAAAGGAACACCTACTCCCATACAGCCAAGCGGGCCACCCTTTACGTAATGGCCGGGCTTTGTCACGCGATAAGTCGTATCAGTCCAGACCTGTGTGTCACCGCCGTCAATTGCAAGCATTCCATCTTCCCCTAGCACATCTTCTACCTCCTTGATAACCCTAAGTGCATGTATTGGGGTTTTATTAGAGTTTCTTATCTCTTCTACCTTCTTCCACTCATCTTCGCGCCATGCTTTTGCCTGATCTACCCATGATTTGTAATTTAGATTTATTGAATGCTTTTCTACGTAATCTGACAGTTGAGAGAGTACCTTGCTTACGTCCCCTACTATTCCTAAATCTGCAGGTCTGTTTCTCCCGATTTCTCCCGGATCAATGTCCACCTGAATAATCTTTGCTTCGGGGTTAAAAGTCCTTCCAAACCCTATATAGAGGCTTAGCCTGATCCCTAAAAGCAAAATCAAATCAGCCTCAGAGGTTATTCTCTTAAAGGCAACAGGAGCAGAAGGGCTTGCAGCACCAAAGCAGAGCGGATGGTCGTCTGAGACGATTCCCCGCCCAAAATTTAGGGTGAATATTGGAATCTTAACCTTATCTAAGATTCTAATCAGTTCTTTATCCGCGCCTGAATACCATGCACCACTTCCCGCAATTGCTACGGGTCTACGCGCTGATTTAAGCATCTCTACAGCCTGCGCTATAGCTTCTCTTGCAGCCTCAACTTTGTAAGAGGGAATTATTGTGTTATAGCGATCTATTTCCTCTTCATTGCAACTTTCGTAAAGAACCTCATAGGGCATTCCCAAATACACGGGTCCGGGTTTTCCAGAAATCGCCTTTTTATATGCTGTGCTAATGTACTCAGGTATGCGCTTTGTATCAAAGATAGTTCTTGCCCACTTCGTAATGGGTGTTATTACTGATTGCTGATCAATGTCCTGAAGAGGTAGTCTGTCGTTTTCCTCGATTCCCGATTTTCCTGAGAGGAGAAGGCATGGGGAATTTGAAAGGTAAGCCCCTGCTATTCCTGTAACGGCGTTAGTGAATCCCGGTCCTGCCGTGACTAAACAAACACCTGGTTGCCTTTTTACCCTTCCAAATGCATCCGCTGCCATTGCAGCCGCTTGCTCGTGATGAGTATCAATAATCCTTATACCAAAATCCACACATGCGTCATAGATGGGATTGATGTGTCCTCCGCTCAGTGAGAATATTTCACGCACACCGAGTTCATATAAGGTTCTTACTACAAGCCATCCACCGTGAACCTTAGCCATCTTTTCTCCCTCCTTTTGGGAATATTACTATTAATACATTTTTTCGCTTAAATTGATTTGGGTAGGCAACCAGTTCCCTCGACTGAGTTCGGGACAGGCTTGCTCGTTGCCATCTAGACCACCAGCTCTAATAATACTTTTTACACTTTATCTCTTGATAAATCAAATATTCAAAAAGGCAACCTATTGAACACAATAATAATGCTGTTAGAATAGTTGAAAGGAGGAACGAAAAATGGAGGGTCAAGACTTAGGTCAAGCAAGCGGGACAATGAACTCGGTATTGATGGCGTTCAACCTCGGGGTTTCTGCCCATCAGCAAACAGGAGGAAATAAAAGTGTAATTGAGTTAGCAAATGAGCTTGGGGAAACTATCTATTCCAATATTTCTCGCATTTATGGTAATCAATTTCCAGAAGAATATCTCCGTGCTAACACTGAATTTTTCCTTCGAATAGCTCTTTTAGGATACATAATCCCAGGTGTTTGTGCTTATGATGAAGAGCTTAAAAACCGTCTTTTTGCTTTAATAGAAACTAAAATTACTCAACCTCAACCGAAACAAAGCAACCCACAGGGTGGAAGTATAATAACTACATAAAAGCTTTCTTCCATGATCACATTTGACAGAGCAAAAAGGCTTATGAAAGTTATTTCTTTATAAGCATAGAAATCTGCTCAGCTAGTTCTTCTACCTCATCAGATATAATCTTATTTGCAAACTCAATTGCCTCAACAGTCTGGTTTTTAAGTAGTTCGTTCGTTATGTTTGAAAAATCCTTATGAAGCCGTGATTTCAAAACAGCCTCTCTGATTCTATCCCTTATATTACTCATTCAGTTTCCTTTTTTTCTTAAACTTTAGCATAATATAACTTATACTTTAAATACACCCAAAAGCAGAGGGCAAACATGAACAAAAAGATTCTAGGTGGTAGAGATAAAGTAAAGGTGGCCGTCGTGCAGGCTTCGCCTGTATTTATGGATAAGCAGAAGACAATTGAAAAAGCCTGTGATTTAATAAAGGATGCCGGAAGAAACGGTGCAGAGCTTATTGCATTTTCAGAAGCCTTCATCCCTGGCTATCCTGCCTACTATACAGTTGGTTACGAAACAAACCCACATGAATGGACAGACTATATGATTGCACTTCAAGATAACTCAGTTGTAATTCCAAGCAAAGACACAGAGATTTTGGGACAAGCTGCAAAGGAGGCTGGATCCTATGTTGTTATTGGCTGTAACGAGTTAGACAGCCGTCTTGGAAGCTGTACAGTTTACAACTCGCTTCTTTTTATTGGAAAAGACGGCAACTTCATGGGAAGGCATAGAAAATTAATGCCCACATACACAGAGAGACTCTACTGGGGCCAGGGTGATGCAAGCGACATTAAGGTGTTTGATACAGATATTGGTCGAATCGGAGGGCTAATATGCTGGGAAAACCACATGACACTCATAAGAGCCGCAATGATTCATAGAGGAGAAGAGTTTCATATCGCAGTCTGGCCTGGAAACTGGAAAAAGGGCGAAACTAAGCTACTCGATGCCGATACAAGTCCGGGAGGAGCGCTTTGTAATCTTCAGTCATTGATAAGAGTCCATGCCTTTGAAGCAGGTGCCTTTGTCCTTAGCGGATGCGGTTTTTTAACCCCGGAAGACTTTCCCAAAAGGTGGCATTACATTAGGGATAGCAATCACATAAACTATAGTTGGGCATCGGGTGGGAGCGCTATTGTAAATCCAGCTGGGAGATTCTTGGTTGAGCCTAATTTTGAAAAGGATGCGATTCTTTATGCCGAGTGTTATGCAAATCAAATAAAAGCTGTAAAAGCCGTTTTCGATTCACTTGGTCATTACTCAAGATGGGATGTTGCACGCCTTTCTGTGAGGCGTGAAGCGTGGGTTCCCGAGGTTCCTTTAAACGAGCCATCACCAGAAGAGGTTGAGTTACCTCCAAGCGAGCTTAGGAGGATTTCAGAAGAGTTTGAAATAAGTGTAGATAAATTAGAATCGCTTCTTGATGAGATAAGAAAAATAAAAAAGAACTAAGCATTAACTTGAAGCAAATATTGAATTAAAGAAAGTCCTAGCAAGTCAAAAGTTCTATTTTTAAGAATGGCTTATGCTGAGGTGATAGTTTAGAATAAGTATAAAAGCTTCATTTTTTCGCTAAACTCAAACCATTTTAAGTAAAAAAGTAACAAATTTGGTTTTGATTACGTCTAAAAAATAGGACTTGACAAGTATTCCAATAAATTATATAAACCCTAGGCATTAGGGGAGATATTATTTAAGCGATATAATTAGCCTATCTTAACGGAGGATAGAGATGAATTTCAGGGACGAATACGGAGATTACTCAGCTCAGGAGGCTGTAGATGCTATACTGGTAATCCTCAAACAAAATGGCGTTGAAATTGATGAAAAGAGTTTTACTTGGACATTGGTAGGGGCGCTTTTTGATAAAGGGGTAGTCCCCCGTCAGGAGTTTGAACGGATATACTTTCTCCTAAAGAGTCAAATGAAGGAAAGTCATAATTCTTTAGAAAGAAATATTTAGATCTAGAAGTATAATTTGACCAATCTTGATCCATATATCACCTGCTTTTTATATTTACCTTACACAATTAAAAACTAATGAAATACCTTGCGGCAAGCTGCTATCGGCATATAAAGAGACATTCCCTTTTGTTATTGCGAGGAGCTCTTCCCACGGTTTAACCGGGGGACCTTTGCTCAGAACTTCGTCGTGAGCTCAGTCGAACGATAAACTCCATGACAAAGCAATCTGACACTAGATGTCATCTCGAACGCACGTGAGAGATCTAGATTCCTCACTACGTTCGGAATGACAAATCGTGCCGTCATTGTGATGACCGTGGAAACCCTCTAGTAAACTACACGGAACTGTTGAGTTGAAAATCCACTTGCAGACTCTAAATAATTCGGGAAAGTTTTTAAGCGCAGTTTGAGCATGAAAAAATTTTATACATGTTATAAACTTAAACGTATTCAAACATCTGAGGTGAACTTTTGAAGGTATTTGTAACAGGAGGTACCGGATTTATAGGAAGTCATTTAGTAAAAAGACTCATTCGAGATGGGGCAAGTGTCAAAGCTCTTGCTAGAGATTCGAGTAATGTTGAGGAATTAATGAAACTCGGAGTAGAAATTATAATAGGGGATGTGATGGACAAAACATTGCTCAAAGGTGTTATGAAAGGCTCTGATATCTTTTATCATCTCGGTAACGTTTCCCGCTGGTGGCTTCCGGATAAAAGCCTCTATTATAAAATCAACGTTGAGGGTACAAAAAACATATTGATTGAAGCGCTTAATGAAGGTGTTAAAAAGGTCGTTTACACGAGCAGCCTTGCTGCTATAAGACAACCTAAGGGAGAAATTGCCACAGAAGAGAAAGAACACAAAAGGGATTTTGAGAGCCATTATGGAAGGTCGAAGTTCCTTGCTGAAAGGGAAGTTCTCAGAATTTACAGAGAATACGGACTACCAGTTGTTATTCTAAACCCGGGTGTAGTAATTGGCCCAGGCGACCTAAAAACCTTTGGAAGAACAATTATAGAACTTCTTAACGGAAAGCTTGAAGCACTATTGTTTGAAGATAGCATAGTTCCACTTGTTTATATTGATGACACTGTAGAGGGTCACATAATTGCGGCAGAAAAGGGGAAAATCGGAGAGAAATACATACTGGTTGGAGACAATATCAAGTTAGGAGAAGTTTTCAAGCTTATAAATAAAATTACAGGAGTTCCTCTTCCCCAAAAGCGAATATCGCCATCTTTAATTAAGTTAATCGCATATATTTCAGAGTTAAAATCAATCTTTACGGAAAAGCCGCCAAGGCTTGCTTCAGATGCTATTAGAGCAATGGAAATCGGAGCTATTGGAGAAAATAGAAAAGCGAGAGAAGAATTGGGATTAAATTTTACACCTCTAGAAGATGCATTAAGAAAAACGATTGAATGGTATAAAGAAAATGGATATGTCCATTAACCATAGTAGAACTAACCATTTTTAAGCGCCAGAAAACTACATCCAATGGCACTGCCATTACTCCGTATTATCGATCGGGCAATAAAATGTTTCTAATCCAAAATCTTGAGATTGCATTAATAATCCTTACTTTAAAATTATTTACTGCTCTGCAGATTATTACGATCCTAGAAACCTAGCGCATACAATATGTAAACACCACGTTTTATTTGACATTGGACGTAGGTTATGCTAGTCATTAAGATTCTAATTAGACTAGAGAGGAGTAGTATATCTAAGCGGCTATGTTTGAGGGGATTTCTGAAAAGCTAAGTTCAACCTTAAAGAAAATAAGAGGCTATGGAAAACTAAGCGAAAATAATATCCAGGATGCACTTCGTGAGGTCCGTCTTATCCTGCTTGAAGCAGATGTAAACTTTAAGGTAGTCAAGGATTTTATAGAATCAGTTAAAAATCGAGCTCTCGGTCAAGAAGTGATTGAGAGCCTCACCCCCGGCCAACAGTTCATAAAAATCGTCCACGAAGAGCTTGTCAGAATCTTAGGAGAAGAAAGCTCTGATCTCGACCTCAGGGCTACTCCTCCCGTAGCTATAATGCTAGTAGGACTTCAGGGCTCAGGAAAAACCACAACCGCTGCAAAGCTAGCAAAATTACTTAAAGAGAATCTGAAAAGGAAGCCATACCTTGTTCCTGCAGATGTTTATAGACCTGCCGCTATAGAACAGCTTAAGGTGCTAGCTGAAACAATTGGAGTTGGTGTTTACGACTCTCAGCAAGGGAATAATCCAGTTGATATTTGTAAGGATGCTGTTTCTTCAGCTACCTACAGCAGCTATGATGTCGTAATAATTGACACTGCAGGAAGACTTCATATTGATGAAGAACTCATGGATGAACTACGAAGGATAAAGGCTGAGATAAATCCACATGAGATACTTCTTGTTGCTGATGCAATGACGGGTCAGGATGCTGTAAACGTCTCAACTAGTTTTAACGAAGCTCTCGATATCGATGGAATAATACTTACAAAAATGGATGGCGATGCAAGAGGCGGGGCTGCCCTTTCGATTAAGGCTGTAACCGGAAAACCAATAAAGTTCTTTGGAGTTGGAGAAAAACTAGAGGCTCTAGAGGTGTTTTACCCTGAGAGAATTGCCTCCCGAATTATAGGAATGGGCGATGTTCTTACTTTTATTGAGAAGGCCCAGGTCGCCTTTGAAGAGAAAAAAGCGGAGGAGATGGCAAAAAAGCTTCTAAAGAATGAGTTCTCATTAGAAGATTTTAGAGAAGCTATGATTGCGATACGTAAGATGGGCACTCTAGATAGCATGACAGAAATGATTCCTGGGATGAAGCAGATTGCTAAGAACCCTAAGGCCCTAGAGATGGCCGAGAAAGAGATTAAGAAAACGATTGCCATTATTGATTCTATGACCCTTAAAGAGAGAAGGAGTCATACGATACTAAACGGAAGCAGGCGCAAACGGATCGCAAAGGGAAGCGGTACAAAGGTTGAAGACACAAACCGTGTTATTAAAAACTACGTGCAGATGCGTGATATGATGAAAAACATGGGAAAAATGGGAAAGCTTGCGAAGAGAATGATGAGGTATATGTAGCTAATGAAACTACAAAATCCAAATCACAAGCACCAAATTACAAACAAGTACCAAACTCTAAGTTACAAATAAGTTTGAAATTTGGAATTTTGGATTTGTTTGTGATTTGTAATATGGTCATTGGTGATTGTTTTATCATAAGGAGGTAAAAATACTTTTGGTTAAAATAAGACTTACAAGGAAGGGATCAAACAAGCAGCCATTTTACAGGATTGTTGCTGCCGATTCACGTTCTCCCCGTGATGGAAAGTTTTTGGAAATTTTAGGTTATTTTGACCCACGAAAGAGCCCTCAAACACTTCAGGTAAATATCGAAAGGGTAAAGAGTTGGATAGAGCGTGGTGCAAAACCTACAGAAAGGGTAGAGAAACTTCTATCAAAACTCATGTAAGAACTGAGTTAGAATCAGATGTCAGAGCAGAATAAGGTTTCTAAAAACCAGGAGGTAAACGATATGGAGAATCTAAAGGAGCTTGTGATCTACATCGCGAAATCGCTTGTTGACAGCCCTGAGAAGGTTGAGGTTAGGGAGGTTGCTGGTGAGCAGACATCGGTGTTAGAGCTAAAGGTTGCCCAAGAGGATTTAGGGAAGATTATTGGAAAACAGGGAAAAACAGCTAAATCCATAAGGATTATACTAAGCGCTGCTGCTGCCAAGATAAGAAAGCGGGCGGTTCTTGAGATTCTTGAATAGAAAACCATTCAAAAAGGCGGAATTGGGTCTCATCCCCTTTGGAAGGGTTTCAAAAATACATGGGCTTTCTGGGGAAGTTAGAATATTCCCGTTTAGCAGAAAGTTAGAAAACCTTTCGAGAATCGGAAGGATCTTTATACAAAAAAACCGGGAAGAAAAACCCCTCGAGTTTAAAATCGCAAGAAGGAGGCTAGAGAAACACTCAGCCATAGTAGAGCTTGAAGGCATTAAATCAGTTGATGCTGCAGAGGAACTTCAAGGATGCATTGTATTGGTTGAGGCCTCTGACCTTCCAGAAACAGAAGAGAATGAATATTACTGGTTTCAACTAATTGGACTTAGAGTTTATACTACTGAGGATAAATATGTAGGTAAGGTTGAAGATTTAATTGAAAGGGTATCGCAAACCCTTCTTATAGTTAAGGACGAAAGCAAGGAACACCTAATCCCAATGATTAACACAATAGTAAGAGAAATAAACCTTGAAGACTCGCGAATAGTTATCTTTCCTTTGAAAGGACTTCTAGATTAAAATATTATTAAGATCTTTGTAGGGATGTTCGCGAGCCTTGGTCAAACAATTAGAGATGATTAAAGTGTTATCCGAATGCCAATCAGGCGAGGATAGCTGGGAATTACTAATCCCTATTGGCTTCGTCGTGAGCTCAGCCGAAAGGCAATGGGTTGGAAAGCCAACTTATCCTTGGGTTTGATTAATCAAACCCTTACCATCGTATCCAGGATTTTGCTCAAGTTGACACTAATGCATTTATAAATCTTTCCTATTTTTATTAAGACCCTATATGAGATACGATATTCTTACTATTTTCCCAGAATTCTTTAAGTCCTTCTTTTCCCTTGGAATCCTGAAAAAAGCCGAGGAGAATGGGCTTATAAAAATAAACATCCACGACATAAGAAGGTTCACTGCGGATAAACACAGAACAGTAGATGATAACCCATACGGCGGTGGAAGCGGTATGGTAATAAAGCCTGAGCCTCTTGGCAGTGCTTTGGAAGCAGTAAAAACATGTGGTTTGAAATCTCTTGTTATTCTTACTACACCACAAGGAGAAAGGTTCTCAGATAAAATATCAAGAGAGCTTTCTAAATATGAACAGCTAATCTTAATCTCAGGAAGGTACGAGGGGGTGGATGAAAGAGTTAGAGAACTCTACGTAGATAGGGAAATTTCAATTGGTGATTATGTTCTTACAGGAGGAGAATACGCTGTCTCTATAATTATAGATGCAGTATCAAGATTTATCCCTGGTGTTCTCGGAAACGAAGCATCACCCTACGATGATTCATTTAAAGAAGGGCTTCTAGAACACCCACAGTACACAAGACCCGAGACCTACAAAGGAAAAACCGTTCCTGAAATTCTACTTTCAGGAAATCATAAGGAGATTGAAAAGTGGAGAAGAGGAGAAAGTATAAAAAGGACATTTTTTCGAAGACCGGATTTAATAGATAAAGCTAGACTCAATCTCGAAGATATAAAATTAATAAATCAGCTCAAAAAAGAGAATCCACATTATTTCAAAGTATATATTGCCTTAATTCATTATCCCATTTACAATAAAGACCTTAAAATTATCACTACCGCTTTTACGAACCTCGACGTTCATGATATAGCAAGGGCGGGCAAGACTTATGGAGTGAAAGATTTTTTTCTTATTCATCCTGTTAAAGAGCAAAGAGAGCTAGTTAAAAGAGTGATATGGCACTGGATGGAGGGACCGGGTGTTTCCTATAATCCTACAAGAAATGAAGCACTGAGCCTTGTTAAGATAAAAAGCTCACTAGATGAGGCTTTGAAAGATATTGAAAGTATAGAAGGTCTAAGACCAAAGGTTGTTGTGACTGACGGAAGACCAAGAGAGAATATGATAGGATACACGGAACTTAAAGAAAGGATCCTTTTAGGAAATGAACCCTATCTAATACTATTCGGCACTGGCTGGGGTATTGCTAATGAGATCATCGAAAGCTCTGATTACGTTCTTAAGCCGGTAGAGGGACTAACAGATTATAATCATCTCTCGGTAAGAAGTGCCGCGGCTATTATACTCGATAGGTTACTCAGTTAAAAGATGAAAAAGGAGAAACGGAAATGAATGTTATTGATGAAATTGAAAAGGCTACTATGAGAAAGGGTTTACCATCATTTCGTCCAGGTGACACGGTAGCTGTGCATTACATAATCAAAGAAGGAGATAGGGATAGAATACAAGTCTTTGAAGGCGTTGTGATTGCCAAAAAAGGTGGCGGTTCAAGAGAGACTTTCACTGTAAGAAAGGTTTCTTATGGTGTAGGAGTTGAAAGAATCTTCCCTCTACATTCGCCTCTAGTGAAAAAGATAGATGTTAAAAGAAAAGGAAAGGTAAGAAGAGCAAAGCTCTATTACCTGAGAGGACTTTCAAGAAAGGCAAGCAGAATAAAGGAAAGAACAATATTCGATAAGGAAATTAAAGATAATAGCCAATCTTAGTTAGTATACTAATTTCTTATTTATTTTTTTTTTGACTCTGCCTTAGATTAGCCTTGATATAATCTAAAAAGGGGCTTAATCAATAGAGCTTGATCTTAAATTGGGTTTAGTTACATAATTATTCTCTTTTTTTGCCTTCTCTTTCCTTAAGTCGCTTCATAACATGAATCATCCGCTCAATAGCTGTGTAAGAAGAAAATATTAAAATCAATGCCAAGGCAAACTTAAGTAAGTAGTCACCAGGTTTATATCCAAATGCAGAGGTTGCCAAATTGCCAAAAAGGTTAAAAACTGAAAACGCACCCAAATAGACGATTCTTTCCGTTCTCTGCATTATACCGACTTCGCAATCAACACCCAAGCCTTCTGCTCTTGCCCTCGTATAACTTACCATTGTAGTTGTGCCTAGAATGAGAAAAACAGCATATGAAAAGAGACTAGTATGAAAGTAACAAAGGAGACCTAAATATATAAATATCTCCGCAAACCTATCCAAGCAGGAATCAAAAAAAGCACCGTGCTCACTGCTTAAGCCCTGTGCCCTTGCTATACGTCCGTCAAGCATGTCAAAGTTTGAGCCTGTAAGAAGAATTATTCCAGCAAAAAAAATCCACCCCTTATAGAATAAAAACCCTGCAATTGCAGAAACTATCAATGATGTAACCGTGAGAACATTAGGATGGACCTTCTTATCAATTAGATAGTCTTCAATCGGGCGCATTAAAAGTATCCACCAAGTTTTAATCTCACGTCCAAGAAGTTTTGATGCTGAGGGGCCTTTGCCACCTTTAGCTCTATCTACTACTTCCTCCGGCGTAGACATAACTTAGAGACTCCATTAATCAGGTGATTTTCCAAAAATATGTTTAACCTTTACCTTTAAAAAGAAATTTAAATCGTTTTATCTTTTATACATAAAACATTTTTATAAGATTTTACCAAAACAGATAAATCAGATCATTTATATGCTGTAAAGCCTCTATAGCAGATATAACATTATTTATCGCTTCCATACAATTAAAACCTCAATTATTAACTGTGATAAACACGAATTTTATAGACGGCTCAAGGTTCTTCAAATTATTCGCATAGAGTTTAGCCGTCACTCTTGTGGTAAACGTCCCTATTCTAACCCTATACCATGTGCCCTTTCCAGGAACCTCTGCCGTTTTTATAAATGCTGGGTATCCCTTAGACTTCAGGTTATTAACAATCTGTTTTGCCTCTTCCTCTTTTTGAAAGGCACCTATTTGAATTGTGTATCTTCCCCCCGGTTGAATAGCGGGTAACGCAGCTATATCTTTTTTAATGGGTTCTACCTTTTTGGTTTCTAATTTTGTTTGCTTTTCAATAGGTGATGGGGTTGGAGTTATTTTCGCCTCAATCTCTTTTTTTTCTAACTCAGGTTCCTTTACTGCCGGTGCAACTGGGGTAGGTGGGATAGCAGGTAAAGCAGCTATATCTTTTTTTATAGGCTCTACTTTGTTGGTTTCTAATTGGGATTTCTTTTCTATTGGTTCAACAGTAGGAAGTGGTTTTTCAGATAATAACTCACCGCTTGTAGGTTTATCTGTCTTGGTTTCAATTTGCTTTTCAAAAGGCCCACTTGGAGGTATTTGAATATTTACTTCTTCCTCAACCTCAATCATTTCCTCCTGAATAGGAGCAGTGGGGCTTTCACTTGGTAATTCCTTACCTGTAATTATCTGAGTTGTTTCCTCAGATTCTTGAACGTCTTTACCTGAGGTTTTTGGAGGCACTTCTTCGCTTGTTATTTCTGTCCCAGAACCTCCGAGCCCCCTTCCCACAATCACACCAAGACTAAACGTAAAAATAAATAAAATAACAAAACCAAGGAAAAGATATACAATCTGACGATTGCTAGGGTTATTCTCAGTATCTGCCATTTTTCACATCCTCTCAGGTGTAGTAATACCCAGTAGCCTAAGCCCATTTCTGATAACCGTTCTTATACAATTAACAAAATAAAGGCGGGCTAAACTCAGCTCCGGGTCTTCGCTGATAATTCTAATTTTGTTGTAATAAACATGAAAATTTGACGCAATTTCTTGCAAATAAAATACTAACTTGTGTGGTGCAAGAGAGAGTGCGCTCTCCCTGACTAATTCCGGAAATGTTAAGAGTTTTTTTATAATATCAATTTCTTCAGGGTGACTCAGGAGATTCAAAAATTCTTTTGAGGGTGATAATTCCCTTTCCTTCGCTTTTTCCAACACGCTTCCAATTCTAGCATAAGCATACTGAATATAGTACACAGGGTTCTCGCTCGACTCCTGCTTTGCCAAATCTAGGTTGAAGTCTAGATGGCTTTCTGAGCCTCGCATGAGGAGAAAAAAGCGCATTACATCACGCCCTACCTCTTCCATAACCTCACGCATTGTTAAATAGCTGCCAGCGCGTTTTGACATAGAGATTTCTTGTCCGTCCTTTATGAGCCTAACAAACTGTATAAGAATAACCTCAAGCGAGAAATCATTAAGCGTTAATGCTCTAAGTGCCGCTAAAAGACGCGAAAAGTGCCCATGATGATCAGCTCCCCACACATCTATAAGTCTTTTAAATCCCCTCTTAATTTTATCATAGTGATAAGCGATGTCAGAAAAAAAATATGTAGACGTACCGTCCTTCCTTATAAGCACCCAATCCTGAGATTCTCCAAACTCAGAAGCTCTAAACCAAAGCGCGCCATCCTTTTCTTCCAAAGCATCCCTTAACAACAACTCATTTTTTATTGCACCGATCCTGTTTCCACCTCTAAATTCAGGAGGTGCTTTATGAAGTTCATTTTGTTCACTATACCAATTGTCAAAAGCCACCCCAAAATCATTTAAGTCCTTTTTTATTTCCCCAAGAAGCCTATCCTTAGCATAATCCTTGCAATAATCTATGGCTTCCTGCTCGAAGGCTCCGTCAACAAGTAGCTCTTTCCCCCTTTTATCCCTTATTTCATTAGCAATATCCTTTATATATTCACCCCAGTACCCATCCACTGGAAATTCTTCCTTAATTCCAAAAAGCTCCTCGTACCTTCTATAAACAGAGAGACCTAGAAGTTCCACCTGCCTCCCTATATCATTAATATAAAATTCTCTTATTACATCATAACCGACCGCATTTAGAATATTAGAAATCGCATCTCCAACAGCCGCATTTCTCGCATGACCCATATGAAGGTACCCAGTTGGATTTGCGCTTACAAACTCTACAAGCACCTTTTCTCCCATACCAAGATTAGATTTCCCATAGTTTTCTCCTAATCTTTCTATTTCCATGAGTCTACTGGTAATGGCTTTTTCGTTTATAAAGAAATTTATAAAGCCTGGCCCTGCAATCTCTATCTTTTTAAATAGATCCCTTCCCTCAAGAGGTATATTATCTATTATGAGCTCTGCGACTTCATGGGGGTTCTTATTTAGCTCACTAGCAAGAATAATAGCTATATTCGTTGAGAAATCACCAAATTCTCTTCTTTTAGGAATTGTTATTTCAATCTCTCGAGAAGTAGATTCAAAATAGTTTCTTCTTCTTAAAATATTTACTGACTCGGCTACTATTTTTTGAACCTCTTCTTTCATCTAAACTAACAAACTACATAATTATTTTTGGACTAACAACAAATGGCTTAATGATTATAGCTTGAGGTTCAGTTTAAACACTATTGCTCCGTGAGGAGCTCCTGTCTTAGATGTGATACGTCATTAAGGACATTAACATTAAAATGGCCATTTCTAAATAGTATTGTATTTTTCGAGGCAGCTCTGAGTTTAAAGCTCCGAAATTCCTCTAGTCCTATACCTTTGAATTTACAAAGAAGGGTGATTATTGTTAGGTTATGGCTTACAGCAACAACAGTTTGATTCTGGTGTTTTATATATATTCTCTCAATAGCTCTCCAAGCCCTTTCTTGAAGCTCTTTGAGCGATTCTCCTCCCGGGAGTTTTACAACCTCGGGACTCTCAACCCACTTATTTAAGAGAGGTGAATATTTTTCTCTTATCTCAACAAATGTAAGCCCTTCAAAATCACCCTGATTCAACTCCCTTAAATCAGGATCAACCTCAACTGTAAGATTGTGGTGATGAGCAATCGCATTTGCTGTGTCGAGCGCCCTTATTAGATCGCTCGAATAAACGGCAGAAATAGATTCATTCATCAAAGATTTAGCTAACTCCCTAATCTGTTCCCTACCATTATTGTTCAATTCCGTGTCAGAAAACCCTTGACATCTACCTACTCGATTCCATTCAGTCTCTCCATGACGAACAAGAATAAGATCCATGTTTTAATTTCCCATTAAAATAATTTTATCTTAAGACAAAAATATAAAAAACTGACATTGGGGTTAGTATAAATTTGATTTTTAATTTGCTCATCACGAATCGTTAGTAAAGGTAATTTCCAATCCTTCATTCCTTGCCTCTTCGAGAAGCTCAGAAGGCGGAGGAGTTAATGGCGAAGCTCTACGTATAGCCTTGACACAAAAATCATCAAATGCTGTATTTCCTGATGGTATATCTACCTTAACATCAGATGGCCTTCCTCTCTCATCGAGTTTGAAAACTATCACTGCTTTAAGGGAGCCATCAATAGGAATGTTTTCAGGAATCGCCCAATTGCTTCTTATTTCCTCACGAACCCTTCTCACAAATAGCTCAGCGACTACACCTGAAGAACCGCCGCTCGATCCGCCAGTTGAATAGCCAGCACCTTGCTGAATCCCTTTTTGTTCTCCTGAAGAATCCGAACTGGCTACTCTTTTATCTTTAAGTTCTTTAAGAAGTTTTTGTTGCCGTATCTCCTTGATCACTTTATTCATTTCCTCTTCGCTATTCTTTACCTCTTTAAAAGCTTCCTTTTTCTTCTCAATTTCTTTTGACGGCTTTGTCTTAGGAGGTTCAGTAGGCTCCGGTTTTTTAGCTATTTCCTTTTTCTCCTTTTTCTTCTCTTGTAGTACTATTGTCTCATCTTCTTTAGGTTTCTCTTTTGGAGTTTCCTCTTTTTTTAATTCGGTTTTTTTTGGTTCTTCTTGAGGTTCCTTTTTCTCTGGCTTAGAAACTTGAATCTTCTCTTCAGGCTTTTTTTCTTCAACCTTTGTAGGTTCTTCCTTTGTCTCAGGTACTTGTGGCTTTACTTCCTCTTTTTTGGTAGCCACCTCCCCACCCGGTTGTCCAAGTTCGGAAATGGAGACCAAAGTCCCTTCTATGGACTCGGGTTCTCCTGAGTACATAGGTCCAAATCCCCAGAAGATAGCCACTAAAAAAATGACAATGTGAAGGGAAAGCGATAGGACTATCCCCCAAAACCAAGAAACCCCTGAAATCCCATCTTTAGATGCACTCATTTTTTCTGTCTAGTTTGAGAGCTATTAGATGATAGCGGCTCTGTAACAAGCCCTAGTTTTTTTACACCTGCCTTTTTTATCTCCGCCATCACCTCCATCACATCCCCGTAAGGAACATCGGCATCCGCTCTAAGAAATACATCTCCATCTTCTATTCTTTTCCCTTGATTTATTATAAGCTTTCTAATCTCAACTCTAAGCTGACTTAATGAATATTTCCCCTTTTCTATAAAGATTTCCCCTTTGTCATTAATTGTCACGACAACCTTTCTTTCCCGCTCGGCTGCTGGCATAGGTTTTGACTCAATCTTAGGAAGATTGACATCCACACCCTGATATAGGATTGGCGCCGTAACCATAAAAATTACAAGGAGCACAAGCATAACGTCAACAAAAGGCGTTACATTGATCTCCGAAAGTAATGTACCTCTTTCATTATTACTTTTCATACCCATATTGGATTACCCCTAAATCTTTGCAAGGTATCTCTCTACTATATTTAGAAACTCGGCTGAAAAATTCTCCATCTCGACAGATATTCTTCTTACCCTGTTTACAAAATAATTATAAGCAACAACCGCTGGAATTGCAGCAGCAAGACCAATAGCAGTAGCAATCAGAGCCTCAGCAATTCCAGGGGCTACAGCCTGAAGGGTTGGCACGCCCTCGCGGCTAGCAAGACCTATAAAAGAAGTCATTATTCCCCAGACTGTTCCAAAGAGACCGATAAAGGGAGCTGTGGTTCCAGTAGTAGCAAGAAAGATAAGCGAGCCCTCAAGCCTTGATACCTCTGATGACATTGTTTTTTTCATTGCTCTTTCTACAAGTTCTACAACCCCAAGTTCAGCTGCAACCGCCTCAGGATTGGTTTTCAACTCAGGGTTGCTGCTTGGTTCATTAGTTCTAGATCTTCTAAGCTTGAGAAGCTCTGTGTACCCAGCTCTAAAAAGCTCAGCAGTCGAACCCTTAATATGCCTTGTTGACGAGTAGAGATTACCAAGGTTACTGCTATTCTGATATGAATCTAAAAACTTCTCAGATTCCTTTGATGCTCTTCTAAGTATAAAAAGCTTAGAGAATATAATCACCCAAGAAATCAAAGACATAAAAAAAAGCAATAAAAGAACTATCTTGACTACTGGTCCGGCCGTATTAATAAGGTTAATGACCTTAACCTCATTTACCTCTCCACCTTCCGCAATCTGTAAAACAAAAAATAACCCGTTTATCATTTTTGCTGAACCTTTCTTCTTTATAGAGTTAGAATCCTACCTAAATATTTATTAACTACCCTTTCAATTATTAAACAATATTC
Source organism: Candidatus Dadabacteria bacterium CSP1-2 (assembly GCA_001443445.1). Classification (GTDB taxonomy): domain Bacteria; phylum Desulfobacterota_D; class UBA1144; order Nemesobacterales; family CSP1-2; genus CSP1-2. Next base: position 22,333 of record LDXN01000017.1, on the reverse strand, counting down.
AAAATGATTATTGATAAATTTTCCATATATATAACTCAAAATCAAATGATGGTCTTCACAACGTATCTCCTTCCCTTCCACGTAACCCCTTTTCCGCTTATAACCTTAAAGGCTGAAAAAAGCATGATTAAGATAAAAGATCCAGCGCTAATAGGAAAGGAAATAGCATAGTAAGCGGGAATTCTATAAGTCTTCGCACTTTCCCATGCCACATATACGTTCAAAAATATAAGCCAAGAGCTTTCTATTAAAATAATTGTATTGACCAAACCTTTACTTAAGGAAAAACCGAAAGCAGATTTTACAAAAAGAAAAATTGGTAATAACCCCAATGAAAAAAGTATGAATATAGACCAGATAAGACGCCTCCAATTTTTCTCAATGCCGAGAAACAAATTTTTTGTCCAACCCTCCCATATCTCATGTAAGCTAGTATACATTCTTGTTTTTATCAAACTTCTTCCACCTGCTATTCGAAGACTATAACCTTTTCCTTTTACAAGTTTAGCTAAGGCTAGATCTTCCACTATCCTATCCCTTATTGATTCGTGTCCCCCAACTGCATCATACACCTCGCGGCGTATAAGAATAAACTGACCGATTGCAAAAGCCTCTTTTAAGTTAGGGTTATTAACCTTATCATGTGGTAAAGCACTAGCTATCGATGCAAAGATAATCGGCTGAATTACTCGCTCCCAGAAGGTGTATAGTTCCTGAAATGGATAAAGCGAGAGCATATCAACTTTATGCTTCTCTGCGTAATAAACAACTGACCTGAGTGTATAAGGATTTGAATAAGTATCAGCATCAATAAAAAGGAGCCACTCCCCTACCGCTACCCTAACACCCTGCCAGAGCGCATATGTCTTCCCCACCCAGCCTTGAGGTGGAGAAGAACCGCTTACAAGCCTTAGATTTGGATACTTATTTGATAGATCCTCCAATATAGTAGGTGTATTGTCCGTTGACATATCATCCACAGCAATAACTTCATATCTAGGATAGTTTTGGTTCATTAAGCTAGTTATACATCGCTCGACATTTTTTTCCTCGTTTCTCATAGGAACGATAATTGATATGGAATGGGTTTCATTTAGTGGTGTATCTAAGATTTCTACCTCCTCAATTTTCTTGATTCTATTCGTATTTGTAATTAGAAACCATGTGAAAAAAATAGTAAAAGGTGTTACCAGTAATAGTTCAATCATTTATTTTCTCGGCTTTAAAGTATGCAAACAAGGGAAGATAGTATTGTGTTGCAAGCTTTATGCCATAAATATACCTGTAACTAAAACCCCTTTTGATGTAAAATGGATTATAAAATAGTTCTTATACCGATTTGATTTTTCTAAAGTGCGCATGGAAGTCGGTCATCGAGAGGAACGAAGTTTGTAGGGGCGTATTGCAATACGCCCCTACTTGCTAAGATCGAGCAACAAAATGAGAAAGAATCTCGAACACTCAGTAGCAATTATCACTGGCGCATCGAGTGGAATAGGACGTGAAACAGCATTTTTGTTTGCTCGAAAGGGTGTAAAAATCGCACTCGCCTCAAGAAGAGAGGATAAACTTCAAGAAGTTGCACAGGAAATAAACGGATTAGGAAGCGAAGCCTTGATACTACCTATAGATGTATCTGATCAAGACCAGGTAGATAGTATGGTCGAGAGGGTACTAGAACGCTTTGGACAAGTTGATATTCTTGTAAATAATGCCGGTTTCGGTCAGTTTGCCCCAATTGAAGAAACCTCTGCAGATGATATGCGTGAGATTTTTGGAGTAAATTTTATGGGACCCTTTTACGCAATTAAAGCGGCCCTTCCTCACATGCGAAAGCAAGGAAGCGGACACATAATAAATATTTCTTCTGTAGCAGGCAAGCGTGGCTTTCCATTTATGGGTGCATATTGTGCCACCAAGTTTGCTATGAATGCAATTTCAGAAGCTCTAAGAATTGAGCTCACAGGAACAAATATCCATGTAAGTTTGGTTTATCCAGTCACAACTAAAACAGAGTTCTTCGACGTCCTGAAAAATAAGACCGGAAGGAGGTTTGAACTTCCAACAATGTTCACTCAGTCAGCTCAGCAGGTTGCCCAAGCAATCGTAAAATGCGCTGAGAATCCAAAGACTGAGGTGCTTCCTTTTCCCCTTGCGAGATTACTAATTGTAATAAACGCTATTGCACCAAGCCTTCTAGACTTTATTTTGAGAAAGTACTATAAATCAATGACAAATGAGAATTCAGCTACAATTGGCTTATAGACTCTAAACTAAAATCGAACCCTTAATGAACGGAGGTGATAGATGAAGAAAATTCTTTTTTTGGTTATCATAATTTTATCCACAACCTTAATTTGCCCGATAAGCCACACCTTCGCTCAAAAAGAGAAGTACCAATTTGTTATAGAAGAAAGCTACTACAAAGTAAATCCTGAGAATGAAGATGAATTTCTTGAGATCCACAAAAAGAAAATCTTTCCTTTTTGGAAAGAGGTTGAAAAAATGGATTTAATTGATGGTGAAATTAAAATGTACACACAAAGGATTCATACCCTTAAACCATCATGGACCTATAAAACTGTTGTTAGGTTTAAAAACTACAACGCAATAGATCAGTGGCTTGAAAAGAGAGAGGAAATCATTAATAAACTTTTTCCTGAGGAAGGAGGCTATAATACCATCAGAAAAAAGGTCATGGCGATCACAGAGGAGCATTGGGATGAACTCATAAAAGAAATCCCTTTAGAATAGTAAGAGCTACTAGCCAAGCAGGATCGAAAATTATGAATCCAGGAGTAAGCAAAAAGATTAAACCGATTGAGCTCCTAAAAAAAAGAGGAAAGGAATGAAACTCAAAGATGATATTCATGTTGCACTTCCTTGGCATGTAATGGATAAATACTTTGAAGCTGTATATTCAACAGGTTTAAATTTAGAATTCGGGTTAAGCAGCAGCGTATTGGACAGCGTTAAGCCAGGTGAATTTGAAAGAATAGGAGACCTAATGAAAAACAAAGGATTAAGCTGCACACTCCATGCCCCGTTCTTTGATCTTTCTGCCGGTGCACTGGATACAAAGATTCTTGAGGTGACAAGGCTTCGATTCCTTCAGGCAATGGATGTAGCGGCGATTCTAAAACCGATATGTGTGGTGTTTCATACAGGATTTAGCGTACACCACTACTTTAGTTACACAGAAAACTGGCTTCGAGAGTGCATAAAGACTTGGAAGGAAGTCGTAGACTATGCAGAAAAACTGGAGCAAAAAATAACAGTAGAAAACGTCTTTGATACTAATCCAACTATGCTAAAAAGGATAATCTCATCTATCCCTCATCCTCTCTTAGGGGTTTGTCTTGATGCGGGTCACATAAATGTCTTTTCTGAGGTAGCTATTGATGAGTGGTTCAATGAACTTGGAGATAAAGTATTTGAGACGCACCTTCAGGACAACAATGGGAAATACGATGAACACATTGGGATTGGAATGGGCAACTTTGATTTCCAATCATTCTTTAAACTCCTTTGGAGTAATGGAACGAGGCCAGTTCTAACAATCGAAGGATGCAACCCAGAAGCTGTTAAGGAAAGTATAGGTTATCTTACGAACTTGGATACACTATGATTAAATTAATGTTAACCACATCATGAACTCAAATAGTCAGTCTAAAAAGGAAATATTTGATTATCTTGTTGCAAATGCAATTTATCCATTTTTTAGCAAGAAGGGAAAGATTTTTCTGAAATCCTCAAGGAAAGTGTTTTTAACTGAGGATAATACCAAAGAGATAATAGACAAACTAAATATCAAAACAGCCCTCGATTGCGAAAGGATTAGAAAAGAAGTAAGGGAGCGTGTCGCTGCAAATAGGGAACATCGTCCAATCAAAAAATGGATAAAAGAGGAAAGACCAAGGGAAATGCTGATGAAATACGGTCCAGCATCCCTCTCCCAATCAAAACTTCTAGCAATAATCCTGCGAACCGGGAAAGAAGGAGCTAGCGCGGAAGAATTGGCAAAAAGGTTGTTAAATAAGTTTGGGTCACTCAGGGCTATAGATTCAGCGCCAATTTCTGAAATTTGCAAAATTGGTGGAATAGGCAATGCAAAAGCAACTCAGATAAAGGCGGCGTTGGAACTGGGAAAACAATTTTACAAAGAAAAAGCGGAGAAAAAGAAAAGGATTAAAAATGCTCAGGATGTTATAAACTACGTTGCGGAATATTATGGCCCCTATCTCAGGGATGCAAAGAAGGAATTTTTCAGCATAATACTCCTCGATATAAAGAATAAACCAATTGAAAACATTGAGATAAGCAAAGGTAGTATTAACGCAAGCATAGTTGACCCGAAAGAAATTATAAAAGAGGCAACAATAAGGTCTGCTTCTTCAATCATATTGGTTCATAACCATCCATCGGGGGACGCCGAACCATCGCCAGAGGATATAGAGACAACAAGGCTTGTGATTCAGGCCTGTGAACTTGTCGGAATAAAAGTATTAGACCACATAATTATCGGTAGAAACGAAGAAGATTACGTAAGCTTCGCAAGAGAAGGCTTAATGAAATAAAAAAGTTTAAGAGTTCAATAGTTCAAAGTTCAAGCGATAAAGGTTCAAGGGTTCAAAGTTTTGAGGACTTGAATGTTTATAAGCAAGCACGAGATTTGACCAATAAAATATACGATATAACTAGGCAGGGTTCTTTCTCAAAAGACTATGGATTGGTGGATCAAATCCGCCGTGCATCTGTTTCTATAATGTCCAATATCGCTGAAGGATTTGAGCGAGAAACAAACGCCGAGTTTATCCAATTTCTCTATATCGCTAAAGGTTCTTGCGGAGAGGTCAGGGCTCAGCTAACAATTGCCTTTGATCAGAAGTATATTGACGAGAATAGTCACAAAAGCCTCATTGACCGATGCCGTCGTATCAGCGGAATGCTTGGCAATCTAATAACATATCTAAAGAGTTCAAGATTCAAGGGTTCAAAGTTCAAGAGACCACCAACTAAAAGTATGGCAGAAGAACTTAATGAGATTTTACAACAGATTAAACATGAAAAAGAAAATAAATAAAGTTCAAGAGCTTAAAAGTTCAGGGGTTCAGAAGTCAACCCATAGGGTTTCAAACTTTCAGAGTTCAAAAGTTCAAGAGTCAACCCTTAAACCCTTGAACCCAGTAAACGTTGAACCTGTAAAAAGTATAGTGTCCCGTATTATAGATGTAACTTAATAATCTAACACTCTTCCATGAAACAGAGAACTAAACCACTTTTGATTTACGATGGTGATTGCGGTTTCTGTCGTCGCTGGATTGCACGATGGGAATCGCTCACAGGAGACCGAGTCGAGTACGCACCATTTCAGCAAGTCGCAAGTGAGTTCCCAGAAATTCCCAAAGAACAGTTTGAAGCCTCAGTACAATTTATTGAGCCAAGCGGAAAAATATCAAGCGGCGCAGAAGCGGTTTTCCGCACACTCACCTATGTCCCAGGGAAGCAATGGATGCTTTGGATGTATGAGAAAATTCCAGGTGCTGCCCACATCTCCGAGTGGAGTTATCACCTTGTTGCACGGCATCGCACCTTTTTTTCCAAATTAACACGATGTCTCTTTGGACAACATACCGAACCTCATTCGTATGTGCTTACGCGATGGATATTCTTGCGTATGCTTGGTGTGATTTATCTCATTGCATTTGTGTCGTTGTGGACTCAAATAAACGGACTTGTTGGAAGCAACGGCATCATCCCCGTAAAAGATTTTCTTCAGGTCGTTCGCGAACAGATCGGCCTAGAGCGTTATTGGTTACTACCGACCTTATTCTGGTTTAATGCAAGTGACGTTTTTTTGCAATTCTTGTGTGGTGGTGGAGTTTTTTTATCGCTTCTTCTTATTCTTAACCTGGCACCGACAGCCGTTTTATTTCTCCTTTGGGCATTTTACCTTTCCCTTGCTGCCATCTGCCGTGAATTCCTTAGCTTTCAATGGGATGCCTTACTTCTCGAAATAGGCTTTTTAGCAATTTTCTTCGCACCACTGCAACTTAGACCAAGGTTATATAGTAAATCACCGCCGTCGCTGATCGTGTTGTGGCTTCTCCGATTGCTGTTATTTAAGCTTATTTTCTCTTCTGGCGTTTTGAAACTGGTAAGTGGTGACCCTACCTGGCGAGACTTTACCGCTCTGACATATCACTATGAAACCCAGCCACTTCCAACGTGGATAAGCTGGTACGTAGATCAACTACCCTTATGGTTTCAAAAAGCGTCAGTCGCTCTTATGTTCGCTATCGAACTGGTTGCTCCCTTCTTGATCTTTGCACCGAGACGTCTGCGATTTTTTGGATGTGGAGCTATTGTTGCATTGCAATTGCTAATTATGGCTACGGGAAACTACTGCTTTTTCAACCTACTCACAATAGCGCTTTGCATCTTGCTGCTCGATGATAGATTTTGGCCCACGCGATTTCGAGAAAAAGTATTGGGTTCACAGAAACATAATCAGTCCTCCACTGTTGTGTTATCAAAATCGAGACGCTGGCCAAAGCTAGTCACTTTACCAATAGCAGCAATCATCCTACTAATAACAACTGTTCAATTCTTCAACATGTTTCGTGTCCATTTAGATTGGCCAACTCCAATTCCCACCTTGGTACGTATAGTTGCACCCTTTCGCTCAGTAAACAGTTACGGCTTGTTCGCCGTAATGACGACATCGCGCCCTGAAATCATCGTAGAAGGAAGCCAAGATGGTGAAACTTGGCTTCCATATGAATTCAAATACAAACCCGGTGATCTAAAAGAGCGGCCACATTTCGTTGAACCCCTCCAGCCCCGACTCGACTGGCAAATGTGGTTCGCCGCCTTAAGCAGCTATGAGAATAATCCGTGGTTCATCAATTTCTGCGTACGCCTTCTACAAGGTTTGCCTGAGGTGCTTTCATTACTTAAGACAAACCCATTTCCAGACAAACCCCCTCGTTATATCCGAGCCGTCGTGTACGATTACCAATTCACCAATTTTTCAACAAAACGCGAAGAAGGAACGTGGTGGCAACGCGAATTCAAGGGATTATATTGCCCAATCCTGTCGTTGCGCGGGGGCTGAGAAACACACTTTCGCTCGATTTATTTATCTAATCTTTAAAAAGACCACCTTGTCCGTGTGGAGGTTTTAAATCGAGGTGGACATAAGCAAGGGAAGTGACGGTTCTGCCCCTTGGGGTTTTGGCAAGAAGGCCTTGACGGAGAAGATATGGTTCATATACATATTCAATCGTATCTTTATCTTCGCTCACGGCTGCTGAAATTGTTTCAATACCGACAGGGCCACCTTTAAACTTCTCTATAATAGCTGCAAGTATCGCTCTATCAACGGTGTCAAGCCCAAGGGAATCAACCTCAAGCATCTCGAGCGCGCTCTTAGCCACTTCTACATTAATAATGCCGTCCGCTTTCACCTCCGCAAAATCCCTTACCCTTCTAAGAAGGCGATTTGCTATCCTGGGTGTTCCTCTTGAACGGTAGGAAATCTCATGCGCTCCATCATCCGTGATTTTTACCTTAAGAATTCTAGAAGACCTGTTCAGTATTCTTTCAATTTCCTCAGGAGTATAATAATCTAGTCTTAGATCCACACCGAATCTCGACCTCAGAGGAGATGTAATAAGTCCAGTTCTTGTTGTAGCACCTATTAAGGTAAATTTGTGCAATTTAATCTTCATTGACTTTGCTGTGGGACCCTCTCCGATCATAAGGTCAATTTTGTAATCCTCCATCGCAGAATAGAGATATTCCTCGACAACTCTATTGAGACGGTGTATTTCGTCTATGAAGAAAACGTCCCCGTCATTCAGGTGGGTAAGAATCGAAGCTAGGTCTGCAATCCTTTCTATAACGGGTCCAGACGTTGCGTGGATTTTTACGCCTAGTTCATTTGCAACAATATGGGCTAGAGTAGTTTTCCCAAGACCTGGAGGGCCGTAAAGAAGAACATGGTCAAGAGCCTCTTGCCTCCTTCTTGCGGCCTCAATAAAAATCTCTACCTTTTCCTTCACTTTTGTTTGACCAAGAAAGTCTCTTAGATTTAGCGGTCTAAGATTAGATTCAAAGAGTACATCCTCTTCTTGTAGTTTTGGTGCTACTACTCTTTCTACCATCTGATTATGTAGATAACATACTCATAATTTTTAGCCACAGAGGACAAGGAGAAAAGATTTAAATTTTTTGTCTTTTTTCTCTTCTCTGTATCCTCTGTGCTCTGTGTGGCTAATTTCCTCACACCCTTCTCATAATCTTGAGCGATTCTTTTAGGGCTTTCTCTATGTCTTTCTCTTTTAAAGTTACTTCCTGAAGCTGGGAGATGCGCTCATCAATTTCACTCCTTTTATAGCCTAGGTTGATGAGCGCAGAGATTATATCTTCCAATATTTCCATCTTTTCTCGATCATCCCCTGCAGGTTGAATCATTGAAACCTTATCCTTGAGTTCGGTAATGAGCCTTGATGCGAGCTTGGGTCCGATTCCGGGAATCTTTTTCTTTACGAGGTCGCCTGAAGAAATAGCCGATACAAGCTCTCCCGGGGATATGCTTGAGAGAATATTTGTAGCTACCCTAGGTCCCACGCCTGCGACACCAAGAAGCGATGTAAAAATTCTTCTCTCATCCTCTGTAAGAAAACCGAAAAGCTCAATCCCGTCTCCTTTCATATGGGTATAGATTTTAAGCTCCGTTTCGCTTCCCCGTTCAGGAAGACGGTAATATGTAGAGAGGGGAACCGTAACCCCGTATCCCACACCGTGTATATCTATCACGATTTTTCCTAGAGATTTTTCAGCGATTTTACCTCGGAGAAGAGATATCATACTTCGTCCAGCGACGCCTCCTTCTTCTGTGTCTAATTAGCTCCCTACCGAGTCGCTCATTTATTCGAGATGAATTGATATGACAGATCGCAATTGCGACTGCATCTGATGCGTCTTCTTTATTCCATTCAGGAATTCCGAGTATTAGGGAAACCATCTTTTGAACCTCTAATTTCTTTGCCCTACCCTGCCCCGTAAGCGCAAGTTTTACCTCTGTAGGAGCGTACTCATACACTGGAATTCCAGAAATAGTCGCCGCAAGAAGTGCAACACCTCTTGCTTCTCCAAGCTTTAGCGCACTTTTGAAATTTTTTGCAAAGAAGATATCTTCAATAGACATCACATCAGGTGATGAGCGTTCTATTACTTCTCTAAGACCTTCAAAGATTGTTTTTAACCTTAATGGAAGGGAAAAACGGGAAGGCGGTGTGATGCAGCCACTTTCTATGTGTATTAGCTCTCCATTTTGGCTTTCTAAAACCCCATAACCACATATCCTTGAGCCGGGATCAACTCCTAGAACCCTCATCAAACCTATCCAAGAGCCTGCATAAGTTCTTCTGCAATATCAAAATTTGAGTAGACATTCTGAACATCGTCGCTATCTTCAAGGTTTTCCATAAGGCGAAGCATATGCTCGGCTTCTTTTCCTTCAATTCTTACATTATTCTTGGGAATCATAGTTACTTCAGCCGAGGCGTATTTAAGGCCAGTTTGTTCTATAGCAGCCTTTACAGACTCAAAAGTATCAGTTGAAGTAACAACAACGAGTTCACTTTCTTCTGTTTTTACATCATCAGCTCCAGCTTCGAGCGCAATTTCAAAAAGCCTGTCTTCGTCAACGCTCCCTTTATCAAAGGCGATTCTTCCCTTTTTCTCAAATATCCACCCAACGCACCCGCTTTCCCCAAGGTTGCCACCATATTTTGTAAAGATTCTTCTTATCTCAGACACTGTGCGATTTTTATTGTCTGTAAGCACTTGGACTAGGACTGCGCTTCCACCGGGACCATATCCTTCATAAGCAATCTCGTGGAACTCTTCTCCACCCAATTCACCGGTGCCACGCTTTATAGCACGATCTATTGTATCCTTGGGCATGTTTTGGTTCTTAGCTGCGGCAATTGCTATGCGAAGTCTTGGATTAGTATTCGGGTCGCCTCCGAGTCTTGCAGCCACTGTGAGCTCCCTTATAACCTTTGTGAATATCTTTCCACGCTTGGCATCCACCGCCGCCTTTCTATGTTTTATATTTGCCCATTTTGAATGACCAGACATTATAAACTCACCCCTCTTTTATAAATCTATCTAATGTAGAATATCTGTTTGATAAAGCATTGTAAAGAGTAATTACCTAGAGCAGGATACAGGATGCAAGATGAACCGTATTTATATCATGCATCTTGAATCATCTTAATCTACCTTCTCAACCAAAACACTAAGCGGCTGATCACCTGGAATCGAGGTTACAATTTTCGCAATGGGCGTACCTTTGTTGATATCTTTTACCGTAAGTGTCTTGGTATTTGGTGTGATATCTTGTTCCGGAAGCGGCACAAAGGTGAATTTGAGTTTAGCATCTTCTGGAAGCCCAAACACCTCCGCTTTAATAGGGAGAGGTTTACCAACATCAATTTCACCTACAAGTATGTTGTAGCCCCATGCCTTTAAATCAGCACCTAGGAAGCTTCCATCTGGTGTTTTAAGACTCACTCGAATCATCCCATCTTTATTTACTACCGTTGGAGGCAAATCATGGAAATTCACAGCAACCTGATTATTCTTTATAGCAATTATTTCTCCGTTTATGAATTTATCATCTTTAAAGTCAAGGATGCCCATTTCGAATCCGGCAGGATTGGAGATTTCTTTACCTGGAGTAATCAGAGTAGTACTAAGGTGTCTGAAACTAATAACGATTTGATTTAGCGACTGAAGTTTATCAACTTCAGATGATGTTTGTTCCTTATATAGCGTGATTTTTAAACTACCTTTCTTCCCTGTAGCAATGAGTTCCATAGCATCGGATTCAGATTCAGAAACGACTACCTTCTCCCATCCATCTTTAGTTTCTCTAACATCAACAACAGGATTATCCCTTGGAGAACCATCTTTAAGAAATGTTCTAACAGTTGTAATTCTTCCTGTATATCGTGGATTAACAAAAATATCACCGATTAAAGAACTAAACTCAACCTGAGTGTATGTAACAGTTTCTGAGGGATTCTTCCCTTTTTCCTCTGTAATCTGTTGTTCTGACGATTGCGCCAGAGCATGGGAGGGTAACATTTGTGTTAATAACCCAGATACCAAAAAGAAGGCACAAGAAATAAAAAAGAGTGATACCACAATTACCTTTAGTTTGTTATTGTTGTTCATATTATCCTCTTCAATATTAAGTTTTTATTTCATTCGTAATTACATTGTGGCTTCATAGCTTATAAGATTAAACTGATCAGAATAACTCAGTCTTTCGAATCCAAAGTAAACTTTATACCACCGATACGGATTTTATCTGAGGTGTCTCCAAAAACTAATTTTAATTCAAGATTAATGGTTCCGTCAATCCTTGCATCAAATGCGCTTACCTTATGACATGTAGGGGTTGTGCTTGCAAGTCTTGTAGAATCATCACGAATTACAAGTGAACTATCTGAAGTGGTTAACTTTGAAAGTCGTGTTTGAGAGATGTAGGTCGTCCCCGAAGAAGCCGATTCTATCGTATAGCAAAGCTCGAACTCTGTAATAACTACCTCTTTTGTATTTCTCTTTGACGGAAGTGTTAGACCAAGGTTTATCCACTGATAATCATTTTCCCTAATCGGCATTGATGTAGCAATTTCAATAGCAGTACTGGGGCAGCAATAAGGTCTCACTGAAACGAGCGATGGCGGGCTTGGAACAAAACCTAGTGGGCTAGTCCATACTTCAAGCTCTGGACCTTCTTTCGATTCAGTAGAACTATTCTTCCAAGCCGCACATGAGGAAAAAAGAACTACTGCTATTATTATAAGTACAATATGTTGTAGCTTGATCACATTTATTCCCCTTTTACTTAATAGCGATTTGATATAATTTTCATAACTATGATAAATTACACTTGACAAATTACATATTTGTTATGCATAATATTATCAACTACAAAGTCTCAAATGCAACTCTTATAGAACCGAAATAAATATCCTCTATTTTGAACCGTGAGATTAAGCTAAAAAATTCTGTATGCGAAAGGGTCTAAAAATTCATGGTAAGAGCGTCTAAGGAAGTATCCCAAAACTCCGACGATAAGAGGGAGGTGGGAATGGAGTCTCAATTTCTTAACCTCAATGAGCTGAGAAACAGGAAACCTGCAGAATTAATGAGAATGGCAAGAAGCCTTAATATAGATGAAATACCCAGGATGTCTAAGCAGGACCTTATCTATGCGATCCTGAGAGCTGAAAGTGAAAAAGAGGGTATCATCTATGCAGAGGGAGTTCTTGAAATTCTCTCAGAAGGCTACGGCTTTTTAAGATCTCCAAAATATAGTTATCTTCCGGGCCCCGATGACATCTATGTATCCAAATCACAAATACGCTCCTTTAATCTTAAAACAGGCGATACAGTCGGCGGTCAGGTTCGACTCCCTAGAGAAGGAGAAAAGAACCTTGCATTACTAAAAATTGAACACGTAAATTACGAGGCACCTGAAGTTTGTAGAGACCGAGTGCCTTTTGAAAGCCTTGTCCCGCTTCACCCTGAAGAGAAAATCCTTCTTGAATATGACCATAATGAATTCTGCACAAGAGTCATGGATTTATTCATACCCATTGGAAAGGGACAAAGAGGTTTAATAGTTGCTCCTCCAAGGACAGGGAAAACCATCCTTTTACAAAGAATCGCAAATGCCATAACGAAGAATCATCCTGATGTTATTCTTATCGTTCTTCTCATTGACGAGCGACCCGAAGAAGTTACAGATATGGAAAGGTCTGTGAAAGGAGAGGTAGTAAGCTCCACATTTGACGAACCTCCACAACGTCACATTCAGGTCTCAGACATGGTTCTTGAAAAAGCAAAAAGGCTAGCAGAACATGGAAAAGATGTTGTAATCCTTCTTGACAGTCTTACAAGGCTTGCGAGAGCAAGCAACACAGTAACACCCTCAAGTGGAAGGGTTCTTTCTGGGGGAATGGAAGCAAGCGCACTTCAAAGACCGAAGAGGTTCTTCGGTGCCGCAAGAAATACAGAAGAAGGAGGAAGCTTAACAATCATTGCAACTGCTCTAATTGATACTGGAAGCAGAATGGATGAAGTGATCTTCGAAGAGTTTAAAGGCACGGGCAACATGGAAGCATATCTTGATAGAAAACTTGCAGATAAGAGGGTTTTCCCTGCTTTAGACCTTCAACGCTCAGGAACAAGGAAAGAGGAGCTGTTACTTCCTGAAGATATTATAAAAAGGGTTTGGCTTCTTCGTAAAATCCTAAGTCCCATGAGCACTATAGAAGCGATGGAGTTTCTTTTAGATAAAATGAGAGGCACTAAATCTAATAAAGAGTTCCTTAATTCAATGAATCAGTAGTGTTGTTTTCTAAACCTCCGTTTTTTTTCTAAATCCAGTAAATTTCAATGTTTACAATAAGATATAATAAATATAAGGCATCACCTATACTTATGACTTTTCGTTATAACCGTCTTGTTTTAAAAATTCTCGGACAGCGTAGCGAATTTTTTATTGGATTTGCCTTTCTTTTAAGATTATGATAAATTAAAAAGCCTGCTGTCCAAAACTGGGTACTGAGGCAGCAGGCTTTTTCATACTGAAAGAGGGGAGGTTACCTCTTTTTACCTCCCTTCTTTCCACCTGACTTCTTAGTGGCTTTCTTTTTTGTAGCCATCTAGTCTATCACCTCCTTTTTTTGAGAATGTGTTAATAATAAAAACCCTCGTCTTCGTTGCCAAAAACGAGGGAATTTTTTTTCTTTCTCTAAATTTGTTATTTTCATTTAACAACTGTTAAATAAATTTAATTAGTTTTGAAAACTTTGTCAAGTGTTTTTGTTAAATTTTTCTACAGAATGTTGTGTGTGGTGATTTCTTATACACAAAATGCTGTTAGTACAAGTTGGATTTACACCAATTAGTTTTGATTCTTAATAAACTTTGCATGTTTATTTTACATACGGTCTACTTATTTCATGCATTGAGTACTTAAATTGGAAATTGGGATTTATAAAACTCCCATTTTGCAACTTAGAACTAGGTTTTGATACTTAAGATCTACTTTTCCCCTGCCTGTGCTCACAAATTCGCCTTATGTTTAAATAATACAAGTAGTTGCTAAGAACAACTTTAAAAAAATCTTGAAATGAGACTTAGCCAATTAATAGAAAGAAATGGTGTAAGTATATGATTGAATGGAATTAAAACGTTAAGTTTAAAAAAGCCTTCTTACCTCACGAAGAACCTCTACGAACTTATCAACCTCTTCTTTTGTGTTATAGAGATAAAAACTTGCCCTCACAGCAATATCCATACCTAACCTTCTCATTAGTGGTTGAGCGCAATGATGACCTGAACGCACCGCGATTCCTTCCTCATCCAGAATTCCAGCAACATCATGCGGATGAACACCACTTATGTTAAATAAAACAACGCCAACTCTATCATTTCCTCTAGGACCATAAAGCTCTATCCAAGGAAAGTCAGACATCCTCTCAAGGCTGTAACCGACTATCTCTCTTTCGTGTTTAAAGATCTTTTCTACACCAATTCTATTTAAATAATCCACAGCAGCGCCAAGTCCGATTCCTCCTGCGATATTAGGAGTTCCCGCCTCGTATTTCCATGGGAGCTCGTTCCATGTAGATTTCTCTATGGTAACCGTTTCTATCATATCACCCCCATAAAGAAAAGGCTCCATCTCATTTAGAATCTCATATCGTCCATAGAGAAAACCGGTCCCTGTGGGTCCAAGCATCTTGTGACCAGAGGCTACAAGAAAATCACAACCAAGCTCAGTTACATTTACTGGAATATGTGGGATTGACTGGGCAGCATCTACCAAAACTAGCGCCCCAACCTTTTTTGCTTCATTGATCACATGCCTAACAGGGTTAACAGTTCCTAAAACATTTGATGCGTGAATAACGCTGACTAGTTTTGTCCTTTCTGAAATAAGCCTTGGAAGCTCATCTAGCTTTAATCTTCCCTCATCATCTATATCTAAAATTTTAAGGGTGATACCCTTTTGGTCTCGAAGCATCTGCCATGGAACTATATTCGAGTGATGCTCCATAATGGTGATTAGGACTTCATCCCCTTTCCTGAGGTTATGAAGCCCCCAACCATATGCGACAAGGTTTATTGACTCAGTAGCGTTTCTTGTAAAAATGATCTCACGCCAATTTTTCGCCCCAATAAAATTTGCAACCTTTTTGTGGGATTCTTCATAGAGAACCGTGGACTCATAACTAAGCGTATGAACCGCCCTGTGAATATTGGCATTAGTCTCTTCGTAAAACCTTTTCTCAACCTCGATTATAGATTTTGGTTTTTGAGATGTTGCTGCGTTGTCGAAATATATTAATGGCTTACCCCTAATTTTACGTTCAAATATAGGGAAGTCATTTCTTATTCGATAAGGATCTAAACTTTCTAGAGCCACTTTATGCTTTTCCATGAAATCTCAATTAATGTTTTACTAAAGCTCTATCAAAACGTACACATTCTCTCCTTCAATCTTTAACTGATAGGTTTCAATCGGTACAACCGCAGGCATGGAAAGCACATCACCAGTTTTCACGTTAAATTTTGCGCCATGCCAAGCGCAGGTTATTATCTCTCCATCTAATGAGCCATCTGAGAGTGGATAAGCCATGTGCGAGCATTCATCTTTTATAGCATAGAAATTGCCATTTATATGGCAGATTGCTATAACCTCTCCTTCCACGTCAAATGATTTGATTTCTCCAGGAAGAATATCGTATGTCTTCATTACCTTTACAAACTCAGGCATTCTATTTTAACTCCATTTTATCACAGTGGGTCATGGCTAGGGTCTCGTAAGTCTAACTACAAGCAACGAATCACAATACACGAACCACAAGGCACAAATTTGAAACCTATTCTTCCTCGCCAGGCCAATTTTTTATACCATGAACACCTGACCTTAAAACCTTCAAGGCCAATAGACCACACTTATATCTTACTGGAGACAGAGTTACCCCCAATGCAGAAAGCATATCATCCTTGTTGATTTCCTTTATATAATCCACATCCTTGTCAACGATCATATCAGTAAGAATTGATGCTGCAGCTTGACTAATAGCACACCCTTTTCCTGTAAATTTTACCTTTTGAACTTTATTATCCGTAATTTTTAAATCAATCCTTATAACATCCCCGCAGGAAGGGTTTCCTTCTTCGTGTGTTATATCAGGGTTTTGAAGACTTCCATAATTCCGAGGGTTTTTATAGTGGTCGAGGAGATATTCCATCTGATTATAATCCATGATTAGAGCCCCGTTTAGTTGCTGCCTACCTTTTCTTCCCGGATCTTATATATTTGATTCATAAAACGCTCGTTCTTGGAGAAATGGATGACATTTGGCAAAAATCAGTGAATCATTGCAAAATCGATTTGTATAAATACTCATAGGACACTATCTAACGGTTTCCCCTGGGCGAAGCGTTGTGTGACAATCTCTTCAAGACCCCTTCGAATCGGCTCTACCTTCATACGCTGTAGGCTTTCACCAGCAAAGGCGAGCAATAGGAGCACACGTGATGTGTCTTCAGATATTCCACGGGATCGAAGATAAAAGATTGCATTCTGATCCATCTGGCCTATTGTCGCTCCATGAGTACACTTCACATCGTCTGCATAAATCTCAAGCTGAGGCTTTGTATCAATCTGAGCCTCGTTGGATAGCAAGAGATTTTTGTTAGTCTGTTTAGCATCGGTCTTTTGAGCGTTCTTGTGAACGATAATCCTTCCGTGGAAAACGCCGTGGGACCTACCATCTAGAATACCTTTGTAGAGCTGTCTGCTATCACAGTGAGGGCTTGCGTGTTCGACCCTCATATAGTTGTCCATATGCTGCCTGCCGGTTGGCATGAAGAGACCATTTATAATACATTCAGAGCCTTCGCCTACCATTACAGGATGAACGTTGCTTCGTACAAGCGCACCGCCGAGTAGCACGGAATGGAATGTAACGTTGCTGCTTCGAGACTGCTGAAATCGTATGGTGGAGATATTGAATGCTTTCTTACTTTCCCGCTCAATGATATAGTGGCTAAGTACGCTATTCTGACCTACAACTACTTCCGTAACCGCGTTTGAGAAATACACATCGTCTGCCAATGATATATAATCCTCTATGATCGTTGCCTGGCTGTTATCTTCTAATAAAATGAGGTTACGTGGATGGGTAACTGTTGGTGAGGCGTTTGCAGATGAAACAAATAATAGATATATCGGTTCTTTGAGCACTGCACCTTTTGGTATATATACAAATGCTCCATCTTTCATGAATGCGGTATTCAGGGCCAAAAAAGCATCTCGTTGAAAGTCAGCGTACCGAGCAAGGTGTTCGTCAAGCAAATCCCCATCTAACATTAGGGCATGAGCAAGGCTATCAAGCTTTAAAACATCAACCCTAGAACCTATAGAAGACAGCTCAGGCGAATATTGCCCATTTAGGAATACAAGACGGTTGCATTCAAGTCCAGGGAATGTAAACCGTTCAAGTTCTCGAGAATCAATTTCTATACGGCCATTCTGTGCAAGTTGGAAGGGTGTACGTACAATCGGGCCTACGTTTGTGAACCGCCAATCTTCATCCTGGATTGTTGGGAATCCTAACTCAGAGAATCTGGAGATTGCTGCACGTCGAATGGAGCGTAACCATGTCGGGTCGTTTACCAATGAGTCCTTCTCAAAATGTTCAAATCCTTCTAAGTAGCTTTCCTTACTTTGCATTACAATGTTGTTCATCCCGATCTCCTTATTCAAGCGTTTGCCGGGATAGCAGTGCGGTCTTCCTCTTCTATCCAAGTATACCCCTTGCTCTCCAGCTCAAAAGCTAATTCCTTCCCGCCTGACTTTACAATCTTGCCATCAACAAGCACATGCACGTAGTCGGGAACTATGTAGTTAAGTAACCTTTGATAATGCGTAATTACAATGAATGCTCTTTCCTTGCTCCGCATCGCGTTGACGCCATTAGCAACGATTTTTAGAGCATCAATATCAAGGCCGGAATCTGTTTCATCCAGTATGCCTAAAGTTGGCTCCAGCACCGCCATCTGAAAGATCTCATTTCGCTTTTTCTCTCCTCCTGAAAAACCCTCGTTTACTGAACGTTGTAGGAGATCATCACTCATCTGCACAATCTTCGCCTTCTCCTTGAGTAGCTTGGCAAACTCTACAGGCTTCATAGGTTCAAGACCTCGGAACTTTCGCTGAGCATTGAGAGCAGTACGGAGCAAATATGTATTATTGACACCAAGAATCTCTACCGGGTATTGAAAAGCCATAAAGATTCCCATACAGGCTCGCTCTTCCGGCTTTATCTCGAGTAGATTCTTTCCCTGGTAGATTATCTCTCCTTCGGTAACCTCATATGTATCACGCCCAGCGAGGACTTGCGCCAGAGTGCTCTTGCCAGAGCCATTTGGGCCCATAATTGAATGGACCTCACCTGCGTTTACCTTCAAATCAACCCCATTTAGGATCTCTTGGTCATTTACTTTCACATGAAGATTTCTAATTTCAAGCATGGGTTTTTTAAGCATCTTTTAAACATTCTCCTTTTGAAAATTAACATTAAGAGATTTATCCAACACTACCCTCGAGGCTAATGCTTAATAATCTCTCTGCTTCGATGGCAAACTCAAAGGGCAGTTCACTGATAACCTTCTTACAGAAACCGTTAACAATCATTGATACAGCATCCTCGGCTGATAGACCTCTCTGTTTAAGGTAAAAGATCTGGTCCTCCCCAATCTTAGAGGTAGATGCCTCGTGTTCCATTTGGGCAGAGGAGTTTTTTACCTCGATATAGGGAAATGTATGGGCACCACACTTATCACCTATAAGCATAGAATCACACTGGGTGTAATTACGTGCTCCATCGGCACTCTTATGTATTTGAACCAATCCACGATAGGTGTTTTGACCAAAGCCAGCAGAGATACCCTTAGATACAATGTTACTTCTGGTGTTTTTACCTACGTGGATCATCTTTGTGCCAGTGTCTGCCTGCTGACGATTGTTGGTTATTGCAACAGAATAGAATTCACCTACAGAATTATCGCCTTCAAGTATGCAGCTAGGATACTTCCAGGTTATAGCAGAGCCGGTTTCGACTTGGGTCCAAGAAATGTGAGAATTTCTACCCAAGCATCTACCACGCTTGGTAACAAAGTTGTAGATTCCACCCTTTCCGTCCTTATCGCCGGGGTACCAGTTCTGGATCGTGGAATATTTGATGGTGGCATTATCATGGGTTATAAGCTCAACTACTGCAGCATGAAGCTGGTTCTCATCGCGCTTAGGAGCAGTGCATCCTTCTAAATAACTGACGTAAGAACCTTCATCAGCGATTATTAACGTGCGTTCGAACTGGCCAGTATTTTCTGCATTGATTCGGAAGTACGTAGAAAGCTCCATCGGGCTGCGAACACCCTTTGGTACATACACAAATGATCCGTCGCTAAAGACCGCAGAGTTTAGTGAAGCAAAGTAGTTATCGGTGTAAGGCACAACCAATCCGAGATATTTCTTTACTAGTTCAGGATGTTTAAGTACCGCCTCGGAAAAAGAACAGAATATAATACCAAGCTCAGCCAGCTTCTCCTTGAATGTCGTGATTAACGAAACACTGTCAAAGACAGCATCCACGGCTACTCCGGCTAACATCTTCTGCTCATTGAGCGGAATCCCAAGCTTCTCATAGGTTTTCAGCAATTCAGGGTCTACCTCATCTAAGCTCTCTGGCTTCTTCTTCGGGGCCGCATAATAGCTGATGTTATTATAATCAATAGGTGGGTAGTAGACATTGTGCCACTTTGGCTCCTTCATAGTACACCAGTGCCTATATGCCTTGAGGCGCCATTCTAACATCCACTCAGGCTCATTCTTCTTTGACGAGATTAAACGAATGATGTCTTCGTTTAGACCGCGAGGCGCTATATCCTGTTCGATATTGGTAACAAACCCGTACTTATACTCTTGGTTTGTTAGCTCATCAAAATTAACACTCATAATGCCCTCCTTCTTGCTTTGTTATTTGAGTTTTTTCCCTCATCTAAGTCTAAAGTTACATTACTTCTCTTTTTTGTTTTAACATATCTTCCAAAGTAGTACTCTCTAGTATCTTAACCATAGAAATCTGAAGCTTATCCCAGACTGGGAGCTGGGCACAATTCTCATGTAGAATACAAATTGAATCCTTTTCCATACAATCAATCATCCTAAAGTCACCCTCTATAGCTTCGTATACCTCTCTCAATGTAATCTCCCTAGGAGATTTTCTCAGTACATAACCACCTTCAGGTCCTACCATTGATTGTACAATCCCCTTATTAACAAGTTTTCGCATAATCTTTGCCAGGTAATTTAATGGGATATGCTGGTTTTGAGAAATCTCTTTAATGCTTAACCTTCCTACAGGCTCTTTACTTAAATAAGTTAACGACCTAACCGCATAGTCTAGTGTTTTACTTACTTGCATATTCCTTTACCTCTATTATAGATATTTAACATCCATGAAGTACATAATATCATATCCTTGAAAACTGTCAAGTCCTTACAAAAGCTTTGCTGAGAAAAAGGTATTAAAAAAAGGGGGTATTGTAAATGAGGTTCTAATACCAACTGTTATTTTAGATACGACCCATGGATTGTCAAGTAGGGGCGGGTTTAAAACCCGCCCCTACTTATTTGCATTAATCTCCTCCATAATCTTTTCCCAGAGAATGTATGCGTCAACTATTTTTTCTTTTACATTACCCAAATACATCTCAAAATTAATAAGTGCTTGTTTAATGTTTTCCAACGATTCATCTTGGGCCGCCTTTTTTACAGGTGTGTATTGATGCTTGATAATGGTTGCGTTTCCGCTTAGCACAGCTAAGGTTTGACTCAACTGTTCTATAAGTTCTTTAATTTCATCCATCTTTTTCTCCTTAATTAGCCACGAAGACACAAAGACACGAAAAAATTGTTTGTTGCTTCGCGCCCTTGTGGCAAAGTAGGTTTTTTCTACTTAGATTTTATCACCTCATCTATTGCATTAAAGAGCCTCAATACCTCATATTCCGTATTGTAAAAGTGTGGGGATATACGAATTGCTCCTCCTCTTACATTTACCAAAATACCCTCTTCTTTTAACTTATCTTTTACTTTAATTGGGTCAAAATTCCCAATAATAGAAATAATTCCTCCTCTTTCCTCTTTACTTTTTGGAGTCCTCACTTGAAAATCCCTTTTTTCAGCCTCTCTTATAATTAGATCCCCTAGCTCAATAACCCTAGCCTGTATCCTATCAATTCCAACCTCAACAAGAAGGTCAATCGCTGCACCGAGGGCATAAATTCCCATAACATTGAGCGACCCCTCTTCAAACCTGAGTGCATTGGTTTTAAGACGAAAATCAACGTGGTCATAATCGGATTCATTTATAATGCTCTTCCATCCTATAAGAGGAGGGTTAATCCTTAAGGCAAGTTCTTTTCTACAATAGAATATACCAGTCCCTTCCGGGCTTAAAAGCCATTTATGTCCGTCTGCTGCAAGAAAATCTATTTTAAATTCATTCACGTCCATTGGAATCACGCCCAAGCTTTGAATTGCATCAACAAAAAAAAGAATCCCCTTTCCCTTGCATAGCCTTCCAACCACTTCCAAGTCAATTTTGAAGCCACTTGAGAAATTCACAGAGCTTACCGTAAGAAGTTTTGTTCTTGAATCAATTAGCAACTCAATATCCTCAAGTAGAATCCTTTCATTTTGAGAAGGGACAACTCTTATTTCAACCCCCTTTCTTTTTAGATTCAACCAGGGATAAATATTAGAAGGAAAATCCTTCTCACAGATAAGGAGGTTATCCCCTTCCTTCCAATCAAGCCCCTCAGCAACTATGGAGATGCCTTGAGACGTATTTTTTACAAAAGCAATTTCTTCAGGCTCAGCGCCAGTAAGGATAGCACAGCTCCTTCTAACCTCTTCAACCCTATCCATCCATTGTTTATAGTTAAACATTCCACTCTCTGTAGCTTCAGATAAGAACTTCTCAACTGCCCTCTTTCCCCTTAGCGACACAGGAGCTACTCCTGCGTGATCAAGATAAACGTAATCCTTTGTTACAGGGAATTCATCCCTGTAGATTTCGAATAGTTTCTTATCTGAATTCATTTTATAGTATTCTTCCTAACAATATATAACAAAAATACTCTGAATAATAAGATT
>LDXN01000016.1 GCA_001443445.1 Candidatus Dadabacteria bacterium CSP1-2 | reverse complement strand
ATACGATATGTGTTCGTATTATCAACAAGCTTACTTGTTCTGAAGTTGGCTAAACTTCTTTAATGCAGACAGCATTCTCCTCACAGTAATTTCAGTATAATTTGGCTACTACTCAAAGCTCCTCTTCCCAAGGTATATTTCCAAACTCATCAATGTAGCGAATGTGGAGGTTTGAGTCTTCCAGATAGAAGAGAGGCATTTTGGTGAATAGAGTAAACCATATGTACAGTGTTAGAGTCTTTTGTTTAAATTCATCTATATTGAGCTATTATTCATCTGGCGTTTACGCACTTATTTTTCTAGCAGCCCCAATCATTGAAGCACCGTTTGGAAAAATCCGAAATAGAAAATAATCTAATAACATCATCCTTTCCCCCAATCGAGATAAAGGCCCTCGCATGAGTGCAGTACATACAAATGAAAAAAAGTGTGACCGAAATCGAAAAATAATCTTATCAAACCCGTGCTTTTCTAATTTTCCCTGTATTTCTTTGCTCGTTAATCTTCGTAAATGAGTAGGATCTTCCCATTTCCATCGTCTGTACCCTTCGTTTGTTTCTTCAACCTGCTTGGTTATCACATTAAATATGTGCTCAATTGAAAATCTATTACCACAAGGTGTAGTCCATATAAAGGTTCCCTCAGGTTTTAATAGGCGATGAATGTCATTCAAATAGGAGTCAAGATTAGCAACATGCTCCATTACTTCAACGCTTATTACAATATCAAAAGATGTATCAGGAAAAGGCATGTAATCGTTTTTGATTTGAACACAATTTGATTCGTATTCGGGGTAATTCTCTACTAACTTTTTAAGGGCAACTGAACTAATATCGCAGAAGTATAAGTTGGCTTTAGGGAAAACTTTTCTCCAAAGCTCTACGTGTAGTCCTCTTCCCGCGCCATAGTCTAGAACAGTTCGAATATTATCTATTTTCAGAACTCGTTTTATAAAATGTTCGAGTGCCGCCCAACGAGCGATCTCGTATCCAACTAGATTCTTGCGGTAGCCTCCTGAGTAACGCTGATCATAGATTTCTGTCAGTTTATCCGTCATTTTGTATATCCCAAAGAAGTTTCAAAGCTATGGAGTTTTGCGAATATCTTTAATTAAAGTAACAACCAACTTACTTTCTTTTTACCTTATCATCTTTCAACACTAACATGAGGTTTTTTAATCCTGCCTAAACCTAGGTATTATATTAAACATTTTAGACTATTTTATAATTCTGACGGTATTTAAACCTTTTTCATAAGGATCCTACACTATTGTTACTAATCAAAGGTCCTCTTCCCAAGGGATATTTCCAAATTCATCAATGTAGCGAACGTGGAGGTTTGAACCCTCTAGATTTAGAAGGGCAAAGCCAAACATTCCCCACCCAGGTCTTTGCGGGTGCTCTCGTTCATCTACCCACTCTATGGGGATGTTCGTTTGACGTTCGGCATGTGCTTTGTAAGGAACTCCACCATGTCCCAGGCAGCGCGCTTTAATATTCATATAAGGTTTATAGACAATACATCTATGCTCGTGTCCCCAGAACCAGGCATAGATTTTTCCTTCATCTAATAGCATATCGAGCCGGGCTTCAAGATTCTCTCCCTGGCTTTCATAAGCTGAAAAAAGCTGGTGATGAGAAAGCAAGATGGTTTTTCCATTATAATTATTTACCTTATGAAGTAGCCACTCAAACTGCTCTCGGTTTAGGTTATGGTCTACGTATCCAGTGTCAAGCCCTATTAATTGCCAGTTATTGTTCCTAAGACAAAAATAGCTTGCAGGCTGCTTAAACTTCTTAAGCGTAATTTTAAAGTACCCGTGGCCGCCGCTATACATTTCGTGGTTTGAATTAAGCGCCCAGGAGCGTCCCACGTTCTTAGGCCAGTTGGCTAAAAATCGCTCTGTGATTTCTTCCTCAGTTCCAGAATAGTAAACATCTCCAAGGTGAATTGCGTGATGTGGGGTATGTTTTTCAATCTCTCTAGCAACAGCTAGTGCCCTTTTAATTCCCGTGCCCCAGTCGCCAACAAGTGCAATAGAACAATTGTCCTCTAGCGGAAACATAAAGTCTGTTGGTTTTTTATGAGACCTAAAACGAGCGAATCCTCGTCCTAACCGCACCCATAGTTTTTCCCAGACTACACTTACCCAGCCTGGATCAGTTGGTTCAAATGATCCTGCTGGTGCACGTGTCGTACGGTGACGTAATCTGCGTTTAGTTTGGAGCTCAGTTAAGTAGGAATCAAGTGCGGATTGGAATAATGAAAAGGTGCGGTCTCTAGGCAGAAATACCTCGTCTTCGGGGGTTATTTCTCGTCTTCGTCGAGTGGTTTCTGCAAGTTTAGCAGTTTCGAACCAATCTAAGGCACGCTGCATCTTTGCAACAAGCTGGTCACGCTCATATGAGTGACGCCGACGCTGCTTTTCGGTTTGTGACCTGAGAATACTCCTGCGGACAGAAGGGGGTTCTTGCTGTATGACCTTTAAAGTATCCTTAAATGCTTTTAATACAAAATCTCTTTCTAGAACCTTATCGTGCATTATTAATCTCCTTGGTTTTAAGGTGTTATTGCATAATCTAAATCACGTTTAATACCTAATTTATACTTATCACTAATCACAACCCCTTGTCAACAACATTCTCCCAGCAACTTGCTATTATGGTAAAGTTCTAGCGAACATATCTGCTTTATATCTGTTTACAACTAAGTAACGATAGGTCAAAATATACTAAGATATGAAATTGAAAGTAGGGATTTTGGGAGCAACTGGTTATACAGGGGTTGAATTAATTAGGTATCTTGTTAACCACTCTGGAGTTGAAATAGCCTGGCTTACGTCAGAGAAGTTTGCTGGCAAGAAAATATCAGATGTTTTTCCTCAGTTACGCAAGTTCTTAGATTTAGAATGTGTAAATATCACTAAACTCGCAAGCTTAAGCAAGGTTGATGTAGCCTTTTCATGCCTTCCTCATGGTTCTTCAATGCACTTTGTTGCAAAACTTCTTCAAAAGGGAACACGTGTGATTGATTTTAGCTCTGATTTTAGAATTAAGGATGTAGGTATTTATGAAAGCTGGTATAAGGTTAAACACGCTTACAAGGATCTTCTAGGAGAAGCAGTGTATGGTCTTCCTGAGATTTATAGAGAAAAAATAAGAGACGCAAAACTCGTTGCAAATCCAGGCTGCTTTTCAACCAGTGTTATTCTAGGATTAGCTCCTTTATGCTCAAATGGTTTGTTAAAAGATCGTTCGGTAATTATTGTAGATTCAAAAGCTGGAATTACGGGTGCTGGAAGAGCACCGTCACTTGAGCTTCATTATTCCGAATGCAATGAATCTGTATCGTCTTACGGGGTTGAAGGACATCGCCAGAAACCAGAGATGGAACAGGAGCTGTCAAATTTAGTGGAATCACCAACTAATGTCACATTTGTTCCTCATACAGTTCCAATAAGCCGTGGAATTTTAACAACCATGTATACCATATTCAAAGAAAAAAAGATTGAAGATGGTATTTTTGATCTGTATAAGCAGTTCTATATCCGCGATTCATTTGTAAGAATTTATGAAGACGATGAACTACCCGCCGTAAAAAACGTAAGGTTTTCTAATTTTTGTGATATCGGGGTTGGTTTTCAAGGTGATGTCTTAATATCTGTTGTTGCGCTTGATAATCTTGGAAAAGGGGCATCAGGTCAGGCAGTTCAAAACATGAATATCATGTTTGATTTTCCAGAGGAAGAAGGTTTAAAATCCCCCGTAATATTCCCTTAAATAAGTACATAGGAAATGACAACTATTCCAGATGTATTCTTATCAACTGTAAATAGATATAGGGATAAAACCGCTGTTGTAGACGGTGAGCGAAGAGTTACATATGGGACCTTGGATTTGATGGTAAGAAGTCTTTCTTCTTTCCTCATCTCAAGGGGGATAGGGCATGGTGATAAGGTAGCAATACTTTTGCCTAATTCGCTTGAGTTTATTACGAGCTTTTTTAGTGTTGCAAGCCTCGGTGCGGTTGCGCTTCCTTTAAACGTTGCATACAAGGAAGAGGAAATTAGATTCTATGTTTCAGATTCCCAAATAAAGCTATTAATCACAGAAGAAAGGCTAAAACCGATTGCTGAAAAGGTTACTGCCGGTCTGGGCGTATCTGTTGTTGTAGTTAGAGGAGGTAAAAGGGAATGGTCATTTTTAGAAGCTGATACTCCTGCTTATATTAAAGCCTCAATAAAGCCGGATGATGATGCTCTTTATCTCTATTCAACAGGTTCTACAGGAAGGCCGAAGCGAGTAGCAAGAACCCATTATAACATTACTTCTCTTGCTGATAATCATACTGAGACAGTTGGATTGACTGAGAATGATCGGGTTCTGTTTACGGTACCTCTTGCCCATACTTATGGGTTTGGAAACTTTATCAGCGCAGTAAAAGTAGGAGCTTCAATTTACGTTTTAGAGGGATTTAACCGAAATAAGGTAGCAGATTTAATAGAGAGGGAATCAATCACTATCTTTCCAGCTGTACCTTTTATGCTTAATGTTATGGCAGTTACTTATTCATCTAAACCTAGGGATTTTTCTTCCCTAAAGCTAGTTATTTCTGCTGGAGCTCCTTTATCAAGGCAAACCTTTTTTAAGTTTCATGAAAGGTTCGGTGTCTATCCAAGACAGCTATATGGGTCAACCGAGACTGGTGTGATTTCGATCAATCTTAGCCAGGATATTGAAAATAATTTCGACTCAGTTGGGCTTCCTGTTAAAAACGTGGAGGTTAAGATTTTTAGAGAAGATGGAAACGAGGCTACTATAAACGAGGTTGGGGAAATAGCTGTGAAAAGCCCATCTATGACTACTGGATATTATGGTCTTGAAGAACAAACGAAAAGGGTTTTTAAAAATGGTTTTTATTTTACAGAGGATTTAGGAAAAATGGACGAGAAGGGTTATATCTACATTTTGGGTAGAAAGAAGCTTTTCATAAACGTTGCGGGAAATAAGGTTGATCCGACAGAGGTAGAAAATTTTCTCCTAACTCATCCAAAAATAAAGGAAGTAGTGGTTCTGGGCGCAAAGGATCAATATGGAAATGAATTAGTAAAGGCGGTAATTGTACCGAAAGAGGATATGGATTCAAAAGAGATCTATGCTTATTGTAAGGATCACGTAGCGGATTTTAAGACACCCCGTATGGTTGAATTTAGAAAGGAAATACCAAAAAGCCTTACGGGAAAGGTGCTAAGAGAATATTTGAAATAACATCTTTTCGGGGTTCGTGACTCGTGGATCGTGGCTCGTGAATCGTGTATCGAACCACGAAACCCGAGTCACAAATCACGGATAAGCACATGAATGAAGAGATCAAAAACAGTGTTAAACAGGTTTTAATTAGAAAACTACTTCATGATTTTACACCAGAGGATATAAATGACGATGCTCCTCTTATAGAGTTGGGAGTTGGCGTTGATTCCGTAGCCACACTCGAGTTAATTGTAGCATTAGAGGAAGAGTTTAAGATAAGTATAGATGAAAGCGAAGTTAATCAAGAGCTTCTTGCAACTGTTAATAACATTTCCGATTATATATCGAAGCTTGTAACTGCTTAACACGGCTAATGAAAATTACGAATTCGAATAAACTCTTCGTAAAACTACGAGAACTTTATGCTAAAAGATTAAAGGGTTTTACATACTCAATTGTGGGTGCATTATTAAATCAAATTTCACACTCAATAATACATAATTCAAATCAATTAGAGAATCCTAGAAGGCTATTTAGTGATAAATTAATAGCTTCTAGAAAAGAACCCTTCAATCAACGGCACCTTTTTCCTTTACATGCGCCTCTAGAGAGCTGATGAACTCTTTTCTTACACGCTCGCTCGCTTTGCGAATAGGTTCAAGAACTACCTTTTCATACACTTCTGAAGCAGTGGATTCAAGCTTTGTATCTCCAGTTGTGCGGGCAAGCCGCAAGACAGCTATCGAATTGTAAAATATGGCTTTAAAGAGCGCTCTGCGTGCATCATTAATTTTAAATTCTTCTATTGCCTGCTGAGCCTCAAGAAGTGCATAAAAGCCGACTCCGCAGAATAAAGTAAGAAGCTTTTTGACCTCCTCTTGAGACATCCCCTCAATTATGTAAATAAGAGGTGCTTCTATTATTGACTCAAGTTCGTTTTCCTTACTACCTATTATATGTGCAAGCTGTCTTACTTTTTCATCGCCTGCTTTACTGAGCAGGTCTTGTAAAGCCTTTTGAACGTATTCTAGTGCAAAGCTATCTCGGATTTCATCCAACGAAAGTCCTTTTGATTTTAGGGCTTTTATTTCTGCAAGCTTGTCTAGAGTAAATTCTGAATAATAGAGCTTGGTTAATTTCCCTTTACCGTTTTTACTTCTCTTTCTTATTGGTTTTGGGATGAACCCAAGCCTTGTGTAGAATCTAATAGTTTTTGCTGGGTCCTCTCCTAGATTAATCCCTCTTTTCTTTGATTCTTTAATAATTTCTTCTATTGTCATTCCATCCATACAATGATATTACGCCTTTCTTTTAGTATTTGTCAATCATATTTGTTAATCTTTTGTATTTAATAAATGTTGTTTAGTTTGAATATGTGATAATTAAAATCACTTGATGTTCTTGGGAACAACATTGGGTGAAAAGCTTCAACGTTTAATGGCTTTCCAATAGCAATAATCAAATAGGAGTTTCCACTCAAATTGCTGAATTTGGCGACATAGCATTTCACAAGGCAAATGTCCCTTGATACAGGCCTCGCAAAGATCAATGAAGGCTATAGGATTCCATTTTGATTGTTTTGAAATGAATTCAGTTGATTTATGAGCATTTGAATTGGAGGCGAGTTGAGCAGCTCCAATCCGAAGAGGTTCGAAAATAGGATGCTCTCCAAGATTATGGAACCAGTACTTGCTGTTATAAAAATCGGGTTCACGCCTGTGCATGATACCATGCCAGTAACTTCCAGTTTGAGTATGGATTGTTTGGCTAATGTTATGAGATTCTTGCAAAAAGTCCTGATAAAGCCAGACAGCCGCAAGGCAAGCATTTGCCATATTTGTATCTATGACTTCATGAGGAGCAAAGGCTTTATGAATCGTGAGTTTATTAAGTGCACTTCTAGCTTTAATATTTGGAGAGCCAGGGCCGAGCGGATTTAGACGCTTTTCCTTCAAAAGTTCTAAAAAAGCTTGACCGTATATATCTGGTTTGAAAGCAAAATCTTCTTTCATTAAATCACTTACTCAAAAAAAATTAAACTTTGTAATCAACAACCCTTCTTTCTAAACGTATTTCGTTTACAAAATCAACTACCTTCATATGTTCAGGGTGTCTTTGATAAGCCTCGAGATCATCCATACTATCAAACTCTGAATATAAAACAACATCCGAGGCGGCGTCAGAACTTTTGATATTAATGCCGACTTCAATACGCTTAATTTCCTTTATTTTACTTTTTAGAGATTCCAGATGACTTTTTAATTTCCTTGCGTTTTCCTCTTTGTTAACCCCATTTGCGAATTCTTTAAGCCGCCACATTACAATGTGTTTAATCATTTTCCTTTCTCCTGTTTATTGTATTTCGATTGCCAAGCTAGCATTTAAGAATAAAGGCTTTTTACTACATTTTACTCTAGAATATAAACTAAATTTTTTCAATTAAACCAATTTGATTCAAGATACCAAGTATGTTAGGAAAGCGCACGGTATGTGTATATAACAAAGAGCTATACTTTTATTTGTATTGTCATAAGTTCAGAATAAATTTAAACATTGAAGAACCATTCAGCTTACTTCAGCGTGTATGAGGTTTAGAGTTGCTTTCATGCTTAACTTTTGTACTAATCTTTATTTATAGATGCATCGAGAGCACATGGGGGTAGAGAAAGCTTAAAATATCTTTCTAATTCTGTTATAAGTTCAATCTTTGTATCTTCAAATTCTTTCCATTTTCTATCTTCTAAACGGTAAAGCATCCTATCGAGGAGGCGGTCCATTCGCATCTCCTCAGCAGGGTCGTATTTGGCAAGTGTGGGTTCGAGAAGAAGTGTGAAATTATTTCTACCAAGCCAAAAGATTGTTTTTTGTGTGTTAAGGTTAGAATCGTTTTTTTTAAAGGTTTCTTGAAGTGTATCGAACTTCTCGAGCATAAGTAAAACCCCGAGTGTCTGCAAGGTCTTTCTAAGATCATCAGGATTTTTTTTAATAAGCGATTCGTCTAGGGATGTTCGAAGATTGGTTCCAAATTTCTTATCTATTTTATTCATAGTTGTTTTTAGTCCATCTTCAACGCTAGTTAGCTTATGATAATGGAAATCCTCCACTATTAGTTCAGTTTCTCTGAAAGCCAGTTCAATATCTCCGGCTTCTATTAAGCGGACTATGATTTCCATTCGACTGAGAAGCGGTGTTACCTCACCTACAATCTGATGTGAATAAGAAAGAGCAGGGGAATAGATTATTAATAATCCGAAAGCGAAAAGTCTCAATAACTTTTTCATATTTAGTCTCTCGATATACTAACCAAGCATCCCTGGGAATTAAACCTTTTATTTAGCCAGTAATTAGAGGTGAGTTTCCACCCGCCTCCTCCAACTTGTTAAAACAACATGCTTATACCCACCTCTATTCCAAAGTCTGGCGTTGAGCTCCCATCCGTTAGGCCAATCGGAACCCCGAACTTGAGTGCAAAGGTAGGTTTTGTAAACGGCACAGCTATGAATTCAGGGGCGAATACTAACTCGTCAATAGTTGGTCCGTCTTCGACAAAGCTATGCTTTGAATTAAGTTCTCCACCTAACAAAAGTCTATCGGGTATAGCCCGAAACATTAGGGCAAGGTTATAGAAAGGGGAGTGAGAAAATTCTGTCTCATCGTCTTCTTCTACTCTTTCAAACTCGTAGCCAAGGTTTACATGGGCAATAAACCATCTGCCAAGAAACTTTGAAAATATTAGCGTTCCGGCAACTGCCTGACCATGACCAAGCTCAGTAACTGGGGCAAATTCAACCTCAAAAGCCATATCTGGCAAATAACCCTTTTCGTCAAAGAACCTGTGTTTTAATCCTATGGCAATCTCTTCAATTCCCTTATCTTCAGTTTCGCCGTTTTCCCTCTCTGCAATTAGAACCTCTGCCTCAAGATTAAGTTGTGTTTTTTCTGCAAGTCCAAACTCGATTTCAATTGGGAGCAGATGCTCGTCAATCTTTTCTTCGTTTTCTTTTCTAAAGAATGTGTAAATCGCTTGTAAGAAAAACCTCCACCTTGGTGGTGTTGCGGCAATTTCAGTATTAAGTGGCTCGAGGAAATGTGCGGCATGGGAAGCTTCAGCGATAATCAATAAAGTCAGAATAATCACTATTTTTTTCACAGTTCTCCTCCATTAAAAAAATCCTAAATTGCATGATTGTTGGTCTCCACGGCACACTCAGTCTGATGTAATCGAGTGCGTGTGGGGGAAACTCACATGGGGAATGATTTAAATCCTACTGGTTTTTTTAACTAACTTGAAAGCATCGGAGGAGAACGGATAGAGAGGTTTTTATAAAACTCTTTTAGGGGAAGATTTTGATCTAATGCAAATAAGTAAGCTCTATATTCATCTATTAAGAAGTTGATTGAGGGTTTGGAAGCTATAAATGAGAACCTATGAATACTGCAGGTAAAACAAGGGCAATTTTTTTCATTTCCTTCCTTGCCTTCTGATTCGTAAAGGTAGTATATTATGTATGATATAGAATTTCGATTTGAGTGTGAGGGACAATTTAAAATTGAGTATGATACAGAATGTCGAAACGATGGTGGTATGTAGTGTTGAAATGAAAAAAATATAAAGTTAATAGAGAGAAATATAGAAAAAACGGAGATTAATATACGTGGTAGAAGACTTAACAGCATAGCATTAATTTATACATAATATACGTTTGAAATATAGGTTTGGATTCATATTTTTGATTTTGTTTCAACTAAAATATCATAGCAATATATAAGATAACTTCCTTCCTTTTTACTAGAAAAAGTGCTTTCTGCCCATTTGTTAGTGAACTAAGTATATTTTTATAATCTTCTGAGGTTGTAATTCTCTT
Source organism: Candidatus Dadabacteria bacterium CSP1-2 (assembly GCA_001443445.1). Lineage (GTDB taxonomy): Bacteria > Desulfobacterota_D > UBA1144 > Nemesobacterales > CSP1-2 > CSP1-2. Next base: position 35,930 of record LDXN01000016.1, on the reverse strand, counting down.
CCTATTTATCTCGAGTATTAGATCGCCAATTTCAAACCCAGCATCATCTGCAGGACTTCTCGAATCCACTTTAGTTACGATAACTCCGCTATCTTCTTCAACTCCTAGTCTATTTATCACCTCTGGTGTTAATTCCTCTATAGCAAGTCCTAGTTTACTTTGTGCTTTTTGAAATTCCTCTGAATTTTCTGGTATATGCACTCCGAGCTTTACTGACAAGGTTTTCTCAGTTCCATCTCTTAATAACTTGAGTTCCACTTCGGTACCAGGAGGAGTAGTGGCAACTGTCCTTGAAAGCTCGCCATTTTTCTTAATTTTATGCCCATTAAACTCAAAGATAACATCTCCTCTTTTTACACCTGCTTTGTCAGCAGGACTTCCACTTGTTACATCTCCTACGAGAGCTCCCTTTGCTTCAGGTAGTTTCATTGCCTTTGCTATCTCAGGAGTTATATCTTGAATAGTTACACCAAGCCATCCACTTACAACTGTTCGATTTCCTTTTAGTTGTTCTATAGTATCTTTTGCGGAATTAATAGGGATTGCAAAGCCTATCCCTTGAGCCCTCAGAAATATTGTACTAGTTACTCCTACTACTTCCCCGTCTAGATTAAAAAGTGGGCCACCGCTGTTTCCCGGATTAATCGGAGCGTCTGTTTGTATGAAGTCATCATAGTCGCCAAAGCCGAGTATTCTTCCCTTTGCACTTACTATTCCAGCGGTAACTGTGTGACCAAGACCAAAGGGGTTTCCTATGGCAAGAACCCAGTTTCCAATTTCAAGCTTATCAGAATTCCCTAATATGACTGGAGAAAGTTTTTCTTTAGGTACTATTTTGAGTAGGGCCAAGTCGGTTTTAGGATCCCCTCCAACAATTTTGGCACTGTACTTTTTTTCATCTTCCAAAATCACCTGAATCTCTTTTGCTTTTTCAACAACATGGTTGTTTGTAATTATGTATCCGTCTTCGCTAATAATAAATCCAGAGCCTAGTTCTCTCTGTCTAAATTCCCTTTGAGGGATATCTCCAAGAAACCTTCTGAATAGCTCTTGCAAGGAATCCTCTTCTTTACCATGCGGTGAGGGAAATCGGAAGGCTCCCCCATTACGTATTAAGCTAGTTGTACTGATATTTACTACAGAAGGCTTAAGCTTTCTTACTAGCGCGGTGAAGTTAGGGAGAGCTGGCGGTAGTACTGGCATGTCTCTAACCGGTTCTAGCTTGTTATCATCTTCACTTTTTGTTTTATTCTTATCCTCTATTTTGGTGCATGAATAAATAATAAGGAGAGGCAAAATTAACAAAACTGGTGAAATACGCCTTAGACTCATTCTGTAATTCCTCTTTGTAAACTAGAAAAAAGAAATTGGGGTAATTGTGTCTCAGCTCCTATTTACCTTAGATATATGCTTTATCCTGGGTTCAAATGAAGGTGCTATAAAGAAATCGGATTAGGCGAGTGGCCTTCCATAAGATTCAGTTAGCTCCTTACCCAATTCTCTATCTTTTTTGTGTATTCATCTATGAGATAACGTGCATCTTCGTCTGATTTAGCCTCTGCATATACGTGAATGAGTGACTTATATTGGTCAGGGAATGCAAGCACCCAGGAGCCGTCTAAGAATATTTTTACACCGTCAAGAAAACTAACTTCACGCCCTTGTACTTCCTGAGACGCCTTCCTCATAACTACACCTTTCGATTCCCAAGGACAGGAAACTGTTGTGTGAAGGTAATTGATCTTGGGAATTCCTTCTGAGATTTCAGAGAGTTTCACACCTAGCTTTGACATTAGTTCGAGTGTTTTTGCGATGGAGAACATTCCGTCATATGCAATTTGAAAATCACTAAATATAAACCTTCCGTCTGGGTAACTCACAAACTTTATATCCCTATCTCTTACTGCTTCCGAGAGAGCTCTAACACTATTCTTCGTTCTTTTTATTTTAAATCCATTTTCTTTTGCTATGTCTTCAAGATATGATGGGGCGAAAGTGGGAACTGCAATAACGCCGGTGTCTTCGGCTTTGAGAATAAGATGAAACAAGAGTAAGAATGAATCTAAGTCCTTATAAACCTTTCCTATTTCATCTATGAAGTTAAGCTTCTCAGCCCAGGGATCTAGCCAGAACCCTGCTTTTGCATCTGTTGCCTTTACTATCTTTGAGAGAAGATCAAGGGCTCGATTGGCATCAATCCCACTTCCATGTTCTACTGTGAAGGCGTTTAAGCTTATAACTTCACATCCAAGTTCATTAAGAATCGACGGGAAATATTCTGAAGAAGAGCCGAATGAGAAATCTACTACTATTCTAAATCGATTTTCTTTGATGGTTTCCCTCTTTATAGACTTCATAAAACCTTCTTTGTAAAAATCAATTATGCCGCTTAGATCTGAAATTCTTCCAACGGCCCCCTCTGGAACTCGTCGGAAGTCTTCGCGCTGAAATATTCTTTCAAATGATTTTTCAAAAGACACAGAGGTTTCAAAACCATTCGAATCGTAAAAAAGTATCTCGGTTACCTCTGGGTTTTCAGGCGAATATCTAAAATAAGCTCCACCTACCTCACCAAATGTTTGAAGTTTGTATCGGAGGATAGGAATAGGTACTGCTTTTAAATCCTTTACATTCACCCCTGCTGATAGAACACCTGCGACAAAAGCTCGCTTTATCATTCTAGGGGCTCTATGGCTATCCCTTCCCATAAGAACTGAGGAGCCTCGTGGAAGAAAGGAGGCAAATGCCGCACCGAGTTTAGCTGCAAACTCAGGCGTAAGCTCAAAGTTAGAAAGCCCCGCGACCTTAGATTCTTCAAAGAGGCTTCTTTTCCACCTTTCACCCCAGATAAGGTTAGATGATACCGTCGCACCTGACTCGACATGTTTGCCGGGCCAGATTTTGACACCCTGATTAAGAACTGCAGTATTTCCAATTGTACAGTTTTCTGAAACGACAACGCCTGGTTCGATTTTTACCTCTTTCCCTATCCTAACATTAGAGCATATAACGCTATCTTCAACCCAACAGTCTTCGTTAATTTCTGTATTATTCCATATAATGCTTTTAATAATGTTTGCACCTGTGTGAACCACTGAGTAATCGCCGATTATAGAATCACTTATTCTGGCCTTTCCTATTATTTTTACGCCTTCTCCAAGTATAACGGTTCCTTCAAGCACAGCGTCCATATCAAAATCAACGTTCTTACCTAGCCATATGTCCCTTCCTACTAAATCAACCCTTTTACCTGTACCTTTAACCCTCAATTTTCCTGCTAAGATATCCATATTTGCTTCCCAATATGAGGGTGGATCTCCTATATCTCGCCAGTAACCACGAAGCGAATAACCGAAAATCGGTTTTCCTTCGCTTAGAAGCCTTGGAAAAAGATCATGACTGAAATCAAATGCCTGCCTTCCTGGTATAAAATTAAGGGCTTGGGGATCCATAACATACATCCCTGCATTTATTGAATCGCTAAATACCTCACCCCAGCCAGGCTTTTCGAGAAATTTTATAACACTTCCTTCATTGTCTGTGATTACAATACCAAACTGTAACGGGTCTTTTACAGATGTTAACCCTATTGTAACTAAAGCCTTCTTTTTTTTGTGATACTCAATGAAGCTTGTTAAGTCAACGTCGGTTAATAGATCTCCGCTTATAACCAGAAAGGGTTCGTCACCCTTTAGGTTTTCAGATGCGAATTTTACAGCCCCTGCAGTTCCATAGTCCTCTGGTGGAATAACGTAGTTTATTTTTATACCAAATTCTCTTCCATCACGAAAATAGTTTGTAATTCCCTCAGGCTGAAAATAGAGTAAGAATATAGCTTCAGTGATTCCGTGATTCTTAAGTAGATCTATCACATGCTCAAGTATTGGTTTTCCGGCTAGCGGAAGCATTGGTTTGGGAATGGTGTAGGTGAGCGGCTTTATCCTTGTTCCGAAACCTCCTGCGAGCACTACAGCTTTCATTTAATGTCCCCCTTTTTTCCTTAGAACTTTGTTTACTTCTAGCAATAATTCTTCTGGGTCACTTGACTTTACGACATAACTCTCGGCAAGCCAGGAGGTGTAATCGTTCTGGAACGAGACATAAGCCGAGCACAGCACAACAGGAAGATTAGGAAATTCATTCGTTATCCTTTGAAGCACGTCGAGGCCGCTCTCTGATCTAAGCTTTATATCCAAGACGACCAGGTCAATGGGCTCACGATTAAGAATCTCAAAGGTTTCTTTCGCCGATTCCGCTTCCAATACCTCATATCCTCCATCACTCAGCACCTCTCTATAGACAAGCCTAATGTTTGGTTCATCATCTACTACTAAGATTTTGTTCATCTATGACCTCTTTACTTAGAATTGGGATTTTTACTGTTACATTACAGCCCTTATCTCTTTCACATGAAACAACTATATGACCGCCTAAATTTTCGATGATTCCTTTTGCTGTATAGAGCCCTAAACCGCTTCCAATGGTCTTTGTTGTAAAAAAGGGTTTAAAAAGGTTTTTCATTACCTCATCCGATATACCTGGACCTGTGTCTTTTATACCTACTGAAACAAAACCATCTTCTTCTGCGGTTTCTATAAAGAGTTCTCCTCCCTCAGGCATCGCCTCGATTGAGTTACTCACAATATTTTCAATACAGTTGTAAAGCTGATAATCGTTGCCCAAAACCAAAGGAAGATTGCTTCCCAGGTTTAGATGAAAATTTACGCCTTGAGATTTTTCTTTATTTTTCTTTTCTTGATATAAGAGTTCAACCACCTTGTTAATATCTATAGGAGTTTTTTCGGAGGTATATTTAGTCTTAACGAAATTAATAAAGTCTTTGTGTGTTTTTTCAAGTTTAATCGCTTCTTCAAGTATTGCATCTGTATACTTAGAGACAGAAGATGGATCATTAGTCTTCTTCTTTAAAAGCCTCGCAAGTCCTGCAATTGCAATCGTTGGGTTCTTAAAGGAATGGGTCATTTGTAGAACCATCTCGCCTATCGAGGCTTCTTCCCTGAGCTTCATAATAAGCTCCTGATGCTCTTTTAACTTGACGTTTGCTTCTTCAAGTGTCTCGATCTTTTCTTCAAGCTCTTCATATGTGAGCCCTCTCTCAAGCGCTAGTGAGATCTCTGTTGAAAAAATCTCTATCGCTTTTATCTCTTCTTGAGATACTTCCCTTTTAGTGAGAAAGTTATCTAGTAATATGACCCCAAGCGGACGTTTAAGGTGTGAAAAGAGCGGTACAATCCAGAATGGGGTACCCTGATAAAAGCCACGAATGACGTCAGGCAGCACTTCCTCGGAAGTAACTCGAGGGATCATTCCTGTCTTGAAAGCCCTTTTAAAGATTCCCTCATCAAGGTCGAATTCCATTTTTTTAAGTACTTCTTTGAATTTTTCCTTCTCTTTTTGAAATAATTGAGGAGAAAAGATAAGAAGGTCTACTATGGTAAGGTTCTTTTGTGAAATATCATTCCATATTGTGTAAGCCTCTTCAGGACTTTTAGGGCCAACTGCAAAGTATCCACGGAGTTTTCCCTTCTGAGAAAGGAGCATAATCGCTCTATTAAATCCAAAGCTACTTCCCGCTGTGAATGCTACAAGTACCTTATAAAGTATTTCATCCAAATCGAGCACGAGTTTAAGCGAGGTCGAGAGATGAGCCATAGTATCAAACATCTCTTCTTTAACTTTAAGAGACTTACCATATTTTTCTAATTTCTGTTCTCTTTTGCGGAATTCATCGAGAACTGTTGAGAATGTTCCGAACAGAGGACCTTTTTCTTCTCCAAGGTTTTTTAAATCGTTTTTAAGCTCTTCACACTCAATACATTTTTCTCTAATACGCTTATTAACATCGTTTATAAGGTATTCCTCTCCCGGCCTTATGTAAGGGCATACAGAGGGGTCATCCTTGATCATCCAGCAATAGCTATCCCCAAATTTAGCCATATCTATAACCCTCTAGAAGCACTATTTCTCCCTGCTTTATCTCTATCGCGTGTGATAGAGATGGAAATAAACAGTGCATGAGAAATGATATTATAAAAGTTATCATCTCGTCGAAGGTGAGGCAAATAAAACCCATAACCTTTTCTTACTTAATTTACCCCAACTTGGAAGCAGAAGAACGAATCTTCCGTAGAATTTTACACCTTGAGTTTCAAATATAATCTTAGAACTCCCTTTTTCTCGAAGCTCATAGGTTCCACTATCCCATAACTCGGCTTCCCCAATTCCATATCCGTCATTTATAACACCTTTTGTTTCGATAATCCCTGGGTCTTGGTCTTCATCCTCAATTGCTAGCCTCTTTTCATTAATTTCGGCGGGGAGGGTTTTAGGAATAATCCACGATTTTAAAATTCCCTCTATCTCAATTCTCAAATCGTAGTGAGGATTGGTTGTCTTATGTTTGTGGATAATAAACCTATTTGTTCCATTCATAAATGAGTCTTAGGCCCCTTAATGTAAGAAATTCATCTACCTCCTCTATAGTCAAACTCTCTGGCGAGATTAGATATGCAAGCCCGCCTGTTGCAATCACCTTTGGATTTGTACCTATCTCTTTTTTTATCCTTGTTACAATTCCATCTACTAGCCCGGCACATCCATAGACAAGACCGGATTGAATACTCTGGACGGTGGTTTTTCCTATAACTGTTTTAGGTCTTGTGATTTCTACCTTAGGTAGTTTTGATGCGGCCTCAAAAAGGGCTTCAGCGGAAATAAGAAGGCCTGGTGCTATGGTACCCCCAAGATATTCACCCTTTTCAGATATGCAATCAAATGTTGTAGCCGTTCCGAAGTCCACTACTATCACGCTTCTTTTGTATTCATGAAAGGCAGCTACAGCATTTACAATTCTATCGGCTCCTACCTCTTTAGGGTCTTTATAAAGTATAGGCATGCCGGTTTTTATTCCTGGCTCTATAAGAACAGGATTAACATCGAAATAAGATTTAACCATAGAGATTAGGATTCTCTGTAGTGGAGGAACAACACAGCAGATAACAGCCCCCTTAATTGAGCCTGAACCTACTCCTTTAAGCTCTAGTAAGCTCCTAAAAAGAACCCCATATTCATCCGATGTCTTGGTTTTATCAGTTCCAATTCTCCACTGGTTTATAATCTCTTCTCCCTTAAAAACCCCAAATGCGATGTTTGTATTTCCGACATCAACTGCAAGAAGCACGTTTATCCTCCGCCTGCGGATTTTAGATTGCTGAATTCTGATTGCGGATTTTAAAAATCTTTTATTCCGCAATCCCAAATCCGAAATCCGCAATTCATCTCAGTCCCCACCTTCTTCCTAGTAACCACTCAGAAGATAGGAGAGCAACGAGTAACATAAAAAACCAGGGTTTATCCCATATTCCCCTTGTTTTATAACCCGAGATTATTTTTTTTGGGGAGAAATCAATTCCGAGCCCGTCTGGGTTATCATTAGCCGTGATAGAACGCCCACCCGTTTTCTTTGCAAGATTTTTAAGTAATTCTTGATCTATAGTTGGACTCTTTATCTCATTAATTGGGGGCTCGACGAGAAACGGTATTTCATCTTCACTATTATCCGTCTCATTGTCCAAACCCCCGTCCCCTGTCTTAACCTTTACTTTGTAAACCCCGTATTCATCTGTCTCAACCTCGGCAGAAAATCTATCAGAAGATGTTTTCTCAAGATTTAGCTCTCTTTGGATTCCGTCTGGAAAAACGACTGAGGCCTCAATTTTTTCCTCGTTTTTCTCATACCCAAGTATCCAGATATCTAATTTAGCCTTTTCACTAAGGTCATAGGAAGTCTTTTCCACTCTAACTCTTATATCCTTTAGCCCAGGGTCGCTCACCAACCACAGAAGTATACGATTCCAGAATGTCTCATAATATGGTGCGAGTTCTCCTTCTCCAGCTCGAACGAAAACCCATTCCCAGAAGGAGTCTGAAAGAAAGGACGCAACCCTTCCTGATTTAACCTGACTTATGACTAATATTGGTTCTCCATGGGGTGTTATTAAGAGGGGAATAGCATCTGGTTTTAATCCTTCTACCTTATTAAATCCGTCAAGCTCAGGCATATTTTTCCAGTACCCTTCGTTTTCTTTTTCATTAGGTATAACCCTCGTAACAGGATGGCGGAGTCCGATTGGCGTAAGCTTTGCGTGAAAACTCTCTGTGCTAAAGGTTTCGTTACTCCTGGGTGGAATGGGGTTGAGTTCTACGGGAAGGATTTCGGAAATTGGCGTCCCACCATAGCTTCCGCTATCAAAACTCTTGTCTCCTCCTATCATAAGAAATGACCCGCCTTCTTCCATTACATAATCTCTTAAGCTTCTAAGGTGTAAACCATAAATTCCGTAAGGGCGAAAGTCGAAATTATGAAAGATCAGGACATCGAAGCTCGAAAGCTCATTTCCAAAAAGTTCATCAACTGGAAATGGAATCAGGCTAAGTTCATTCTGAGAAGCGAATACCATATCAGATGCTTCCCTCAAGATGAAAAATGAAACCAGGTCAACATTTGGGTTTCTCTTTAATGCCATTCTTAGAAACCTTACATCCCATGAAGGGGTCCCTGCTATATGTAAAACACGAATCCTATCAATTATGACATCTATCACAAAGGATTTTTGATTGTTCTCTTTAATCACCTCGCCAGCTATAACGGGAATGGATACTGTGTAGACCTTTCTTCCAAGGGATGTTGGATTCAGTGTAAATTCTACTTTCTTATCATCATTAGGACCTATTGAAATCTCCTCAGTCGAGACTATCTTGTCTCCATCTTTCAGGGTTACAGGTATATTCGAGGCTTTAAACCCTATGGATTTAATAACAACATCTATGGAGAGAGGATACCTCACAAACGCAATTACGCTTGCTTTAATGCCGTCAATCCATATATCCCGCACATTATCGCCTGAGGCGGCGGCAACGGTGTTTATGGGGAAACTTATAGTTTTAAAAAATTCATCGGATGATTTTTTCAATATAGTGCCATTATTTGCTCCGTCTGAAAACAGGATGACGGCGTCTAACTCGCCAGTGTCGTAGTTCTTGTCTAATTCTTTAATTGCTTCGCCAATATCCGTTGCTGTACCATTTGGCTCATTGGTATTTATAAAATTAAGTGAGGCAGGCTTTAGGGTTTTGTCAAATACGTAGTAGCTGAGATAAAAATTCTCTTCAAGCTCAGTGAAAAAGGATTTATGGTTTTCAAAGAAATTCCTTACAGCTTGAATCCTAGGTGTCCCCTCTTCATCTCCTGGAAGGGACATACTCGTTGAGTTATCAATAAGAATTGCAAGGCGTGGTTTTTCCTCCGTGTAGGTTTCAGTCCTTAGTGCGGGGTTTAAAAGTATAAAAACTATTAATAGGAATGATAGAGAGCGAAGGGAGATGAGAATTATTTTCCTTTTTAGCGATCTTAAGCGTCTTGTGTATCTTATAGCGCCGTAAATAACTATTAAAAATAAAAGAAAAACAAGAACACCCTCTAAGAATCCTATTTGATTTAGAAAAATGAATTTCTCAACCTCAGCTCGCATCGTTATTAATTTACCACATAAAGGTTGGAGTTGCTTCCCATCTGAAGGTGTTTAGAAATATGGAGACCTAAATGTTTCCTCTACATTATTTAGATATAACGCACCCTTGCAAGGATAGGCGGTGTTTTCCAACACCGCCCTTGAATGCGGGACTGGAAAGTCCCGCCTAGCGAAAGGAAGAATAACCACGTGCGATAGGGGTGGTTTTCTAACCCCGCCTATAATTTCGTTAGGTGTCAAAGGAAGTATGTTCCGTAGAGTCAAAATTTCACCGTAGGAGCGGCATCCCTTCGACTTCGCTCAGGACAGGCCCTGCCGCGATAAGTTCCTGTATAAATCTGCGACTGGAAAGTCGCATCTATCGAAGGTTAATTTTCGCAGAATTACACCACGGTAGCCGAGGTTTTCCAACCTCGGGTAAACGAATATCGCGTTGATGCCCGATTACTGAATTCGGGTATGACAGCTTAGGTTAAGAGTCCCCTCGGGCTAAGGCCCGGGACGAATGCTTGCTCACAATTCTTTGATTACCAATTACTTCCTTCCCCATTAAGGTGGAGGGATGGGAGGGGTGAAAATGGAAACCTAAAGGTTTCCTCTACATTACATTATAAATTTAGAAAACAAGAAACTCTCCACCCTTCATTATTAGCTCGTCATCTACATAAACTGTAGGCTTCATAATCACACCGTCCAAATGGCTAGCAACCCTGATTGTGCCTCCCATGCTTTTATTGTCTCCAAATGCTATATGCACCGTGCCCATGACCTTTTCATCTTCTAATACGTTTCCTGTAACCTTTGCTTTATCATTTGTGCCTATTCCAAGTTCTGCAACATTGAATGCAAGCTTTCCAAAAGGTTTCATTAAGGAAAGAAGTTTACTAGCAGGTTCACCACCTGTTATATCAGTAGCGTATCCCTCTTTAACTACAACTCTTATTACTTCACCTTCTAGCTTTCCAACCCCAGCCATCGAGCCGTCAATTACAATCACCCCCTCTGATTTTCCCTCTAAAGGAGCAATATACCCTTCACCTGCGGGAAGATTGCTGAAGTCTCCGGGTCTATGATTGAGCCCTGTGTCTGCGTACCCATTCCTGTCATCTATAACCAATGTGACATCCATCCCACGATTGGTGGTGATTTTGACATTAGAACCTTTTGTAAGGATCTCAGCAATTTTTTCGCTTCTTTTCGCGATTCCGTAGTAATCGGCGTTAAGCGTTCTAACCATGGAGTCCTCTGTTATTCCTGGCAATGTTGCGATCCTTACACCTTTTTTGCTTGCTTCGCGTCTTGAGTCTGTATGGCTTAAGGACTTTGATGTTGGGATGAGTATTACATCCACTAACTTCATAAGCTCCGCAATAGGTTCTGGAGGTTCTTCTCCATGGGTTTTTCTTGGCAAAATCTCTGTAATTATCGCTTCGGCTCCTAGTTCTTTGGCAGCCTCCCAGAGGGTGTAGGCAATTTTTCTAAGCGGTTCGTCGGTTATAACAAGAACCCTTTCACTAGGCTTCACCGCCATGCAATCCTTTACCGCAATCATGGCTGCCTGCTTTAGCGTGTCCATATTTAAAGCCTCCGTGTCAGATTTTGGGGATTAATATTAACATAATGAAAATAGGAGATTTTTCCATTTTAGTTTTAAAGTTTTTATTATGTTTTGAGGTGGTTTTAAAAACGTATGCCCAGACCTATAGGAGCACCATCCCTTCGATCCTTCGACTCTTCGATAATACTCAGAGCTCAGGGCTCAGGACAGGCTTGGCGTGAATATGGGATTTTCTCTAAAAGAGAATATGTAAGATCTCTCACATTCGTTCGAGATGACAGGAGAGTGTGTCATTTCGACCACTTCGATTCACTCAGTGCAGGCTCCAGGAGAAATCTTTCTTTTACTAAGTTGAGTATCTGCTGCTCCTACGGTGATACACAAACATCTATAGGAGCACCATTCCTTCGATCCTTCGACTCGCTCAGGACAGGCCTGGTGCGATAATTTCGCGGCTGGAGGAGGATCCCTGACTTCCCTCCCTCCCTTCGTCTTTGCTCAGGACATGCTTGATCGCTACCCCAGATCCCACCGCTCCTACCGAGGAAATACTTCCTAAATATTCACCATCTACTTCGTCGGTTCTACTTTTTCGACAATCATGGCCTTTGAGCCGCCGCTTTCAAACACCCTACCAGTTACTTTTACTTTGGTACCAATAAATGGAGCTAACATTGAGTCGGGACTGGTTCCAGGCGCACCCACTATTGCGAAGAAGAGCGAACCATCATTGGCTAATATTGCGAGGCTTTGTCCAGCCTTGTTGCAAGCCTCAGCACAGGCCTTATGATCTATTCCCTTCGATCCCATTGTTATATAGCAAGCTGGATCAAGAGGTTCACCGATGATTGTTATAGTTTCTCCTTTTTGATCTCCGAGCACAGGAGAGAATGAAATTATAAAGGTTGTAATAGCTAGAGTAATCACTTTATACATCGGATTTCATCTCCATTGTTATTGATTTTTCGAATGCTTGAGTCAACTTAGTTTAACATTAATTATGAACTTCCTTATCATACACAACCTCATATCATTTCCAACTGTTAAACGTCCAAAATTTATTTACATCACGAGTAATTCGTCTTTCTTCTGTCATGCCCGAATATATTAATCGGGCATCCATGAAGAGCTTAAAAGTGGATTCCCGCTAAATACTTGCGGGAATGACAACTTCTGTTGGGGATTTTAACACCTTTCCAATGGAAATGGTGTTACTACTAATGAGAGTAGTCTGAGAATTAGCCTATTTTCAACAACAAACCCTTTGTAAGAAAGGGATAATTTAATTTCGCTCTTCAGAGTCAGTATGGTTCAGTTGATGATTTGATCTTGGATGCAGGAAGTTACGATGCACTAATTAGGTACATCTCTCCTGTAGGTTGTGGTACACCACCTGCAGGCTCAAGTGTTACAGCTTCCTCTTTAGGCTTAGGTGGTGGGGTTTGAATCTCCTCAGCAACAATTTTGGGCACTGATGCTATATACCAAACATAATAGGTTGAAACACCAAGCGCTATAACGACCCACCAAAGCACGAGAGCAGTGCGCATCCAGAGTTTGTAGTTGTTAAAGCATAATGCCTTAGGCAGCAGGTTCGTACCTGCTCATAGCACTATATATATACCAAGTAATTCAGCAATACCCCCAAGTGAGGCATGAAGCGTAGGGATAAAATAATATGACTCAGAAAACTTAACTTTCAGTTCTGGAACAACTCCAAGCTCAAGTGAGGGGAGCATTAGAAAGGCAATCATAACCAGGTTAAGCAATATCACACTTCCCTGGCAGACAGCGTGTGCACGGTAGCACCTGTGGCGGGCGTGTATCATGCCCGCCAACAGGGCTATTCCCATCAAAATTTGAATAGTTAAGTTAAGGTCAGCTTGTATAGTTGCGCCGGTTCCTAGGAAACCGTTCATATATCGTTAACGCAACGGCTGGGAACTGATTGCTATTTTTCAACTATGTCAGATTGTAGTGGGCCAAGAATTCCTAGGAGCTCATCTTGTTCCTTCTTTCCCACTTTGAATTTGTTTAAAGCAGCAACTAGGTCCTCAACAATTGCATTAAAATTATCCGCCGTGCATCCTAGACCCGCATGGGAATCCTTCATGCTCCTACAAGTATACTTGCATGGCCCACCAGTTGCCTCACAGATTTGGTCGACGAGACACTGCTTGAAATGGGGAATGTCTACATTTGCAAACATTGCATTAACTCGTTTATCTGCTGCGACATTGGATACAAATTGGTCAACAACGGCTGAAATAGCCGCTTTGCCACCGAGGCGATCGTATAACGATTTATCTCCTGAACTTGCTGGTTGAAGGGTTATACCAACAAAAAAGACCGATAATACCATAACGACAACACACTTTGATAAGCTTTTCATTTTAATGCGCCTCCTTTAATATTTTGTTTACTTAAGTTAGTTAGATTCTATAGCCACTATTTGCTAAATGTCAGTTAACTTCAATAAACCTTAAACACTGAAGAAAAATTACATTTAACCTATACTTAGAATCACTATGTGAACACTATTCTACATAAAGAATCCAGGCACCCTGATTCCCAACTACCTTTCCACTTAGCGTTACATTTGTTCTCTGAGGATTCTTTTCTATACTGCTAATTGCTGCCTCCGAACCGCTCAATGCGTATACTTGTCCATCCTTGGTGTATATAACATGTGCATGCGGTGTTGCTTCATTACAGGGTCCAGTTGATACTACTGGTGTAACGTTCCCCTTCTCGTAACTAGGCAGCAAGCAAACTATTGTTCCAGTTACGGTTTGATCCGTACCCTTCTGTATGTCTAATGGTGATCCGTATATAACCCAAGCCCTCTGACTACCACCAACCTGTCCGCTGACCTTTTTCTTTGGGCTTTTTGCCATCATCTTCATTTGTTCTTCTGTTCCATAGACGGTATATAGTTTGCCATCCTTACCTACAACCATGAATACACCATCACATTCAGTAAATTGATCCATACCATTGACGTTACCTTTCTCATCTACCTCAACGCAAATAACATTGCCCTCGACGTCCTGTTTTGCTGCAAAACTGGAGCTAGCTAATAAGATTACAAACACTAAAGACGCAATTAAAGACAGAGCAGCTAAATTAGCCTTCTTCATTTTGTTTATTACCTCCCTTTTTTTGTTTTTAACTAATTATACCTAGAAGTTGTACACATTGACTTTATTTATATTAACAAATTCACTATTACATTATATATAAAGTCATCTTCTTGGGGATAACCAAAATCGTGACTAAAACAGCAATATGTTAATTCGTTATTACTCATCTGTTTCTGCCTTGAAAAACTAAAATACTATAGGCCAGGTATTTTGAATTCGATGCAACTTTGGAGAAATAGTTTCTCCATTTTTCTTTATGATAGTGTTTAGGTTTTGTGTTGAATCTTCTGAACCAACTATAGGATAGAATTCACCATCCTTAGTTACTAAAGCCATTACTGGTTTAACCTTCCCGTTACTATTGTCAGGAAGCAAACATACAAGACTAGCTTCTTTTGTCTTCACGGATGTCTCACATGAAATGCTAGGACTTGGTAACAATATTAAAAACACTAATAACTAAGATTACTAGCGAACCAACTAAATCGTACTCTACTTATCATCTTCTTCACCTCATTTAATTCTTACTGAATATATGCGACTATTGTAGATTATTTGGATTAACCCAGGTTCAAGTTTTATTAACGAATTACGACAGAAAGTAATGTTAATGGGAGATAGGCCAAAAGATAAGTATATATATTTGAGGATACAACTTTAATTTTTGCTGCTATCTTTAATCGTCATCAGAAACACAATATTATAGCCTTTATAATCATCAACTTTGTTTACACTTGTGTATACAGCGTTTACGTTCTGAGATCAATTTTGTGGTCGAACATCTAGCCAAGATACTAGTACCCCCTTTTTTTTACAGCCCACTTATTATATTTATTGGTTTTGGACTAAGCGCTGGCACGTCAATTGCAATTTAAAGTAGATAAATAGCAAAATGGTG
The DNA here is from genome assembly GCA_001443445.1 of Candidatus Dadabacteria bacterium CSP1-2. Classification (GTDB taxonomy): domain Bacteria; phylum Desulfobacterota_D; class UBA1144; order Nemesobacterales; family CSP1-2; genus CSP1-2. The sequence goes on along the minus strand of LDXN01000016.1, from coordinate 20,780 downwards.
ACGAGCGGGAAATGGAAAAGTTATCTGCATTTCAGGTTTTAAATGTTAGTCTTTTTCTAAATTCACTATATTTGTTATAATAGAAATAAGTTAATTTAGGTTTGAATGTTTCGGGGTGGGTAAATGAGATTAACGTCAAACATGGAAATCCAGAAGGTCAAGACGATTGACTTGGAATCTCTTAAACAGAAATTAAACAGTATGAGTCTTTTTTCTCAGCTTTCGTCTGATGATCTAAAAGGGCTAGTTGAAAAATCAAGCCTGAGGCAATTTGAGGCAGGTTCTGTGATATGCCGAGAAGGGGAGTACGGTGATACAGCTTTTGCTATCTTAGGTGGTGCTGTTGAGGTAAGTATAAATACCGCAGGATATGAGAATCTAACTCTTGCCCTTCTAGGAGAAGGGAACATATTCGGTGAGATGGCAGCACTTTCTGGTTACCCAAGAAGCGCTACTGTGTCTGCCAAGGAGGCCCTTTACCTTCTAGAGATTCCTGCTGAGGTGCTCAAGAATTTAATGAAGCATTCTCCAGGGTTTAAGGATGCTATAGAGGTTATGTATGCTGAGCGAGCAGTCAAGACATATCTTAGAAAAGTCCCTCTTTTTTCAAATCTAGATGAATCAACATTGGAAAGATTAGAAAAGGATGTAAATCTAAAATCTTACAAATCTGGTGACATTATATTTAATGAGGGAGATCAAGGGGACTCTTTATATGTAATTAGGACGGGCTTTGTTAAAATTACAAAAAAACACCTAGATAAAGAGCAGATCATTGCTTACCTTTCCCAAGGTAACTACTTTGGCGAGATGGCGCTTCTTGAGGATGAGAGGCGAACCGCCACTGTATCAGCATTTACAAATGTGGAGGTCCTTCAGGTATTAAAAGAGGATTTCAATATGCTACTAGATGCTGATTCAAAGCTAGCTGAGGAGATAGGGGACATAATTATGGAACGCAAGCTTAGGACCCTTAAGGTTCAGAAGGACCCTTCTAAATCTGAAAGGTTACAAACGCTCGTTGAAAAGGGGATAATTCAAGCAGAGAGCCTTCTTATTATTGACCTTAAAACATGTATTCACTGCAACAACTGTGTTGATGCTTGTGAGGACCGGCACGGTTATCCACGCTTAGATAGACGGGGGACACGGGTTCCCGATGTATCTATTCCGGTTGCCTGCCGATTGTGTCACGACCCAGTTTGCCTTATTTGCAACTTTGACGCCATAAAACGTGCGCCTACAGGTGAGATTAATATAATTGATGACAAGTGCGTTGGATGCGCTGGATGTGCAATAAGATGCCCTTATAATGTAATTCAAATGGTTCCCTCAAAACCTGAGCATGAACTCAAAAAATTTAATATCATAAGCGCCCTATTAAAAGGTGCAAAAGAGAGTGATAACAAGACTCCTAAAGACCATAAGATAAAACCAAAGCATCTGGCTATTAAATGTGACAACTGTTTGGGCTACTACGACACAGCATGTACCAACAACTGTCCCACAAACTCTATTAAGTGGGTCAATCCGATGGAGTATTTTGGGGATACTGAGGACTTAATACCAAAAAGGGAGAAATATCAATGAGTAGTATTTCTCAAATGCATAAGAGATTAGCCCTATTTACATTGGTAGCTGGGTTTATATTTTGGGTTGTTTACCGCTTTGCCCCATACCTACCTATACCTGGTGTGGAAAAGGGAACTGTTTATCTACTAGGTATTGTAGCAGTCCTTCTTATTCTCTTTGTGATGACATACTCTCTTCGTAAACGTGTGGTTAAAGGGGTACCTGGTCGCCTTGATAATTGGCTCTGGGCTCACATATATCTTGGGATCTTGGCACTTTTCATAATAGCGTTGCACGCTGAGTTCCGTTTTGGTTGGGATTACAATACGGCCGCAGTGATATTTCTTGCCTTGGTCATAATTACTGGAGTTGTAGGCCGATACTTCTACACACGCTTTCCTAGCTCAATTGCTAATGAACAAGATAAAGTAATCTCCCAAGTGAATGAGGTTAAGAAATCAATAAATGATTTAATGGCAGGAAAGTCTAGACCATTTCAGAAAATAATTGGCTCTGAGCTTAACACCCCATCACCACTTTCTCCTAAACCTGAATACTGGGAGGAGCTTTTATCAAAGGGTGAGATCTTACATGAAGAAGAGAAGGAGGATTTTAAAAAGGCGGTCCTTTTACTCGAGCAAAAGGCAAGTCTAGAAGCCCAATCTGTGAGTCAGCTTAAGTATAAACCGCTTTTTCGTGGTTGGCTCGTTGCGCATCTCGTTGTGACTGGTGGGCTTATTGTTTTGATACCACTACATATTCTTGACGATAGCTTTAAGGTATTTCCTCCAACGGCTTCGGATTTTGGATCGCCTCAAGAATGCAGGCAGTGCCATCAAAGGCAATACGATGAGTGGATAATGTCAATGCACGCATACGGTCAGGTAAGCCCTGTTGCCTTTGAGCTAAACGCAAAGGTACAGGAGGACAGCAAAGGGAAGGTCGGGGTATTCTGTTTTAAGTGTCATGCCCCAGTAAGCATTGCAATTGGTGAAGACGCAATTATGCCTAATGATAAAAGAGACCCTATCGGGGTACTAGGAGTCCAGTGTGACTCTTGCCATACGATTGGAAAAGACCACGGGCTTGTAAGCGGGGATTTTCCACTTGAGCCTGGGAGAACGAAATATGGCATCTTTGGCACAGGATTTAATGGCGATTCTAAACCGGTGCGTAACTCTTTTCATAAGAGCTTGGAATTTACCTATCTTAAGACCTCAGAGTTTTGCGGATCTTGCCATGACGTTGTTACCCCCAAAGGACTCAGGGTTGAAGAAACATTTGCTGAATGGAAAGACAGCATCTACGCCAAGAAGGGCATAACCTGCCAGGAGTGTCATATGAGGACAATACCTGGCAAACCTAATCAGAAAAAGGTGATGGGTACTGCAGCCATAATGGTCGGTGTTGATTTACCAGAGAGACCACTCTCTAATCACTCTATGGTTGGGGTTGACTACCACCTTGTTGACTTTTTCCCATATCCGAATAACCCAGCAGAAACCGAAAGGATTCAGAGGGAATATATGCAGGAGGTTTATGAACTCCATAAAGCAAGCGCGCAGATGAAGGTCGAAGCGCCAAAATCGGTAATCACAGGGTCGGATTTTCAAGTAGCGGTGCATGTAACAAACGTTGGTGCGGGGCACTACCTTCCCTCTGGATTTACTGTCGAACGTCAGTTATGGGTTGAGATAATAGCAAAGGGCTCAGATGGGAAATTGCTTTTTGTATCTGGTGACTTGGATGGAAACTATGATTTACGTAACCGTTGCAGCCAGGAGGTAAAACTGGAAGCAGCACCTTTGGATGAATATCTAGTCAACTTTCAGTCGGAGATGATTAGAGTTAATCCAGACGGGACTGAAGAAGACGTCTTCTTAACTAGTCAGGCAAATAAATTTGTTAAAGATGGAATACCTCCCCTTGAGACAAGATCAGGAATCTACCCTATTACAGTTCCGCCCGATGCGAAGGGACCACTCAAGGTTGATGTGCGACTTAGGTTTAGAAACCTATCTCCATTGATATTTGACCGATTAGGGCTTGATGAAAAGCTGAAGAACCGATTGAAGATCATAGATTTGGCAACAGAATCAAGGTTGATAGAAGTAGAATCAAATGGAATAGTGAGTGCTAATCAGCAGGTTGGGTTATCTTCAAGCTCGGGTACGGATGCAATCGCTAGTCCTGCCTCGTCTACTCAAGGGAAAATTATTGGAATTATAATGTCAATTGACACACAAGCAGGAACCATTACAGTTAATGACGCTAAATTGAAAAAACACGTAATAAAAATCGACCCTAAGCTTCTTGAAGGGATTTCTATTTGCAATAAGGTTGAAGTCGAGGTCGAAAACGGAGTAGCTAAATCAATAAAAAAGCTATGATTAATTTAAATACAACTGAACGAACCACATTGGCCAATAAAAAACCGTTCGCCCTGAGCTTGTCGAAGGACGAACGGTATTCATAAAACGATTACATTAGAAGAAATCAAGAAAATATGAGCTTTTGGGTATATTTATTACGGTGCGCTGATAAATCATACTACACAGGGCATACAGATAATCTTGAAAAGAGAATAGCAGAACATCAGGCTGGTGAATACAATAATTACACGTCTACAAGGCTACCTGTGGTGCTTGTATTTTCTCAGGAATTTTGCTCACGTGAGGAAGCTTTAGCCTGTGAAAGGCAGATCAAAGGTTGGAGCCGAGAGAAAAAAGAAGCGCTGATGCGCGGAGATTGGGCTGAGGTATCTCGCTTAGCGCGTAAGTTTCATCCTTCGACCCTTCGACTAAGCTCAGGGCTCAGGATGAGCGGATGTTTATCCGCTTAATATATCTGGGGTGAAGGGTCCTTACCGAGCCGTGGGTTCTGAATGTATCGAAGGGTCGGAGAGTCAAATTGCCTGTCTTAGCCTAAAGACGCAAATTATCTAGGAACACTAAATTCTAAAGGCTTTCCACCAGTGTGAACACTTAGTTCCTTCCCAACAAGGTTAATTACCTGAAGTGTGAACTTTTCCATATTAGGTTTATATCTAATCGGCAGTAAAAAAGGGGAACTGCCGCGGGGTGGGATTGGAATAACAAAGGGCAGAATCTGGTCTTCCTCGACTACCTCTCCTGATGGGTTATAAATTATACATTTTATAGAGAAGCGCTTTAGTTCCTTATCTGTATTGTTTACTATTTCACCCTTAATTTGGAACTGCTCATCGGAAACCTTTAACACAACCACGTTCTTTAGTTGGGCGATATAATCCTCTCCTACTGCTATAGAAGTCAAGAGAAAGAATAGGATTAGGAAGGGAAAAACATTATCTCTTAAAACTCGTTTTTTAAATTCCTGCGTATCCATAAACTTAACTATAGGGCCAACAAGACACGAAGTTTGAATTTAGAATTCAGAAACTAGGAGCTAGAATCCAGAATAAAATAAGCATGGAAAATCTCTGTTCTTCTGGCTCCTAACTTCTGAGTTAAAACTCATATTCCTTCTTTGTGTCTTGGTGCCTTAGTGGCTGAATAATTACCCATAAGCTATTCAGCAAGTCTATCACAGCACAAGAACTGTTCTTTTTCGGTAGAGCCGATGGGACCTGTTTTTGCAAGGTTACAATCGGGAGTTATACGTAAATACATTCCGCTTGATGTGAGAAATAATAGCGAGCTTTGATCAGATGGAACCTTTATAGAACCTTCTTCACATGCTTTTACAATTTGTTCAGCTAGACAAATATCCATATTCTTTGAGAGGCAGTACATAGCAATTTCCTTAAAATTAGCGGTTCTTGTTGGATTCAATTTCTCAATACAAAGGTTGGAATTGGGGACTTTCACAGTGCCATCAGGACATCCGCCGCTTTTGGTTTCATCTATGTCAATCCCAAATACCAAAATTAAACAAAACAAAAGCGTAGGGATTATTAACTTAAATATTTTCTCGCTAAATATCACAAACTCACTCTAACACAAACCCCTTTAATGTCAAAATGTAGGGGCTGATGCCTATATCAGTCCACAGATAAGTGCCCGTTCGGGGAACGGGCACTACTTTAGTCTATTTAATTTATGGCGAACTAAAGTTCGCCGCTACATATTTAAAATCAAAAAATAATCGCAACATCATCATAGGAGCACATACTATGCGCGATAAATTCCTAATTATAAAAATCAGCGACTGGAAAGTCGCTGCTATCGAATGTTTATATTCACCCCCTTCCATCCCTCCCCCTCTAACAAGGGGGAGGGTTAGGGTGGGGCGATAGCCGAGGTTTTCCAACCTCGGATAAAGGAATATAGCATGGATGCCCGATTACCGATTTCTGGTATGACAGGTTAGGTTATGAGCCCCTTGGGTAGAGGAGCGCCTTCCCTTCGACAGAGCTTATGGTGAGTTTAATCGAACCACTAAGGACAGGTGCGCTTATGGTAGGGAACAAATACATGATCGAGGCTAGAAGCCTCTCCTACTGGAGTTTTACGGTTAATTGTTGTAAGAGCGCCTTACAGGCGCGATAACAAATAATATTTCCCCCCACCGTAGGAGCGGCATCCCTACTGCGATAATAGTTAAAATTTCATTTAAGATTGGGATTACCTGCTTTCTTAAGTTCCTCTTCCCTCAGAGCTCTTCTTAGGACCTTTCCAACTGTACTTTTTGGGAGAGAGGTTCTAAACTCTACAACCTTAGGGACCTTAAACGGGGCGAGTCTTTCTTTGCAGAAAAGAATAATCTCACTCTCTGTTACTTCCTCTCCCGATTTTGCTACGACAAAAGCCTTTGCATACTCACCTCTATATGAATCGGGAACACCGATTACAGCAGCTTCGAGCACCTTTGGATGCACATAGAGAACCTCTTCTACCTCTCTTGGATAAACGTTATAGCCTCCTGAGATTATCATCTCCTTTTTTCTGTCGACAATCGAAAAATAACCATCTTCATTCATCTTGGCTATGTCGCCTGTGAAGAGCCAGCCATCTTTTAATACTTGAGCTGTTTCATCTGGACGGTTCCAGTAGCCTTTCATAACCTGTGGTCCCTTGACTATAAGCTCACCAGGTTCTCCAGCAAGTACTTCTTTTTCTCCGCTTTCTAAATCAACAATCTTTGCATCTGTATCCGGAACGGGGAGACCGACTGTTCCAATTTCGCGTCTACCTATGAAAGGATTTGCATGGGTCGCAGGTGATGCTTCAGAGAGCCCATAAGCCTCTAGGATTTTTGCTCCTGTCAGATTCTCAAACCTATCAAGAAGCTCAATCGGTAATGGTGCCCCACCACAGAGACAAAGCTTTATTGAATCAACTCCGTAATTTTTGACCTCAGGATGATTTGAAATGGCTGTATATATTGTGGGGACACCGGGGAATATAGTAGGGCGGTATTTTTTTATCGTATCCAAGACTTCTTTGAGATTAAATCTAGGGAGAAGCAGTAGTGTCGCTCCAATCATCATACCAAGATTCATACATACGGTCATCGCATAGACATGGTAACATGGAAGAACGGTAAGTATTGTTTCTTCCCCATCTATAAACACATCTTCTCCCCAGCATCGAATTTGAAATGCGTTAGTAACCAAATTCTTGTGAGTAAGTTCAGCGCCTTTAGATATCCCTGTTGTTCCACCTGTATACTGAAGCATGGCAGTGTCATCAGGTTGAACATCTGCTTGAGGAGGTTGAGTGTTATCTCTTAGCTGATCTGTGAATCTATGATAACCCTTCGAGTATGGTATGGATTCTAGTTCTTTTCTTTTTACAATCGAGTAAAGGATACTCTTTGGAAACGGAAGAAAATCACTCAAGCTTCCTACTATTACGTGCTTTAATTGAATTTTATCCTTGACTGCCTTTACTTTTGATAGGGTGAGTTTTAAATCTAAGGTTACAATGGAATCTGCACCGGTGTCCTTTAACTGGTATTCAAGCTCTCTTTCTGTATAAAGTGGGTTTGTATTAACTACAATGGCTCCGGCTTTTAAAGCACCGTAAAAGGCTATAATCATGTGAGGGGTATTTGGAAGGTATAGCGCAATTCGCTCTCCTTTTTTTATCCCTAATTTGACTAGAGAGGATGCAAATTGATTTGAAAGATTAAGAAGCTGGCTATAATTGATCCTTTTGCCCAAAAATATTAGTGCATCTCTTTGTGGATAGCTCTGTGCAGAGTTCTCCAGTAGTTTAAAGACTGGAATCTGTGGGTATTTGAGAGCGGTTGGTACACCTGTGTCGTAATTTTTATGCCAGATCCTTTGTTCCATTTCTAAATTCTGGCTACTTTTTTCTTGTTTTAAAACCCATGCTAGTAAGCCTGTTTAACAACAAGATTAGATTCTCAGTATCAGACGGGATTAGAAAATCCCGCCTATCCAGATTTATCAAGATTCTACCTTAAAAAGGCAAGGTATTCCTGTCCTAGATTTGACTAGGAACACTTTGCAATGTGCCCCTACATGAGTAGACATAATGATGTTAATGTTAATACTATTGTTAAATGTTAAATAAGTAGGTTTCATGTCTCTTATCGAGATATTATTTTCAAAAAAAGCCCTTATCTCACTTGCTTTAATAGTTTTAATTTCCGTATTGCTAACCTTCTTTCCACTTATCGGATCTCTGGGATTTGAGTTCTCTGTTACGATAGCATTTATAGCTTCCTTTATCTCAGTCTTTATCTCTGCTGAATTTGTAAACCTTGACTTTAGGGAGAGGTTTATAAGAGAAAGAAGATTTGCTGATCTAGTATCGTCCATATTTGTTCTGGACTTTCTTTTACTTGCCATTCCTTTCGTTATCGGACTCTTGAGTTCTAGTATCAAGGACGACTGTTATATAAAAGAGGGAGCGATCTTCTACGTTCTCATACCTGTTGTCACAGTGTTTTTCTCTTCGTCCCTCGGTCTTCTCATTGGAAGCCTTTTCTCAAAAAGGGGATTTCTATTTGGCTCATTTATACTTATCGCGATTATTTGTTACTCTCTCTGGAAACTCTACAATGACCCGCAGATCTTTTCTTTTAACGCTGTTTTCGGATTTTTTCCAGGTCCCCTTTACGATGAATCAATCCCGATAACCTTTACTCTTGTTGTCTATAGATTGATTACTGTGTGTTGGGGTCTTTTTTTATTGACTATTCTAGGGGTTATACGAGGGATTAAATTTAAAGTATTAAAGGCATGGGATTTATTAGCTCTTTTTATATTGATTCTTATATTGATTATAACAGAAATAAAAGAAGAGGAGCTTGGAATTAGCTATACCAGAAAATATATAACAGATAATATTCTTACAGGTTCTGTAGAAACAGAGCACTTTGTAATTTACTTCAAACCCGGTACGACTGAAGCCAATTCAATTTCATTAATTGCAAACGATCATGAATGGAGATACTACCAATTAAAAGAATTCCTTCAAGTTAATTTAAACGACAAAATCCGTTCCTATATCTATCCTGACAACGAGACGAGAAAAAGGGTTATTGGGGCGGGGGAGACAACAATTGCCAATCCAATCCATAAAGAGATTCATCTAGTCTACGATGTTTTTCCAGACCATTTGCTAAAACATGAACTCACACATGTTATGTCCTCTGAGTTTGGAACGAGGTTCCTAAGAATTAGCCCTAAGTTAGGGTTGGTAGAAGGTCTTGCTGTCGCTTCTGACTGGGATGGAGATGGTTATACGCCGCACCAGTGGGCAGAGGCGATGATTAAGACTAACACAGCTCCTGATATTAGAGAGATTATTGGGATTGGATTTTGGTATGCACCTCCGGCTAAAAGCTACACGACTATGGGTTCCTTTGTCCGTTATTTGATAGATAGTTACGGAATTGAAAAATTTAAAACCCTTTACAGGATGGGGGACTTTTCGGTCTATGGAAAGAGCGTAGATGAATTGGTATCGGAGTGGAAGAAATTTTTAGATGGAATTTACATTCCTGATAAGCTTCTTGCGTTAGCTTGGTATAAATTCAGCCAACCGAGTATTTTTCAAGGTAGATGTCCAAGAAGAATTGCGGAATTGGCTGATAAAGGTATCAAAGCATATAAGGATGAGAACTACTATGAAGCAAGAGGGTATTTTCTTGACGCCCTAAATCTTAACAAAAGTGATCCCGTGCTTATTGCGGGTCTAGCGTACGCTTACTATTACAATAAGGGTTACAATGAGCTCATCGATCTGATTAATAATTCACAAACACTTCCAGAGGTTGATAAAAACATCCTTGAGAATCTTCGGGGTAATGTTCTATTGCAAAGAGGTAGGGTTCTAGAAGCGAAATCTGTTTTTGAGTCATTACTTGGAAAGCCGCTCCCAGAAGATGTAAAGAGGGAGATTGAAATAAAGCTTAATGCCATTTCAAGTGGCAATGATATAGAAAAGAAAATCCGAGAGTATTTCAGCACTAGAGAAAAGCTATATCAGGCAGTGATACTTGAAGAAATAATTAGGGATTTTCCAGATTACTCCCCATCTTATTATTTGCTTGGAAAAATCTTTTACTCTAAAAGGGATTATAAATTGGCTGCTTCTTACCTTATCGAATCCGAGTCATTAGGACTTCCTTCAGAGAGCTTGGAGATGGACAACCTGCAACTTCTTGGGGTTTCTCTTTTTGCAACAGGGGATTACGAGGGCGCAATAAAAAGGTTTCAATTTATTGTTGATTTAGAACCAAATAGGGTTCTTAAAGAATATGCAATTGATTTAATAGAAAGATGTGAGTGGGCGGGGAAATAGCATTGTAGGCACGAACTTGTTCGTGCTATAGGCGGGGTTTCTAACCCCTTTATCCAGGAATAAAATGTAGGGGCTGATGCCCTCATCAACCCTAATGACGCCCGTTCGGGGAACTGGCACTACGCTGACTTGTTCGCTAGCGATCGGTTGCGCCAAGCCCGCCCTGTGTTTTAACGAATGAATGATGCTTGTACAGTGTAAGAAGAGTAATTCCTCGCTTCTTTGTTGAAGTAACAAGTTTATCCGATATACTCTTAGCTCTAGAAAATGAACAAATATAAAACAGTGGTTTGCGTTTCTCTATTTGTTGTAGTTCTTGACCAGATAACTAAGGTGCTTATCCGATCAAGTTTTGCTCTGCATGAAAGTGTATCAGTGCTTCCCTTTCTCGCTATTACGCATCTTAGAAATAGAGGAGCGGCTTTTGGAATAATGAATGACCTTCCTGAAACGATTCGGATGCCTCTTTTTGTATTGATCTTAGTGGTAGCTTTTATAGCAATTTTAACTTTTGTAAAAAAGGCTGAACCTCGGGATAGGATTTTAATCACTTCTCTTTCTCTTATTCTGGGTGGAGCTATTGGGAATTCTATAGATAGATTTCGACTTGGATACGTTACGGATTTTATTGACTTTCACTGGTTTGGAGATCCTAAATATCACTGGCCTCCTTTTAATGTTGCTGATGCGGCAATCACAATCGGTGTTATATTAATCCTATTGCAAGCTTTATTCTTAAAAAAGTTAGCTATACAGCCACTAAGGCACAAAGGCACAAAGAAGGAAGATGAGTTTTAACTTAGAAGTCAGGAGTCAGATGTCAGAAGAACAGAGGCCTTACATCCTTAGTTTATTCTGGATCCCGTCTTCTGGATTCTAAATTCCAACTTCGTGTCTTAGTGTCTTTGTGGCTAAACAGGTAAGAAGGTTAAATAAGGATGTTTACAGGAATAGTCGAGGATGTCGGAAGGGTCGAAGAACTGAAGCCCAAGACGAAAGAGGTTCTTTTTGCAATCGGAGCAAAGAATATAGATGTTAAAGAAATTAAGATCGGTGAGAGTATTTCGGTTAATGGGGCATGTCTTACGGTGATCTCCGTCAAAAAAAACATATTCACAGTTGAGGCTTCTCATGAAACCTTGAGAAGGACAACCCTTTCAAAACTAAAGGTTGGAAGCAAGGTAAACCTGGAAAGATCTCTAAGATTAGGGGACAGACTCGGCGGGCACATTGTAAACGGTCATGTAGATGGAATAGGGAAAGTGGAATCTACAGGTAGACGTGGAAAATCGCTGGAATTCTGGTTTTCAATACCTGAAGGGCATTCTAAGTATATTGTGGAAAAAGGTTCTATAGCAATAGATGGAGTGAGTCTTACTATAAATGCTGTAAATGGTGGAAGGTTTTCAGTGAACATAATTCCATACACCCAGGAAGCCACTATATTTAGCAATCTAAAGCCAGGTGATTCTGTAAATATAGAATTCGATATAATAGGAAAGTACGTAGAGAAATTTGTAATGGGGAAGGGTGGGAAGAAAGATTTTTCTGAACTTCTTGAAAAGTTTTGATAATTATTCAACCACTAATTTCCGAAGATCAAATGTTTGGAATTCAAATGCTGATAATCCGATACCATTTTCAATATAAATATTGTAGGCACGAACTTGTTCGTGCAAATACTATGGCACAGACAAGTCTGAGCCTACAAAAGGATTGTAGATTGTAGGCACGAATTTATTCATGTAATGGCTTGGAATTTGTATTCTCATTAATGGCTAAATAGTTAGGAGAGTTGTGATCAAGAACAAAACACCTAAAAACATTTTTCTTATGGGCTTTATGGGTGCAGGGAAGACAACTGTTGGGAAAATACTTGCTAAAAGGCTTAGACTAACTTTCATTGACCTAGACGAGGTAATTGAGAAGGAACTCAACCTGACTATTCAAGAGATATTCTCAAGATATGGAGAGGATTTTTTTAGGGATGCTGAAACAAAAGCGCTCCGGTCTATAGCTGACAAAGATAGATATGTAGTTGCAACAGGTGGAGGTGTGGTTTTAAGAAAGGAAAACTGGCAAATTATGATAGCAAACGGAATTACTGTATACCTCAGGGCACCAGCCGAGGTCCTTTGGACTCGTGTAAGGAACAATACATCACGCCCTCTTCTTCAGGTTGAAAATCCATTTGAGAGGCTTTGTGAGCTTTTTACCCAAAGAATCCCCCAATATGAAAAAGCCGATTTAATTGTTGATACTGAAAATGTCTCTCCTGAAGACGTGGCGGAGGAGATAATAAAAAAATGAAACAGAAGCAGTAGAGACGCAAGATTTTGCGTCTCTACCTATGCTTCCCTAATAATGGGCGAACACATAGGTTCGCCCCTACAGAATGGAATGAATGCTATAAATGTATGGGTTCATTAAAAACCCCTACCCCGTGTTTATTACTCCATTAAATTTTGTAAGACCATAAGGATTCCATTACAATTTACTTGCGCCGGACTCACGTTAAGTGAGAAAAAGATGTTTAAGGAGGGTAACACTATGCCAACAAAATCTCGTCGTACAACAAGAAGATTAAAGAAGGTAACACCTGTTCCCTTAATGCAATTGATCTCAGGTTTTTGGGCTTCTAAGACACTGGCTGCAGCGGTAGAACTAGACCTCTTTACTAAGCTATCAGGTAGACAAGCCGATGTTCAGCAACTATCGCAATTACTAGGGATTCATCCACGACCGGCAGAGATGCTTCTTAGTGCCTGTACAGCCTTAGGCTTACTTGAGAAGCGCAATAAGCGTTTCTCTAACTCCTCCCTAGCCGAGGAGTATTTAGTGAAAGGTAAACCTTACTATTTTGGTGGTGTTGTTACACTTTTGGATCGGCGGTTATATTTGCCTTGGAACCGGCTTTTAGAGGCTCTAAGAACCAACAGGGCGCAGACTTGGGAAGATCATTCAGGTATTTTCGAACAGATCTCTTCCAATCCAGATAAGCAACGCCTTTTCACAGAGGGTATGCATAGCTTCGTGTGCAGTCTGGAAAAGCCCTCGCAGCGGCGTTTGACTTTTCCCAACATACTCAGCTTCTCGATGTGGGTGGGGCTTCAGCGGCATACTGCATTGAAGCGGTTCGCCGTTATCCAAATCTTCGCGCAGTGGTATTTGATCTTCCACCCGCCTTGGAAGTTGCTAGAGAAAAGATAACTGAGTCAGGGTTTTCCGATCGGATTAAAATGCATCCGGGGGACTTTTTCAAGGATGAACTATCGAAAGGGTCAGACGTGATTCTGCTTTCAATGATTTTGCATGATTGGTCACCGGAGAAGAACCTCATGATCCTTCGTAAGTGTTTCAAAACGCTACCGTCATGTGGTACGGTGATAGTTAGCGAGTTGATGATGGAAGATAATAAGACGGGGCCTGTGTCGGCGGCGCTAATGTCTTTGAATATGCTAATAGAGACAGAAGGGGGCCGCAACTATGCTTGGTCCGAATACACCGAGTGGCTTGAGAAAACTGGGTTCAGGAAAATTAAGCGAATAGCTATGGAATCTCCAGGAGCAAACGGAATTCTAGTTGGTCGCAAACCCTAAATTAAACAATAGGATGTAATATACAAGATGCAGGATGGTGTCAGAACTTTAATACATCATGCATCTTGTATCCCGTATAATGGATCATGTATCTTGTTATTCGTGTAAATTAGTGTTTATTATCAGCAAAATATTTATGAAAGGAGGAACGGCTATGGCAAAGGTAACTGAAATCGCTCCCGATGTGTACCGCATCTCGATCTACGTACCTGAGTTTAATCTGCAGTTCAATCATTTTCTCATCAAGGACGATGAGCCGCTGCTATTCCACACTGGCTACAAGAGAATGTTCCCACAGGTGCACGACGCTGTGGCAACTATCATCAAGCCGTCGGAGATACGCTGGATTAGCTTCAGCCATTTTGAGTCGGACGAGTGCGGTTCGCTGAACCAATGGCTCGAAGTGGCGTCATCTGCGCAGGCTGTATGCAGCGTAGTGGGAGCGCTAGTTAACGTGAACGATTTTGCAGCCCGGCCGGCGCGAGGAATGACGGATGGTGAAGTACTGACCACTGGTAAATACCGTTTTCGGTTCTGCTCGACGGCCCATCTACCACACGGTTGGGATGCAGGGGTGTTATTTGAGGAGACAAATAGAGTGCTTCTTTGCTCAGACCTTTTCCATCATGATGGTGATGTGGAACCGCTAACCGAGTCGGACATAATAGAACGGGTGCGGAAGACACTGATTGAATATCAGGCTAGCCCTTTTGCAAACTACATTCCGTACACGCCACAAACAGCCAATATCCTCAAAAGCCTTGCCGAACTTAAACCGAAAACGCTGGCGACGATGCATGGGTCGAGTTTTACTGGCAACTGCGAGCGAGCGCTTTTCAACCTTAATGCAGTAATGAAGGATGTGCTAGGCGGGTCATAAAAAAGGAGGTGTCGCCTATTATGGCGAACCAAGAAACTATTAAACTAAAAATTGAACAAGGCGTCACACTTAAACCCGGGGAGGGTAAGTCGTTCTGGGTGCTGGGTGACCTATGCACGTTTAAAGTGGTAGGAGAAGACACCGGTGGTTCCTTCTCCTTGATTGAGGTACAGGTACAATCGGAAAACGGGCCGCCCCCACATATTCACCATCGCGAAGACGAAACGTTTTATGTGTTAGAGGGAGAGTTTTCGTTCCTGCATGGTGACATTACAATTACAGCGACCGCTGGATCGTTTGTTTACATTCCCAAGGGTACGCTTCATACATTCAAAAACATAGGAACGTCCCAAGGTAGGTTTCTGGCTATCATCACGCCTGCGGGATTTGAGAAGTTCTTTGAGGAAATCGGTGAGCCAGCGATAGACAAATCCTCTCCGCCTCCTTTTAATCCGGCAACTGTCGAGAAACTTTTGGCACTCGCCCCTAAATATCACCTCGAGGTCAAGATACCATAGAACACTGTTTGATGTTGATTGATAGTATGATTGACATTAAAACAAACAAGAGTAAAGAACAAAATTAGAATTTTCATCATGATTAAGAAATTCTTCTTAAATCTAAAAGAGAGCATGGAAAAACATGCACGTCACCTGAGGAGAGGTAAGATTTTTCTTCCACAGTACCTTGGAAGAGGGAAGCTTGAAAAGGCATTCAACCCTGTTGCTCATTCACTAGCCAGAGCTTTGAATTTGAGGATTGGTAGGCAAATACCGAATACTTTTTGTCCATGTTATGAGATTGGAGGCAATCAGAGGGTTGATTTCGTCTTCTATGAGAGAAGACAAGGCAATAACATTCCCCTTTTCTTTTTAGAGTTAGAATCTCTTGATGGTTCCCAATTATGCCATTTTGGAGAACATGAGGGCATCAGAGGCCAAGATAATATTAACAAGCAGTGGTACTACTACGGAACTATTGGCAACTACTATACCTTGAAGCAAAAGGTACCTAGGTATTTTGTTTGGTTACTTAGTATTCCAGACCGGTTAGTTGACCATTACCAGATATGGGATACGAATCAAGAGTACCAATTTTTTCATTCTTCTTTAAGAGGATTGGTTTATCAGAATCCTTATCGTTTCTATGACTATCTTATCAAAACCTCGGCAAAGACATTTCTTGAAACAAAGCAAGAATTCAAAGACCCTAAAACAAAGAGATGGGTTAGGAAAAGATTGGTAGAGTTCCAAGATGTGTGTGAGTTAGTGTTTATTACCTGCACAATCGAGGAACTTATACTTTCTAGAGGTAGAGACCTCTTTGACCCCAAAAAGGAAAAAAGGGTGAAGCTAAACTGGCAATAATCTTCCGAGCTTGGATTATTTAAGGAGAGTTTTTATGCAACATATTATTTTGCTTGGTGATTCAATATTCGATAACGCAGCGTATATCCAACAGGGAGAGCCAGATGTTATTCAACAGCTAAGGCGTAAGCTTTCCGAAGGATGGAAAGCGACGCTAAAGGCTATAGATGGAAGTAGTACAGATCACGTAGAAGGACAACTCGAGGAACTCCCAAAGGACGCTAGTTTTCTGATAGTAAGCGTTGGTGGAAATGACGCTCTTGACCACATTAACATTTTCAATGAAAGTGCAAAATCTGCCGCTCAGGTTTTACAAAGACTTGCAGATATACAAGAGGAATTCCAACGTAGCTATCACAGCATGTTAAGAACTGTTCTTAGTTATGGTCTACCAACAGCTATATGTTCAATCTACTATCCTCGATTTCTAGACCCCGTTATACAGAGGATGGCTGTAGTTGCACTATCAATATTCAATGACTGTATTATACGTGAAGCGTTTACATTTGGATTACCATTAATTGACCTAAGACTGATATGTAACGAAGATAAAGATTATTCAAATCCTATTGAACCATCGGTACACGGAGGAGAAAAGATTAACAATGCAATTTTGCAAGTAGTAAAGGAATTTGACTCACGTAGTCCTAAAGCAAGAACGGTTGTTTATACTAATGGAAATAAATTAGAATAATGAAAAGCCAAAGTTAGGGATATAAAAACCATGATAAACGGGGTGCTATTTCTTTRGTATATCTTAACGGCTGGCTCCCTGGTCTTCCTCATCCGGGGTCTATACCATAACACCCCCGCAATGTGGGTGACGAAGCTTGCCTGGGTATTGATAGTCTTATACACTGGGCCTATCGGGCTATTCATTTACCTTCTCTCATGTCGGCAGCCGATGCCAGGGACGCATGATCAGTTCATTAATTCACACTGGAAGCAGTCTGTTGGTTCGTTAATGCAAAGACACTTCTATACACCATGCTCATTCCATGCTGCACGATCACACAATGTCCCACTCCCATATGGCACCAAAACTCCCTCTAACGAATGCAGTCGGAGTAATTATTCTAACCATTGCCTTTTTGACTGCTTCAGTGTGGTTCACGACACTATTTGCTAGGCTTATGCTGTAAATTTGTTCTACCTAAATCCTATTTTTTTTCGTTATTACTATGAAATTTCAGGACGTTGTTCACCAAATTCGTATTAAGCGCAAATATACCCATTTATAATAGCAATAGATGGAATTATAGGAAGCGGAAAAAGTTACGAGGTAGAAGACCTGAAACACGCATACCTTGCCTACTGATTTTTTATGGCTATATTATCCTTACAAACATTCTAGGAGGAATCATTAATGAAGCGGTTATCAACACTACTGGTTTTGATTCTCTCTGTTTTCGTAATAACCATGACAGGATGCGAGAAGCTGGAGGAGGGAACAACACCGCAGAAAAAAATCGATACCGAAAAAACAACGGAGAAAAAAGAGGATATTGTTGAAACATCAAGAGTTCATGAGCTTCCTTCTTTTGCTGATCTGGTTGAGAAACTAAAACCCTCTGTTGTAAACATAAGTACAACAAGCACATTTAGCCAAGGGGGACCTTTTCCTAGGCCGCCTTTTGGAGAAGAAAACCCCTTTGAAGATTTTTTTAAGAGATTTTTCGGCGACATTCCACAACAGGAGTTTAAGCAAAGCGGACTTGGTTCCGGATTCATCATTAGTGAAGATGGATATGTTGTGACAAATAATCATGTTGTTGATAAAGCTCAGGAGATCGAGGTCATTCTCGAAGATGGAAAGAAATACAAAGCCCAAGTTATTGGGAAAGATGCAAAGACGGACTTGGTGGTCCTCAAGATTGATCCTGAAAAGAAGTTACAGGCCGTAGTGTTTGGGGATTCTGATAAACTTCGAATTGGTGATTGGGTTGTAGCAATAGGAAATCCGTTTGGACTTGGTTATACAGTAACAGCAGGTATAGTGAGTGCAAAGGGAAGGTCTCTTGGTCTTAGTAGTTATGATGATTTTATACAAACGGATGCCTCACTTAACCCTGGAAACAGTGGAGGCCCTCTTTTTAATCAAATGGGAGATGTAATCGGGGTGAATACCGCCATAGTTGCAGGAGGTCAGGGGATAGGATTTGCAATACCAATTAACATGGCAAAGTATGTAATTGAACAGCTTAAGGATAAAGGCAAGGTTGTTCGTGGATGGCTAGGAGTACTTGTACAGCCAATTACACCTGCTATTGCTGAAAGCATGAAGCTCAAAGAACCGAAGGGAGCATTAGTAAGCGATGTAACCCCTAATAGTCCGGCGGCGGAGGCTGGAATTAAAAGAGGAGACGTTATTGTAGACTTTAATGGAAAAAAGATCGATGACGTAAATGATCTTACTACCCTTGCAGCAGCTACTCCACCTGGTACAGAGGTAAAGTTAAAAGTAATAAGTGACGGAAATGAAAAAGACATCAACGTCAAACTTAGAGAGTTTCCAGATGAAACGGCAGAAGCAACAGAGAAAGAGGTTAAAGAAAAGCTGGGGCTTACAGTCCATGAGATAACACCGCAGATTGCTGCTCGATTTAGAGTTGAAGTGGAAAAGGGTGTTGTTATAACGCACGTTGATCAGGGAAGCGTTGCTCAAGAATCCGGTTTGCAACCAGGAGATGTGATTTTGGAGATAGTTGGTCAAGCTGTTAACAATATAGACGATTATAAAAGTGCAGTTGATAAGATAGAAAAGGGAAAGTCGGCTCTTTTTCTTATAAAAAGAGGTAAAAACACGATATACATAGGAATTAGAACCGAATGATTTCCTAGCTACTTTCTCACCGCTTTGGAAAAGTAGCCTACAAATTCCTCAGGTTTCATATTCGCTATACGGGACAACTTTCTAATCTGCTCTGGGTTTTCTAAATCCTCTTTTGTGAGCTTTATCATATATTTTTCTGCAACCTCATAGGCTTCTGTGTTTATATCTACATAGCGAATTCTTGTTGTTCCGGTCTTTGGGTGTAGAATCTCACTGAAAAAAATGGGAACCATTTTTCCTGTCTGAATGCTTATCATTGCTCCTGTGCCACCTTCCAGTAAAAACTTAATGGCACAATAGCCGAGGTCACGAGTGTATTTAGCATCAAATGGAATCGGAGGAGCAGATCTAAGCTCATAGCCTATGTTTTTGTCAACTATTGTGATTTTTATTCCCTTTTCCGAAAGACGCCTTCTTGTCTCGTTCTTGATTACCTTTCCAAGATCAATCTCTGAGAGTCTTATATTTCCATGTTCATCTCTTTCCACATCTTTTAGGTCTTTAAGTCCCGTCTCGTCGAGTTTTTCAGCAAGTCCTTCTGCAACAATAGCAACCCCGTCTTCTCTACCCATACTCAGCCTTTTTATAATCGCTCCTTCAAGAATGGTAACCAGTTTATCAAGGGAAATTTTTCCCTTACCGAACTCCTCTGGAATTACAGTAAGTGTTGCCCCGGATGCCTTTCCAATTCCGAGAGCGAGATGTCCTGTTTTCCTTCCCATAGTGACAACGAAATACCACCTGCCTGTTGTTTTTGCGTCTTCCATTAGGTACTGAACAATCCTTGTTCCAAGGTGCCTTGCCGTTTCAAACCCAAAAGTAGGAATATAGCTAGGAAGAGGCAGATCATTGTCAATCGTCTTTGGTACATGAGCTACTTTAATCTGCCCTTCTGCTTCTGCTTCAACACGACTCGCTGAAAACATCGTATCGTCTCCACCTATAGTTATAAGGTATCTAACACCAAGTTCTTTTAGAACCCTTACTACGTTATTCATTTTCTCAGGACTTGTTGTGGGATTTTCCCTCGATGTTCCTATAATTGAGCCACCTGTAAGATGAATGCGGGAGGTATCTTCAATCGTCAAATCTCGAATATGGGTTTTGTCTCCTTGAACAAGCCACCTGAATCCATCGAGAATACCTACTACGGTTTTTCCGCGATTGACGGCTTCGATGGTAGCGGCACTAATAACCCCGTTGATTCCCGGGGCAGGACCGCCCCCTACGAGAATCCCAAGGATTTCAGATGAAGGTTTTTTATTTTTATAGCTTTCCATATATAAGAAATTCTAGCAAACGATTCGATGAATTGCCACTAATGGTATATGATAGCGAAAAACACATTGGTTGATTAGGATAATGGTTCTGTTTAGTTGCAAGGGTATGTAAACTCGGGACAGTATATAAATCGCTGATTAAATAGCGTATAGATAATTTCTATCGGTTCTTATTTTTCTCTTCGATATAATGAGGCTACTCCTCGACCGCGTAGCGTAACCTTTGAAGATAGCTTGACGCGTATCGCCTCGACTTGTTATGTTGTAGGTAACAACTGCATATTCTATTCGGAAAGGTCGGGCCATAGGGTGTTGTAAACCAAAACCCTTATATTTCAAGACCTGCCCCCAAGTTTTTTGCCATTGACCAAGCGAGCAAGAAGACGATGGGGTCACGGCTAGAATTCACAATTGTTTTACGGGTCACGGGTCAATTCAAGGAGTGCGTCGCCTCTAAGTGTTCTTTGGAAAATATAATTTCCCTCCTCAC
>LDXN01000015.1 GCA_001443445.1 Candidatus Dadabacteria bacterium CSP1-2 | reverse complement strand
GAAGGGTTCAGAGCTTCGGCTCAGGACAAGGTTCGAGATGACAAAATACCCTTCTGATCATTATGAATCTTGCTCAGGACAGGGCTCGCAGCGACTAGCGGAATGGATTGCTTCACTACACAAATCTTTGTACTATCCAACCAATGTAGGGCTCGTTCCCCGAACGGGCATCGATATGAGGACTGATACGGTGATCAGTCCCTACATTTTTTTCTCATCTACGGTCTGCCCCACCAATGTAGGGCTCGTTCCCCGAACGGGCATCGATATGAGGACTGATACGGTGATCAGTCCCTACATTTTTTTCTCACTGCGGTATGACACACCGTGGGACGATTACTCATCTTTATCGGTTATACTTCTCCTCGATTGCTTTTACCTTTTCAACATTAGGGGCCTCTTCCTTTTCGAGGCTGGCACTGAACCATGCATCAATTATCTCTTTTGCTATAATTGGAGAGGTAAGTCTAAGGCTCATTGCTAATACATTTGCGTCATTCCACTTTCGAGCGCCTCTTGCAGTTTCTGCATCAGCACATAAAGCAGCCCTGATTCCTGGCACCTTGTTAGCCGCCATACTTACGCCTGTACCTGTCCAGCAGAATAGTATTCCCTGATCGCAATTTCCGTTTGCAACCCTTTCTGCTACGTTTTGAGCAACATCTGCCCATTGAATATTTTTACCTGAAAGTGGACCATGAAGTTCGAGCTCAATACCGCGTTTCTTTAATTCTTCGATAACGAAATCGGTTAAATGCGTGCGTTCATCGCTTCCAACGGCTATTTTCATATAGGTTACCCCCTACTAATTATGTATATAAGTTTAAATTAGTTAGATACTGGGTTCAAGACTAGTTTCCAGTATATTAGACCATTTGGTTCTAAAGTAAGAGAATCAGCTAATAGTTAATGGTTTATTTAACTCGACAATTCTCTGTAGCATGTTACAGTGTTTACTCTGTCAACAACCTAAAGGATTGTCTGTTTATAGGTTGATTCAAACGAGCAAGACTCCTTTGCTACCCAAATGTGTATAGGGAACATTATCCTAAAAATATCAAGCCAAGATTTTCTTGAGAAATATAGCCTATATAGTAGTTGGTTGATTGCATTATCCCATAACAATTATCCCAGCTTTTATTGACTTATGGACTTTTTGCTATAAAATTTATAGGGTTAGAAAATTGGAAATCAAAGGGGATAAATTATAGATTACGCACTATTAGATAAAAAAATCTCAGAGATATTTAAACTTCCTAAAGGGTGTGTTTTTGTTCTAAATGTTCGTCGTGACGAAGAGTCATTGGAATTTATTTACCCGTCTCAACTGAAAGGAAATTTGCTTCCTATCAATAACAAAAGTATAGCCGGAAGCGCGGTTCTTAACCGGCGTCCTTACATTTCAAATAATGTGCGTTTAGAGAAGAGCTTTATTATTTTTGATTGGATTATGGACAGGGGAAGCACTCCGATTCAAAAGATACTTAGCTATCCAGTTATATTAACGGAGAAGGTTATCTCAGTCATTCAGATTACGAGAAGAGGTGATAGCTTTTCTGAGGCTGGACCTGACTTTGAAAAATCGGACCTTGAAAAGTTAGGTCATATTCACAATAGTTTCCGCTCTCTTCAAATTGTGAGCTCTGCTTAGAGGAAGCAGTTTTGGGCTACCTAAAAATTGCCGAGAACGTCGCAAGGGAGGCGGGACAGCTCCTTAGAGAAAACTTAGGAAAAGTAAAAGAGATTGAATACAAGACTAAAAATAGCCTTGTTACTGAGGTTGACAGATTATCAGAAAATCTCATAGTAAAAGTCATTAGAGAAAGCTTTCCTTCACACGACATCTTTGCCGAAGAGGCAGGAAGAATCAGCAATAAATCTAGTCATGTTTGGATAATTGACCCCCTGGATGGGACAACTAACTACGCTCATACATATCCTTGTTTTGCAATATCAATTGCACTAGAGGTGGAAGGGGCTATTAGATTAGGAGTGGTCTACGACCCTATTAGGGATGAATTCTTCGGTGCGGAACTTGGTCAAGGCGCTTATCTGAATGAGAATTCTTTGAAGGTCTCAAAGGCAAGCAAGATAGAGGAAAGCCTGCTTTGCACTGGTTTTACTCATGATAATGAATGGATGGTAGATGAGAATCTGAGACATTTTGAAAATTTTATAAGAAGAGCGCAGGCTGTAAGGCGTGATGGTTCTGCGGCTCTTGATCTTTGCTATGTAGCGTGTGGAAGGTATGACGGTTTCTGGGAGTTAGGTCTTCATTCCTGGGATACCGCTGCTGGCTCGCTTATACTTAAAGAGGCAGGAGGAAGGATAACAGATTTTTCAGGGGGGTCTGGGGTATCCCCGATCTCCTCGACTGGATCGGGGACGGGGATTCAGAGGGAGGGTTTTCAGGGAACCGCTCAGGAATTTAACATCTATGGCGAAGAGACACTTGCAACAAACGGCTTAATACACGATGAAATGATTAAGGTTTTATCCTTGGGTAGAAAAAACACGATCGAGTAGCCTTAAGATTGAAAGCTAGATTTTTTGATCAACTTACGCAATTATATAAATCCTTTCTATAATGAACTTTTAAGTTTTAGTATGCTTGTGAATCCCTTTGAGCTAGGTAATATTGTAAATATAATCCCAAACTAAGGCAATAGAGATGTGTTTAGGGAAAATAAGAAAAATAAAAGGTTGGAAGGGTTGAAATATGACATATAAGCAACGGCTTTTAAAAGAAATTGAGGGTGTAAGCGAGGAGCAAGCTAAGAAGCTCATTAATATAGTAAAGGGAATTTGTGGAGACAAGGAGAAAGGAGAAAGGAAGAAACGGACGAAGTTCGGTATCTATAATATCGGAGTTAAAGGAAGAATAACCAGAGAAGAAATCTATGAAGATAGATAGCCCTTTTCTTCTTGATACAAACATCTTAATTTATGCAGCAGATAGCGAATTCGAGTTTCATTTTAAAGCAAAAGAGATAAGGGATAATGCTACCAATGGTAAGATAGAAGCATATATTACGCCCCAGGTGCTTGCTGAATTCTATTCCACGATTACAAGCTCCAAAAGAGTGAATAATCCTCTTACACCCGAGCTAGCAAAGACCGAAGTTGAAAATTACTTAAGCACTCCTTTAAAGATGATTTTTATAAAAGAGAACACAGTTAAAAGAGCTGTAGAGCTTGCAGTGAGACATAGGTTAACAGGAGCAAAAATATTTGATGCACTTCTTGCAGCAACTATGTTAGATAATAGGATTTATACTATCTGTACTTTTAATGATAGTGACTTTAGCAAGTTTACGGGAATTAAGGTTATTAATCCTACAGCGATAACATAAAATTTCTTAGTCATTTCAATCCACTGAGTGATATTCAAGGATTTTCTCAAATAGAGACGATTATAAATTAGGTGGTTCTCAATGTTATAAAACCTTCCTTAGATATATTCCTGTATATGATCCTTCAACTCTTGAAACCTCTTCGGGTGTACCTTGAGCTACAATGTGTCCACCTTCGTCACCGCCTTCTGGGCCCAGGTCGATTATATAGTCAGCTGATTTTATTACATCTAAATTATGTTCAATTATTATGACCGTATCCCCTGCATCAACTAGTTTATTTAATACCCTGAGTAGCTTCTTTATATCCTCTGAGTGAAGACCTACCGTTGGTTCATCTAAGATGTAGAGTATATCTTTACCATCCTTTCTCCCTAGTTCCCTTGCGATTTTGATTCTCTGTGCTTCTCCTCCTGATAGGGTAGGCGCAGGCTGTCCTAGTCTTAAATACCCAAGTCCTACATCCTGAAGAATCTTAAATTTTCTAAGAAGGGGTGGGAATCCTGAGAAAAAGCTCATTGCTTCATCAACACTAAGGTTAAGAATCTCATTTATATTCCTACCTTTGTACCTTACTTCAAGCACCTCTTTCTTAAATCTCTTTCCCTTACACTCTTCACAGGTTATAAATACGTCGGCGAGAAAGTGCATCTCGATCTTTTGTCTACCTTCACCCTGGCAGGTATCACATCTTCCTCCCGGCACATTGAATGAGAAATGGGAGGCTTGAAACCCCTTCGACCGTGAATCCCATGTGCTTGACATAACCCTTCTAATTTCATCATAGGCCTTAATGTACGTTACGGGGTTTGACCTTGAGCTCTTTCCAATGGGCGTTTGATCAAGCATAAGTACATCAGAGAGATGGGATGTACCTGAAATTTCCTTGAACTTACCTACCTTCTCTGCCTCACTTCGAAATCTTCGAGCTAAGCTTAAATAAAGAACGTCGTGCATAAGCGAGCTTTTACCAGAACCGGAAACCCCAGTTACACATATAAAAGTCCCAAGTGGAAATGAAACATTAATGTTTTTGAGATTGTTTTCTGAGGCTCCTACAACGGTTAAATATCTCCCTTTACTTTTTCTTCTTTTTATCGGGAGCGGGATCTCTTCTTGATGTGTTAAATATCGTTTTGTAAGAGATTGGTTAGAGTTATTCAGGAACTTCTCAACCGATCCCTGATATACGACATCACCACCCTTTTCTCCGGCTAATGGACCTAATTCAACTATATAATCAGCCGAGCGTATCATATTAAAATCATGTTCAACAATTACAACAGTGTTATTTCTATCTCTCAGTTCTTTAATTATCGAAACCAGTCTGTCAATGTCCTTGGGGTGTAGTCCAATTGATGGTTCATCCATGATGTAAAGGGTATCAGTAAGGCTAGCACCGAGTTGACATGCCAAGTCAACCCTCTGTGCCTCTCCACCTGATAGGGTCTTAGTAAGTCTAGAAAGTGTAATGTACTGCAATCCTACCTTTGATAGAAAATCAATTCTAGACCTAATTTGTTTGAGAATCTCCTTTGCGATTTTCCCTTCATAGTCAGTTAGACTTAAGTTTTCAAAGGATATTTTTAGATTTTTAATCGGCATCTCTACGAATTCATGGATCGTTTTTCCACCAACCTTTACCCAGAGTGACTCAGGTCTTAATCTGCCACCGTTACAAACTTCGCATATGAAAGCCGATCTGTATTTGCTAAGAAAAACCCTAACATGAAGCTTGTAGTTCTTTTCCTCTAAATATCTG
Source organism: Candidatus Dadabacteria bacterium CSP1-2 (assembly GCA_001443445.1). GTDB lineage: Bacteria > Desulfobacterota_D > UBA1144 > Nemesobacterales > CSP1-2 > CSP1-2. Next base: position 45,581 of record LDXN01000015.1, on the reverse strand, counting down.
AAATATCCTTTTATACCGGGAAATCCGCCTGTGGTGAGCAAAGTCGAACCGCCATCGCCTTCAAATATCAGCTCTTTCGCCTTTTGTGGAAGATTTTTAAAAGGTGCGTTAACATCTATACCCCTTCTTCGTGCGAATTCAAGAAGTTGTTTCATCTCGTATTTAAGCGATGGTTTTGTAAGCGGTTCGATGGCACCTTGAGTTAAGCTCTTATCCTGATTAGGAACCACTAAGTCAGGGTCTATTTCGAGAATATTCCCAAAACCACGACAGTTGGAACAGGCCCCTCTAGGGCTATTAAAAGAGAAAAGAAGTGGTGTTAGCTCGTCAAACTTCTTTTGGCAGTACGGACATTCTAGGCCTTTTGAGTATTTAAGGATGTCACCATCTAAGATATGGACATTTATATAGGTGCTTTCTGCAAAAGCGGTCTCAAGAGAGTCAGTTATTCTTGAAAATGAATCTTTGCTAATAAATACCTTATCAACAATGACCTCGGAGCCTTCAGAGAGTTCTGAAATATCTTCAACTTCTAAAACGTTTCCATTACTAATTACTCTTATAAAACCTTTAGACATTAGCTCCTGAGAAGGTGTGCTTTCTTTTAAAGGGAAAGTTATTATCGCACTTTTATCCTTATTTTTTTCTAACAGTTCTTTTGCAACATTTTCAGGAGAGTTGTATTTTACTTCCTTTTTACAATTAGGACAGAATATCCTTCCTATCTTTGCAAAAAGAAGCCTTAGATAATCATAGATTTCAGTGGTTGTTCCTACTGTAGACCGTGAGCTTTTTACTTGGTTTCTGCTTTCAATAGCGATCACAGGAAAAAGCCCCGTGATGTCGTCCATGTCAGGGCGGTCAACTCGTTCAAGGAACTGCCTTGCATAAGTGGAGAGGCACTCAACGTATCTTCTGAGTCCCTCGGCATATATCGTATCAAGCGCAAGAGAAGATTTACCTGAACCGCTAAGGCCAGTTATAACTGTGAACTTATGCCAAGGTATAGAGACATTGATATTCTTTAAATTATTTTCTCTAGCGCCTAATACAGTGATCTCGCCTTTCATGATATTAAGAAATTATACCCTTTTCATTATGTATCTAATACCATTTCTATTTGCGAATAGGGCATTATATATTTCGATATCGAAATACAAAATAAGATAAACTGCCGTATTGTAGGGGCAATCGTTCGACTGAGCTCACGGCGAAGTCCTTGTGATTGCCCCGATAGATTATCGTTTATTGTGGGCGAACATTAGGTTCGCGCCTACTTTCTATTATAGAATGGAGTAAATCGGTCACTGAGAACATATAGTAGAGAGCAGCAGCATGTTGCAACGTGACCTTACTCAAATAATTTTTTCTCCGTGAACTCTGTGTCCTCTGTGGCTAAAATCTCACATTGATTCGAAAATCCTACGTGAGATTATGATTCGCTGTATTTGACCTGTGCCCTCAAATATGTCATACACCTTTTGGTCTCTATAGAGTTTTTCTACAAGGTTTTCCCATAAGCATCCGTGAACCCCCATAATCTCAATAGCCTTTGATGTAACGTTTGCAACTACTTGAGCGGCATAGACTTTTGCCATTGCCGCTTCTTTTGAATTAGGAAGTTCTTCGTCAATCATCCACGCTGCTCGCCAGCATAGTAGCCTGGCAGCATCTATCTCTCTCTCCATATAATTAAGACTGTCTCTAAGACCTCTAAACCTGGGAAGTAAACTCGTAAAGAGGTTGTTTTCCTTTGCCCAGTCTTTTACTATTTCGTAGGAAGCGCGTGCAATTCCAACAGCCATAGCTCCAACAATTGGACGTGTTGCATCAAAGGTTTTCATGGCTGCCTTGAAGCCTTCCTTTGCTTTTACTTCGTAGTATTCTTCTCCGCCAAGAAGGTTCTCTATCGCTACTCTACACTCTTCAAATATTAGCTCAGCTGTCTCTGATGCTCGGAGCCCCATCTTTTCTTCGATTCTCCCGGGATAAAATCCTGGGGTTCCTTTTTCAACTACAAATACTCGGTGTCCATCTCTTCCTAGCTTAGGATCAACAGTTGCAAACACAACAATCCAGCTTGCTCTTGCCCCGTTTGTAATGAAACATTTTCTCCCATTTAATATGTAATGATCACCATTTTTAACAGCAGTTGTACTTATTGCCGCAGCATCCGAGCCGGCACCGGGCTCAGTAAGCGCATAGGCTCCCCATCTAGGCTCTGATTTGTCTTTAAATATCTCAAAAAATCTTTTTTTCTGCTCTGGCGTTCCAAGTATTTTTACAGGAGGAGCGCCAAGACCCGGACCAGGGAATGAGATAATAAGTGCAGGGTCTCCCCATGCAAGCTCTTCAGAGGCAATCATAGATATTCTTGCCTTTTGAGACCTTCCTTGGTCGTCTCTTACAACCTCTCCCGCTTCAGCCTCTCCTAAGAAAACGTCGCCTGAACTGATACCTAACCCCATTACATCCGTAAGAAATTCCCTTGGGACGTCGCCCTCCTTATCTGCTTGAAGTGAAATTGGTCTCATCTTGTTTTTTGCAAACCAGTGTAGAAACTCTTTTATATTCTGTTGAGCTTCCGTAAGTTCAAAATCAATCATTTAATGAAACCTCCCCCAGGGATCATCATTATTGTAACACCATTTTTCTATTGAATTTCTACATTGATAGCATTCATAACATAAGTCCACCAGCAAGCCTGTCCCGAGTAAACTCGAGGGAACTGGTGGACCCATTGCATAAGACGACGATACCCGAGACATTCTTGTCTCGGCTGGCAGGGTTAGAAAACCCTGCCTATCGAGGTATTAGCAAGATGAAATTTATCAACCTACCAATGGGCTACGAGTCACTTCGATTGACTCAGGGCGGGCTTGCTCATGACCGCCTTACACCGAATACCTTATTTCATAATGAAAATGGTATAACTAATCGGAGTGAAGTTATGAGATGCTTTTTAAGCGATTTCTACTTAAACATACTGGGATCAAATTCACCTGAAATAAGAGAAACAGAATCTACTGGAAGTTGTGCACGTCTTCCATGTTCATAGATTGCTTCAACGCTTGGTGCTTCATACTCACAGTAGAACTTTCCGTCTTTTGCCGAATAGTAACTCTTTATCCACTTTATTCCCATCTCTTCGCAGACAGCAATAGAGCGTTTTCCTGCAGCGGCGGTCTCTTCCTCCGTTAACGGAGGCACTGTCCGTGCAATTAAATATTTTGGCATCAATATTACCTCCTTGTTAGACGGGATTAGAAAATCCCGTCTATCGCATGTATTAAATTTTATTTAGGATAGGCGGGACATTCCTGTCCCGCTTTTAAAAAAATTCATTTTTTGATCTCGGATAAGGCATTTTTGCTATTTGCCACTAACTCTCCTTCCCCAACTTCCTCGGCTAAAGAAAGAGCTTGCTTGTAACACTTCTTAGCTTCCTCGTAATTTTCTAGGCCCCGATAAACCCTTCCAAGGTTATGAAGGACCCAGGCTTCTCCTTTTTTATCTCCAAGTTCTTTTCTTATTTTCAAAGACTCTTGATAGTATTTCCAAGCCCTCTGGTAATCACCTATTTCATAATACACGTTTCCTATAGAATTGAGAATATACCCTTCTACCTTTAGATCTCCTGTTGCCTTTAATATGTTTAGAGCATCCATGTTACATTTTAATGCCTCTTCGTAATTACACAAACTAAGATAAACAACCCCCATGCCACTTAGTGTTATTCCTTCGCCTAACATATTTCCAGTATTCTTACAGATTTCTAAAGCGTCCTGATAGTATGCAAGGGCTTCTTCATAATGCCCTAAGTTCCAGCAAGCTATTCCTAGGCTATTTGATAAGCTTCTAATTTCAGAAATGTCTTCTATTTCTTTCTTAATTTCCAAGCCTTCTTTATAAAACGAAATGGCCCTATTATAATCATGTAGATTCTGACGGTATATATTCCCTATAAGAGTAAGAACCCTTCCTTCTGATGACTTGTCTCCTAATTCTCTATAAATATTTAACGCCTCTTTATAATGATTAACTGATTGTTGATAATCTGCTAAGATACCATAAATTGCTGCCATGTAACTTAGGATATTACCCTCCTCACTTCTATCCCCTAATCCGCGGATTATATCCAATGCTTCACTATAGTATCTAAGGGACTCTTGATAGTTTCCTAAGAGTAGATATATATCTGCAAGACCGCTTGCCGCAGCAATCACCCCGGATAAGCTACTGTATCCCCTAGCCTTAATTATTCTCCAACATTCTTGATAATATTCCAAGCAGGCTTGATAATCGCCCATATCCCGATAAACACTACCGATATTAAATGTCGAAACATGCTGACCGGATGAAATCCCTAATTCTCTATAGATCCTTAAGGCTTCCTGGAGACATGACAATGCATCTTCATACTGACCCAGCTTCCTATGCATTTCTCCTAAACTAATCAGCTCGAATCCTTCAGCTTCACCGCCTCCTAGTTCTCGATGCACACTTAAAGCCTCTTGGTGGTATTTTAAAGCACTTTCGTAATCACCAGAACGCCAATTTATAAAGCCCATGCCTCTTAATGCCTTTCCTTGCCCTAATTTATCCCCTATTTTCCTTTTAAGAGTAAGGGCAGATTCGCCTACCTCTTGTGCTTTTTGATATTCTTCCAAGACACTTAAGAATTCGGCCTGTTTGATGTATCCGTCAGAAAGCCTTCTTTCATCATTTATTACTCCCGATGAGTCTATAATTCTTTCAAGGATTTTTTTCTGTTCTTCCCTTTTCCCTATGTGATCATAAATGTTTTCCATCTCAAACAGGATATCAATTTTTCTCTCCTCGTTCGTTTCCGTCTCCGGCATTTCGTCTAAGCGTTTTAGCGCTTCCCTAAAGTAGTTAAGAGCCTCCTCGGTAGCAACGACTTCTTTTGCCTTTTTGCCAGCCAGGGTCAAGTAATGGAGTCCCTTTTCTTTATCATCTGCCCTATTATAGTGATGGGCAAGAACTTCATAGAATTCCTCAAGTCTATTTGGGTAAAGCTCTTCGACGGCACTTCCCACTCTTTCATGGATTTCCTTTCGTTTTTGAACAAGAAGGCTGGCGTAGGCAACTTCATGGGTAAGAGCATGCTTAAAGACATAGTTAGTATCCGGGAAAATCCCTCTTTCATATATCAGTTCCAAGTTTATGAGTGTAAGTAAATGGTCGCGAAGCTCATTATCATCTAAAGAGGAAACCTTCTTAAGTAACTCATAACTAAACTCCCTTCCAATAACAGAGCCAACTTGAAGCGCTCTTTTTCGGTTTTCCTCTAATCGGTCAATTCTTGCCATAATTACATCTTGTATTGTGCTAGGAACATCTATTTGAGATGCGTTTTTATTCATCATATATCCGCTTTCACTTTTGATGATTATTCCGGTATCAAGAAGGGACTTTGTCACCTCTTCTACAAAGAATGCATTCCCTCCGGTTCTTTCAAGAATTAATCTCATTAAATCTTCAGGTATGTTTTCTCCAAGAAGGGTAGACTCTATTAAGACTCTGCACTCTCTAGTTGAAAGGGAGGTTAGGGCAATCTGAGTGTAATAAGGATTGTATATAAAGCTATGAACAAATCCTGTACGACAGGTAAAAAGAAGCATAATTCGTTGATTGCCTACACTTCCTGAAAGATAATTAATAAAATCTTCCGAGGTTTTATCAATCCAGTGTAGGTCCTCGATAAGTATCACAAGCGGTCTAATTTGACTTCCTCTTAGCGTTATAGCCTTCAGGGCTTCAAAAATGCCCTGCCTTTTTTGTCCCGCATCTAAATCTTTTAAGATGTCGAAATCCGTTTTTACAGAAAGAAGGTCGAGTATTATTGGTATAGTATCCTTTAACTTTGAATCCATCTTGTTTATAGCAGTTTCTACTTTTGCTTTTATTAACTCGTCGTCGTCCCTGTCATCTACTGTAAAGTTGTTTTTTAATATCTCGACAATAGGTAGATATGAAAATGATTTTCCGTAGGAGATGCAGTGACCTTCTAGGTAGTTTATTTCTTCATCACGGATCGAAGATTTGAATTCATGAATCAATCGTGATTTTCCAATTCCGGCTTCCCCGATAACGCATACAATCTGCCCCTTTCCCTCTTTTACCTTTTCTAGCGAGTCTTTTATCAGTTCCAGCTCCTTTTCTCTTCCAACAAATTTTGTAAGCCCACGCTCTAAGGATATTTCAAATCTTCCTTTTATACGCGTTAGTCCAATTGCGGAATAAGCCTTTACAGGCTCGCTTTTTCCCTTTACCTGAATTTCCCCAATTGGTTTAAATTCAAAGTAATCCTTTACAAGTCTGTATGTGTTTTCACTTATGAGAATGGTTCCCGGTTCTGCTAGGCCCTCTAATCGAGAGGCTAAATTAACGGTATCTCCCATTGCTGTATATTCCATGCTAAGATCGTTGCCGATGCTCCCTACAACCACAAGTCCTGTGTTAATACCGATTCGCATTTTAAAGTCAATACCGCGTTCCCTTTTTATTTCTTCACTAAATGACTTAAGTGATTCTTGGATTCTCAAAGCAGCACTGACTGCTCTATAAGGGTGGTCTTCAAGTGCAATAGGGGCGCCGAAGAGTGCCATCACTCCGTCGCCTGTAAACTTGTTGATCGTACCCTCATAGTTGTGTACCTCTTCAATTACAAGTCTAAGGCAGTTATTCATTAAAGAGCGAACCTCCTCGGGGTCAATCTTCTCAGAAAGAGCAGTAAAGCCAGATGCATCGGCAAAGAGCACTGTTACCTGCTTACGCTCTCCTTCAAGACTGGCTTTACCAACGAGGATTTTCTCGGCTAGATGTTTAGGAATGTAACTTTGTGGTTGGTCTAAATTAAGGACTTGAGCTGGCTTAACACTTTCACTAAGTTTATGACCGCATTCGTAGCAAAACTTGTTAATCGGAGGATTTTCTTTTCCACAGCTTTGACATTTAATCTCCAGCTTAGCTCCACATTCACCACAGAACCTTGCTTCATTAGGATTGTCTGACTGACAGTTAGAACATTTCATTCCCTTATCCCCAGATTGTTTTTTTATGTTGCATCAATACCCTGTAAAGATACTCTATTTCAAACCAAAAAAGCAATCACATGATAGTGTTCCTCCAACGATAGAAAGGATCCTACTTCCCAAGGCAAGCTTAGTAAAAATCTTTTCTAATCCTTTTTCTCCCGCAACATATATGGGATCTGCATGTTGGGAACCGCACGATTTTGTTGTTATGATTGTTATGAACGGATACCACCACTCGATCAAAAGCGTGATATTTATAGCGTGTTTCACTTGCATGTAGTACAGTGTCATGCCCGAATGTATTTATCGGGTATCCATCCCCACTAAAAACATGTGGGGACAAGTTTCTTGTTTTTTAGATTCCCGCTTAAAACATGCGGGAATGACAACCTTTACTCAAAGCCGCTTTTTGTATCATACTCAACTGAAATCCGTTATAGGTTTAATAATGGCGGTTACCCTAAATCTCTTAGTATCTTCTTTGCCTTTTCGGGCTCGTGTAGTGTGCCTAACTTTTCGAAGATGTGGAGGGCCTGAGTAACATATTTCTTTGCCTTATATTTTTAACATGAAGTAGAATGATATCTAATTCCCTAATTTCCAATGTTTTCTTACGGGAGTTCTTTGTATTTCACGATAATTCTTCGAGTAGTGCCTTTGCCTCTTGCAAGTCTGCCGTGTCAAATCCCTCGGTGAACCAGTTGTAAATTTCAGCCAGCATCTGTCGAGCTTCGTACTTTTTGCCCTTACTTTTCAAAAGACGGCTTAAGCTGGTTGTTGCCCTAAGCTCCAGTGATTTCGCACCCTGGCGGCGGGCTATGTCGATGGATTGACGAAAACATGATTCAGCCTGTTCATTATTCTCCGTTGAGGAATCCACAAGGAGAACTCCTTTGAGTCTATGCAGTTCACTTTCATAGAAACACTCTCCATTTTTTTGTGCAGCGATGAGCGCTTCTGTCAGCACCCTAAGTCCCTCGTCTTTTTCTCCCGCTTTCCCATATGCCTCTGCTAAAAGGGCAAGAAAATATGTTCCTGCGATCTCTGAACCTTGAGCCTTGCGGGCAGAAAGACCTCTCTTTATACTTTCAACTTCCTCTCTTAGCATTCCCTGGTCGCATAAAGCCCAGCCACGCAGGATAGTCCCCCATGCCAACCACTGGGGAAACCCCTGTTCGTTAGATAGATCATTCAACGTATTTGCCCGCTCCTGGGTCAGCTTACTTTCCCTGCGGAACTGATGGAGGCAGGCATTAAATAGCAAGGCAATAGCCAGGGTATATGGATGAGATAGCTCCTGGGCTAGAGCGAGCGCTTCTTTGCTCCTCTCAAGGGCTTGATCGGGATAGCCAAGAAACCACAAGGTCCAGGCCTCATATCCACAGCAAGCCATTCCGGGATCCTGAACATAGAGGTAGTCCTGCCACCGATGCTCTTGGGGACTGTAAAGGGCAGAACCCTGCTTGACATGTTCTAGGGCCGCGGAGAGATCTCCGAGCCAGAATAATATTTCGCCAAGAGCCAGGTGTGCCTCCAAGAGAAAAGATGAGTTTTGTAGATTCTGGGCTACTGTGAGAAGCTCCTCTGCATGTTCGCGTGCCGTTTTTAATTCCGCCCGCACTCTATAAAACTGTGCCAGTCCCCGCAGCACCGGGAAGAGCTGGGAGGTCTCTCCTATCTGCTGACACAGCTCCCGAGCCCGGGCATAGGTTTGCTCTACTTCCGGGGCTGCATAGCCCTTAGTTGCCGTCAGCGGCACACCTAGGATGATCTGCAGCGTAAGTTCTTGCTGGATACGCTCGGGGGTATCCGGTAGAGCCTTGAGCAACTCCAGCCCCTTGATCAGGTGACCGATCGCTTCCATATTGGCCGAGCGCTCAATAGCCCTCTGGCCTGCCCTATGCCAATAGACAATGGCCTGCCCGCTGAGGCCTGCCTCCGTGTAGTGATAGGCAAGAAGCTCAGGCTGAGTCTCTCTGATCTCTGCAAACCGCTCCTCCAATACCTGTGCAATCTTTTGATGGTACTGCCGCCTTTTGCTCTTTAGCAATGACTGATAAGCTGCTTCCTGAATCAGGGCATGTTTGAAGAAGTACCTAGCCTGAGGTGGGAGTCCCCTCTGGTAGAGAAGTTCAGCTTCTACTAACTTAGCCAGCTCTCTCTGTAGGGTTTCCTCAGATAGGGGTGAAACCGCTTGGATCAACTCATAGGTAAACTCCCGCCCCAAGGTGGCTCCTAGTTGTGCCACCTCCTTGACTGTAGCTAGCCGATCTAGCCTGGCCATGAGTGAGTCTTGAAGCGTGGCAGGAATCGCTAGTGGGGGTAGGGGACCCGTAAGCTCATAATGGTCTCCTCGCTCCCTGAGTAATTCCGACTCTAGCACCATCTTGGTCAACTCTTCAACAAAAAGAGGTACTCCATCGGTCTTGGCCACTACCTGCTGAACTACCTCAGCAGGAAGAGCCTTGCCTCCTGCCTCCCTTTCGACCATCACCTCCACCTGTTTCCAGGTTAAGTGGTTTAGCGTGATCTGGGTCAGGTGTGAGCGAGCGCCCCATGGTGGGCTAAAATCCGGGCGAAATGTGAACAAAGCAAAGATACGAGTCTTTGGTGCCTGTTCTACAAGGAGACTTAGATACTCAAGAGTTGAGGGATCCACCCAGTGTAGGTCTTCCACTATACGCAGCACCGGATGTTTCTCCGCTTCCTTCAGCAGCCAAGTCAGCAAGGCTTCCAGGGTCTTCTGTTTCTGCCTCTGAGGTGTAAGGGTGAGAGATGGGTAGCTCTCAGGAAGCGGCAGAGAAAGCAAAGAGGCAAAAAGTGGCACCATCTCCTGAAGGGAAAAGTCATACTGCTCCAGAACCCTCTCAAGCTTGTTGAGCTTCTCCTGTGGGGGATCTTCCCTCCTAAACTCAAGCAGCCGCTGCAAATGATCAATCACGGGGTATAGAGAACTATTCTGATAATAGGGCGAACAGAGGCTCTCTATCCTCGTATGTGACTCTCCCGCCACGTGTTCTTTTAACACCTGCACAAGGCGTGATTTGCCAATACCTGCCTCACCGATTAGAAACACCACCTGCCCCTCACCTTCCTTGACCCGCTCCCAGCGCTCCAAAAGAAGCTCTACCTCCTGTTCCCTTCCCACCAGTGGGGTCAGACCTTTAGTGATAGCTACCTCGAAGCGGCTCTGTACACCACTCTCATAGAGCACCCGATACACCTCCATTGGCTGGGAGAAGCCTTTGAGGGTGTGAGGACCTAATTCCCGACAGTCAAAAAATCCCTGAATAAGCCGATGGGTTGTGGAGCTAACCACAACTGAATCGGTCTCGGCTAGTTCTTGCATCCTGGCAGCAATGTTCGGGGTTTCACCTACTACAGCCATTTTCTCGCGCACGTCTCCTGCCCCCATCTCACCTATCACTACAAGACCCGTGTGAATTCCAATACGTACCTGTAGGGGTTGTTGTATTTGTTTATTCTGTAATGGCAATTCATGAATAGTGCGGGTAGCGGGTCGGGTACTATCATCGAAGCTCATTGCCCCTACTATTTCTAACCCCGCTCTGACCGCCCTTTGGGCGTCGTCTTCATGTGCTAAGGGATAACCAAAGTAAACAAGCAGACCATCTCCTAGATATTTTGCAATATGTCCATCATGGCGCCCTATAACATCCGAGCAGACCTCTTGATAGTTGCGCATCACATCGCGTAGTTCTTCTGGATCTAGCTGCTCTGAGAGGGTGGAAGAGCCTACCATATCGCAAAACATTACGGTAAGTTGGCGACGTTCGGCTTCGGGCGCTTTACGTTCAGACACAATCGGTATGACCTGAGCGCCCTTGTCTTCTTGCTTATACGGCTGTCTATCTATATCGGTGGATTTGGAGGCCGAAGCCTGATCTATGAGGGGAGTGGCACATTCTCCACAGAACTTGAACCGTGGTGGATTCTCAAAACCACAGTTTGAACAAACGTTCTTAACAAGTGGAGCACCGCACTCGCCGCAGAACTTAATCTCTAATGGATTTTCAAAGCCACAGCTTGGACAGCGCATTCACCCAACCCCCAAAGCCTGGTTTAAACATATTCTATCATATATATGCTATTTACACTTACTCCCTACTTCTTCAAGGTTTCACTTTCGTATTCGTTTTAACTTTTAGATACTGCAATTGAATGGAGCTATTGTTTCGGTCTCATCTTCTCAAAGTCCCCTGCGTTGTCATTCTCTCCTTTATATTCCTAAAAACGTGAAGGCCAGTGTTAGACTTGGTTACTTGTTTTGGTGAAGAGGTTCAGATTAGGTGAAATAGCCCGCCATCAACAACGAAATTACTTCCTGTTACCCAGTTTTCAGTGGCGAGGTAAAGTGCCATCCGTGCAATTTCTTCAGGTTGTCCCATTCTTTTCATAAGATGACGACCACTCACGAATTCAAGTACCTGTTGATGTTTTTCTTCACCATACATCTTTTTAAAGATGGCGGTGTCTATACCACCTGGGCTTATTGTATTCACTCTCACATCAGGGGCGAGTTCTTTAGCCCATAACTGAGTTAGCATAATCACTGCGGCTTTGGAAGCAGAATAAACGCTATAGATAGGCATCCCCCTAAAACCAAAGACTGAGCCGATGTTGATTATATTCCCATGGGTCTTCTTAAGCTCTGGAATCGCAGCCTGGGTTAATGCAAAGAGACCTCTTACGTTGGTGTTAAATATCAAGTCGAATTCTTGAATTGTTGTTTGGGATATTGGTTTGTAGATATTGGTTCCTGCGTTGTTTACAAGCATATCCAATTTGCCGAATTTACTGAGAACTTTATCGAGAGTTACTTTACAAAGCTTTACTTTGGTGATGTCGGCATTTATGGTCAGAACTTTATCCCCGAACTTTTCTTTAGCCGTCTGAAGTTTGCTTAGTCCCGTAATTGCTACTTTAGCGCCTGCCTCAACAAAAGCCTTCGCAATTCCAAAACCAATGCCTTCTGACCCACCGGTAATAAGGGCAACTTTGTTTTCTATCTCCTCGTAACTCATACTCTACCTCCTCATTATTATTTGTGGTGTCTAACCCTTTATATACTTCAATGCTATGTGTGCGTTCACGTGGGTTTGCCCAACAGTAGCCGTATGAGGTTTAAAGATTTCTTTTATGTGATTTCCGTATTAAAAGCAAAGCTTGTTAATTGGAGGATTCTCTCTTCCGCAGCTTTGACAATTGATATCATGCTTGGTCCCACATTCACTACAGAACTTTGCCCCTTCAGGGTTGTTATATTGACACTTAGAACATTTCATCCGCCTAATCACAGATCGTTTTTTATTCTGCTATTCTGTCTTATAATACCAATTCAATTAATTAATAGTGCATTTAAAAGGAGTTGTCATTTCGAGCGTTAGCGAAGCAATCTGACGCGAAGTGTCATTCCGAACAACGTGAGGAATCTCAATCGGATTGCTTCGTCCCCTTCGACTTCGCTCAGGATTCCTCGCAATGACAATCTTCATTATGCACAATCAAACAATAGAGTTGGTATAAGATACTCTATCCCAAGTTGGAAAGGCAAGCGACAGCTTGTGCCGCAAGAGATGAAGGTCGGGATATTCCGCTGGTACAAGGATTCTTGTGTGTTTTAATCACTCATACTTTTTATCTTAAAGAAATTCTATTATTCTTGTGCTCTTCCCTTCCACAGCAGGGTATAAGCGGGTCCGTTCTCTGGTGAGGAAACACCTTTCATTTTATAATTTTCATTATTAACAAGTCTCGCTAGAACCTTAACACAGGAGGCTTCTACATTCTTCTTCACTGTAAGGGAACCATCTTCATTAAAATTGAAATACATTACGATTATCTGAAAATCATTTTGACTAGCATGTTTTTTGGATGAAGCATCGTTGGAGATTACCTCACATGCCACGATCGCTACATCCGCAGCGAATGCGCTACTGCTCAGCATGAATGCCAAAAGCGGAACAGCTACCAAAGTTAAAACAATCCTTTTCATTTGCTCGCCCTCCTTATTACACAGATTTCACTAAACTTGAATTGCAAAACCTATGCCAACGTTGTAACTGGCTGAGAACAGAAATTTTTATTTTGTGGGTCTTATATAAGATGTAAACTTTGTTTACGAGATGTAAACGTATTTTACTTTTCAGATTAATTTTGTGATTTAAATATACGAGGCCTAAAACTTTAAAAGCCTATTTTACAAGGGATTTCTTATGCTTGCCTATTTCCGTATAATAGTTGGTACGCCTCTTGCACTTTAGTATAAGCAAAATTAAAAGAGGAGGCAATAAAAATGAAGATCGATATTAAATCTAATCGGATTGTAAAAATTATATTTCTGATTACCATAGCATTGTTGTTGAGTTGTATATTGTTGCTCTCACCTAGCTATGGGCGGAAAGTAAGCCAGGCCTCTCAAGATGAGAAGTATTTATTTGTATGGGCTGGCCACCAGAATCGTGAAACGGCAGACTTCTTAGCAGTAGTAGATTTTGATCAAGATTCAAATGACTACGGCAAGATTATTACTACTGTTTCTTTACCTAGTCCAGGACACACATGGAACGAACCCCATCATGTGGGGCTTTCGAGCGATGGCAAAATATTGGCTTGTGGGGGACTCCTGAGTGTTTTAAAAGGACAGAAAGAAGTTTTTTTCTTTGATGTGTCTGATCCTAAGAACCCTAAATTCCTCTCAGCGGCTGACCCTATCCAGTCTGCGATTACAGATGAGTTTTATGCTTTGGAAGACGGAGGTTTTCTAGTAACAATGATGGGAGGAGCTGAAGGTCATAATCCCGGTCGAGTAGCGGAGTTTGACAAGAATCTTAAGCTTGTTGCTGAATATCCACAAGACCCTCCACAGGACGGCTTTAATCCTCACGGTATATCAGTCCGACCGGAGGTAAATTTGATGGTTACCAGTGACTTCATCTGTCCTTCCACCACTTTGCATGCAGTTCCTGGAGATCCGGGTTTTAGAGGTAGTATTCGGGTTTGGAACTTCAAAAAGAGAAGTATAGTCCGAACTATTACTCTGCCTAATCCAGTAGGAACTATTGATGTTCGTCTGATCCCCGGTGATCGCAAGCAGCGTGGCTACACAGCTGGGATGCTCAATGGCAAACTTTATTTGCTGGATACTAAAGCCAGTATAGCCAAAGACGTTTTTGATTTCTCAACTATCTCCAAAGACGGTTGGCCCCAGTTGATGCGGATGACACGAGATGGCAAAAGGTTATTTGTTTCTATGAACATGGCTGGCAAGGTTGTTATGTTCGATACATCTGATCCTGAAAACCCGCGTGTCTTAAAAGTTCTGGACTTGGGAAAGGACTCAGGACCACACTATATTGCCCTGACCAAAGATGAAAAAAGACTGGTAATCACAGACTACTTTTTAAATGAAGATGATGTTGGAAAGGTTCACGCCGAAGGAGACCATAAAATTCATGTAGCCAAGGTGAGCCAGAATAATCTGTTTGTAGATACAAAATTCAATTTAGATTTTAATACTGCTCTAAGCGATGGACCAGCCCGTCCACACGGAGTAGCGTTTAAATGACGGATTTTAAGTCATATGTGAGGGTGTTTCTATCCGTGGCGCATGAAAGTTAAGCACATGGGTAGTAACTCCGAAAGACCGAAAGCGGTTAGGGATTCTGTCCCGGCATCCGAATCGCAAAGAGGCGCTGAGGATCCGCTATGCCCTTCAAGATGTGGTCACCGCGATCTTCGAACGTAACGTTAGTCGAGGTTCTGGCGAGACTTCTTACGGTATCAGAGATAAGAATCTCTCCGGGCACTGAAGAGGCAGCAATCCGAGCTGCGATATTGACAGCTCCGCCGAACACGTTCTTGCCCTCCCTGATTACGTCTCCCGCATGGATGCCGATGTGCAGTCTGAGTTCTGTGCCTTCAGCAGCGGAGTTGCAACGGATCGCGCACTCGATTGCTTGGCGTGCAGAAGTAAATATAGCCATGACTCCGTCACCAAGCAGTTTGCCTTCTACTATTCTCCCTCCAATTTGGCTGATAATGGCCCGAAGTGAGGCATCGAGTTGGCGAGCGTGTGCACGGAAGGCTGCGTCGCCGAGCTGTTCTGTAAGTAAAGTTGAGTTAGCGATATCCGCGAAGAGGATAGTGACGGTTCCTTCTGGTAGCTTGATTTCTTCCTCGCTTTCGGCCTCTGCGCCGAGCTCGGCGCCGATCAACTCTCTCAGCCAGCCGTCAACGCTGGAGGGGCCGAAGTCGAGCATGGCTGTGTGATAGGTGACACTACCCAATTCCACATTGAGCTTTTCAAGTGGAACAAAGCCAAGAGGGGTAACAATGGGGGCGTAGGTGGAGAGGTTCGTTACGGTCGTGTAGAGACGCCGTAGATTGGGTCGGAGTTCCATATAGTTTCGCTTGACGTCCAGCCAGCAAGCGGCCTGGGCTGGCGAGGGCAACTCTCCGGTAGAGCGTGTTAGCCACCTACGGAAAAATAGCACCCGCTCCTTTTCAGCTATGGGGTTCATATGTAGGTGCTGCGACCATGCGGCAGTCAATGGGTCTTCTGCCAAGAGTTCGGTGGCAACATCATCGGGCTCGAAGAGAATGAAAAACGCCTCTAACTTGCCATTACTATCCTTTACTACACTAAAGGACTTGTTGTGACTGTCCCACCATCCCTTGATAAATCGTGCTGCTTCCTCGGGCTCTGTGGTGATAGCTATATCGCGGATATCCTCGGCGTCACCGGCAGTGGCCGGCTCAACTGTGTAGTCACTCGCTCCTTTGGGAAAGAAAGCTTCTCTGACATTGGGGTTCTGTATAAGATAGAGCAAGTCTGCCGTGTACTGCCAGAGGTTTCGCGCTTCCACTTTATAGGACTCGCTTGTAAAATAGCGCCATGCGCGTGTACGGTACGTACGGTAGCGCTCAGGATCGCGCCGAGATAAATTGTTTGCGATCGTGTCACGTACAATATCGTGGAGAATCAGTCCTTCGCCTGTTGAATTCATGAACGGCAGGTTTTGTAGCTTGTCAAAGATTTCTCTCACATCATATACTGCGAGCAGCGCCCTTAACACTGGCTCGGTAACACAGCGGACCGTCGAGGCGGCTTCGATAGCCTCTCTGATCTCCGAGTGAAGACCAGTCAGGAAGGCGCTAGTCAACTGTTGCAAAACCTTCGGAGAAGGGCCGCCTGTGATTTCCAGATCGGGCTGTGTCCGGAGAGCGGCTGCTGCTAGCTCCAGTGCTAGAGGATAGCCGCGAGCGAAGCGGTTAACTCTCTCAACCTGAGACTGCGTAAGGCCACGTAACTTCAGCATCTCGTGGGCGTCATCATCGGTAAGTTCTTGGAGTTTGATTTCGCGAAATAGGCTTTCCCACCCCGGGGTGGTGAGCCAAGCTGCGTTGGGTGGCTGGCGACAGACGATGATTGTGAGAACCCTCTCCGGCAGTGCTGGCACAAACACTTGGCGGAGCCACGTGTCCATGAGCCCGAAGGTCTCATAGGTGTCTAGAGCGAGCACAGTCCGCTGTGAAACCTCACTTAAGCGAGCAACAACTGAGCGCAGTTCCGGCTCAGATTCTTGCATTCCGAGGGCAGCGCTAAGGGCTACAAGGAAGCCCTTTGTGGTGGGCTCAATCTCACGGCAGTCCATGATGATTGATCGGATTTTGGGATCAACAAAAGATAAAGTTGCCTGGAGTAGGCGCGACTTGCCGATTCCGCCCAATCCGTGAATGAAGGCGACGGCGAATGGTAGCTCAGCGGCTTCTATAGCGCCACGAAGCATGGCGAGTTCTTTCTGTCGCCCAACGAACGAGGTTTTTGCGACCTCTGATAATCGGTCTGAAACCGTGCGAGACATGATAGCCTATCTCTTTGCAGGGTGGCGAATGGATTTTTACGTTTTAGTTTTACGAAACCTTCTTGTAGTAAAGGAGTAGGGTAGAGGGAACGTAAAAGTTTTTCTTAGGTACATAGAATATCGCTGATAGGTGGAAATACCTCATCATAAATTCTAACCCATCCGCTGCCGTGATTTGACTATAATTCTAGAATACTTCGAATATAAATGTCAAGGAAAAATCTTTTCATGATACAGGATGCAGGATTCATGATAGATGATTCATCTTGTGTCCTGCACCCTGTGTATCGTGCATCTTGCATCATGCATCATGCATCATGATAATCCATATCTTTTTATCTTGTTTATCAATCCCTGCCTCGTTATCCCCAGAATCTCGGAAGCCTTTTGTTTATTTCTTCCACTTTTTTCTAGCGCCTCTTTAATCATACGAATTTCAATTTCTTCTACAGTTTCTTTAAGAGATTGAATGCCTTTCTCAGTAGGGGCGGTTCGCGAACCGCCCCTACTTTCCGGTATACCTCTCATATTCTCTGAAAGGTCTTTTTCATTTATAACATTATCTTCAGACAATATAGCTGCCCGTTTTACCTCGTTCTCCAGCTCTCTTACATTCCCAGGCCAGCCGTATCTCATAAGACAATCCAGCGCTTCGGGTGAAAAACTCATGGGTCCCTTATCTAGTTCATTTGTAAAATTACCTAAAAAGTATTTTGCAAGCAGGGGAATATCCTCTTTCATCTCACGAAGCGGAGGCATGTGAATATGGACAACATTTAGACGGTAATACAAGTCTTCACGGAACCTTTCCTTTTCTATCTCACTCTTTAAGTCTTTATTTGTAGCTGCAAGAACCCTTACATCTATATCAATCATACTTCTTCCTCCAATCCTCTCGAGTTTTCTCTCCTGAACCACACGGAGGAGCTTAGCCTGAGCTGGCAGGCTCATATCCCCGATTTCATCCAGAAATAATGTTCCACCATTAGCCGTCTCAATCTTTCCAACTCTCTTTTCTACCCCAGTTGCTACTCCCTTCTCTATTCCAAAGAGCTCACTTTCAAGAAGGCTCTCTGGTAGTGCGGCGCAGTTAATCTCTATAAAGGGTCTTTCGAAACGTGAGCTATTGTAGTGTATTGTACGTGCGGCAAGCTCCTTTCCAGTCCCGCTTTCTCCTGTAATTAGAACGTTAAGAGGACTATCAGATATCTTTTCTATTAGTTTTACTATACTCTGTATTCTAGGACTTGTTCCTATAATGTTACTTACAAAGAACCTGCCCCTAGTTTTTCCTCTTAGGATAATGTTTTCTTGCTGTAGGCGAGCTTTTGTTCCTTCGAGTTCTCCTATGAGTTTTGCATTTTCAACGGCTATAGCTGCATGGGAAGCAAATACTTCTAAGACCTCCTCATCTTCCTTTGAGAACATTCCTCCTTTTTTATTAAGTGTCTGTAGGACTCCTATCGGCTTTCCGTTTATGTCTTTCATAGGAACACAGAGAAGGGTATTCGTGGTATAGCCGGTTTTTTTGTCTACCTCCCGATTGAATTTTGGGTGACTGTAGGCGTCTTCAGCATTAATAATTTCCCCCGTTTTAAGCACCTCTCCGGCTATTCCGAGTCTTGCATCGAAGCGTATTACCACCGTTGTTCCTATTGCAACCTTTGACCAGAGTTCATTTCTTTTCTTATCAAAAAGAAAAATGCTTGCCCTATCTGCGTCCACTACCTCTGCGGAATTCTTCACCAGAAAATCAAGAAGTGTATTTAAATCCCTTTCATAACTCATCATGTGACAGAGGTTGAAAAGAGTAGAATACTTATGTGCTAACTTGCTTTCTTTATCTATATCTTCACTCTTATGGTTCATAACAATACCAACCAATAAGATTATATTATATGGTTCTTATAAGCGTCAACTTTGTTTACGACGGCGTTAACGGTGTCTACGTTCTCAGGTTAATTTTGTGATTTAAATATACAAGGCCAAAAACCTTAATAGCCTTATTTTACAAGGGATTTCTTATACTTGCCCATTTCCCTCTAATAGTTGGCACATCTGTTGCAAATTAGTATAAGCAAAAATCAAAAAAAGGGGGTGAAGAGAAATGAAAAGCATATTCACTATCACAACGCTTGGCTTAGCCCTTAGTTTCTCCTCACTGGGATCTGGGGTATCCCCGATCGAGTCGGGGATCAAGAGGGAGGGTAGTCAGGGAACCACATACTTTGCTTCCGATAGCTATTACGCATTTGGTGTTCAACTTCCAATGGTTAAAAGCGAGGTTGAAAACGAGTTAAATGGTGGAAACGTGGAGAAGGATTTGATGAGCTTCTACACCAGTCCAAAAACAGCGGACACAACCGCTTCACTAATAACGGCAGACCAGAAATCAGACGATGAATATATCTCTGTCTTCGTTGTCCAGATTCCACGTAGTTCAAGATTATAAGGGGAATTGGCTTTGCCGAAATGCCGTTCGGCTGAGCTCACGACGAAGCCCGGCCACTACCCGCATTTTGGCTATGCCGATAGTGCCCGACCCACTACCCGCACTATTCATGAATTGCCCCTACATGAAGAGAAGCTCGATTAGACAAACTGTTGAGCTTCTCTTCTACAAAAGGAGATGATAAAAAATGACGATAACAGTAGCTCATTTGACAATTGACCTAAGCTGTGACTGCAAAGCACCGCTCCTTGGAAATGAAAGAGAAGTACACATAAACCGTATACGGATTACTTACTGGGGAATCTATCTCGACGACAAACACATATCCTACACATTGAGTTAAAGAACTGGCTGAAAAGACGAAGGTATGAATAGAGAAGTGGCTAAAGGACAGACTTTAAAATTTCAAACAAAGAAGAATGTAAGAAAGTTTGTTGCAATAGGAAAGGTTCTGATATAAAATTAATTTTTAATATTCTAAAAAGAAGAGAGGTGAAAAAATGGCGAAAGTAATCTGCTGTAGAGACGTTGGTGTAGACTGCGACTTTGTAGTCCGTGGTGAAACGGAGGAAGAGATTATGAAGAGGTGTGCTGAACATGCTCAAAAAGAGCACGGCATGAAAGAGATCCCGCAAGAGCTTGTCGAGAGAGTGCGTGAAGCCATTCACGACGAGTAGTGGACGAGTAGTGATGGTGGACATACTCAAGAACATGAGGTAACAACTGATGAAATATAGTGAGCCGTAAATTTGGTAGGCAAAATGCGGCTATATAGCATCGGTTCTGTGGTTCACAAAATATAAAATGAGTTTAAAAAGGAGGGATTATCATGAGTAAAACTAGTAAGAAGGCGGAACTAAAAAGTTTCAACAAGCCGGACGAAGTGAGGGCCTTCCCAAAGGGTAAAGTAGAACTGGTAAAGATCGGTGGAACTATGATTGGTCGCGCCGTTCTTGAGCCAGGATGGAGATGGTCCACATCTGTAAAACCATTAGCAAAGACGAAGAGTTGCGAAGCGTCGCATTTCCAATACCAACTTTCTGGGACACTTAAGGTACTAATGGATGACGGAACAGAACTTGAGTGCAAAGCAGGGGATGTGGCGTTGTTGCCAATAGGGCATGATGCTTGGGTGGTAGGCAAGGAGCCTGTCGTTATTGTGGATTTTCAAGGAATGGTCGATTATGCAAAAAAGTCCTAAGCATAGTGTTGTTCCCAGTCAATCACTGAGACTGACCGGACTCACCAACACATGGTGTCTACGGGTCAGGTGACTTTCGGTGAATAGGGACTTTACGAAGCTGTCGAGCAAAGTTACTAGTCCGAGACTAACGCCTCAGAGGACGTAAAAATGACTGAGAAGAAAGTTAAATGGAATTGGACAGAGGACTATATTCAGGGTTGCAACTGTGATTGGGGGTGCCCTTTTAATTTTAATGCTCCGCCGACTAAGGGTCATTGTGAAGGGATGACAGCTTGGCATATACGAAAGGGTCGTTATGGAAAGGTTGTACTAGATGGGCTTAACTGTGCCGTTGCCGCAAAGTGGCCAGGACAGATACACGAGGGAAACGGGACGGCGGCAGTATATATTGATGAAAGAGCTAATCACGAGCAAAGAGATGCACTTATTCATATTATGAGCGGTAAGGCAGGAGGTCTGCCTTTTGAATTAATTGCAACTACATTTTCGACATTTCTTGAGCCGAGGTTCATTTCAATAGACTACAAGGTTGCAGGAAAAGACAGCGGTATAAAGATAGGCGACTATATGAATGTAATCCTCGAACCCATGAGAAATCCGGTAACTGGAGCTATTCATAAAGCACAAATTGTGCTTCCTAACGGGTTTATATTTGAAAAAGGTGATGTCTTAAGTACGAAGCAATGTGTCGTAAATGACGGTCCTATAAACTTCAGCTATCCTGGGAAAAATGGCCACTATGCTGTTGTTAAATATTCAGGTCCGTAGATTGAACCAGCACTGAAAGGGTTTTGGTATCCCTCATCCATTTCTCAACTGGATGGTCTTGGATAAAACCATGACCGCCTAAGATCTGCACAGCATCTGATGTAATCTTCGAACTCATCCTTTTTGCTTTTATGAATGCCTTTCCAGCTAGAAGGGGAGCCTCTTCTTTTCCTTTATCAAAAGCCCAAGCCGCCTGCCATAGCATCCATCTTGAGGCATCCACTTCGACTGCCATCTCAGCCATCATAAAAGAAAGCCCCTGGTGTTGGAATATCGGAACACCGAATGCCTTTCTTTCGAAGGCGTATTTGAAGGCGTATTCACTAGCAGCTCTAGCACAGCCAACCATTAAGGCAGTAGATATGATTTGTTCTCTTATAAATATGCTTTCAAGTGCTTTTCCAAATTCTGATGCTCCATTGAGGAGGTTCTCTTTAGGGACTCGACACCCATCCAAGATTATATCCGCTGTCGGAACGGAGTTAAGGCCAAGTTTTTCGTGTACCTTGCCTGTTTGAAGTCCAGCCGTTCCTTTCTCTATTATAAAAGCCTCTATCCCACTTTTACCCTCTATTATAGCAAATACGATGTAAAAATCTGCTCTATCCCCGTTCATTACACAAAACTTCTTTCCTGAAAGCAGGAAGTCTCCATCAAGAAGTTTTGCAACCGTCCGCATATTTCCGGGAGTGAAATCAGGTTGATGTTCAAGTAGAGAAAAGGCACACTTTAAACAGTAGTTAGAGGGATTGAAGAAAAGTGAAAGGTATTTACTTTTTTGACCTTCATTTCCAAGCTCGAGTATTGTATATCCTCCAAGCCCGGGTCCATTCAATAAAGCAAGAGCGGTTCCAGTGTCTCCCCAAGCAAGCTCCTCGATTATGACTACTGCTCCAATTAAACCGAGTCCGCTGCCGCCATATTCTTCAGGATAGTCAATTGCATTGAGTCCCAATTCTGCGAATCTTTTTCTAAATTCTTCTGTAATATCTCCATTTCTCTCAAACTCTCTCAATCTGGGACGAATTTCTTTCTCTGCGAACCGATGCACTTCTTCCTTTATAGCTTCTAGTTCTTTGCCTAATTCAAAAGAGATTGTCATGTTTAGTTTTTTTCTCTAACGCCAATTTTATCAAATTGTAATGTATTCGCAAAGAGGTGTCATTGCGAGCACTTCGTTCCACTCAGTGTAAACTCCGCAAAGCAATCCGTTGAGATTCCTTGCTGTGCTCGGAATGACACTTCATGTCAGATTGCTTCGTTGCTTTGCTCCTCTCAATGACGGCTTCATTATGCACTATCAAACTAGAGAAATGTTATAAGGTCGTATGGCTTAGAAGCTATCAATTTCTAATCCTAATAATTTTTTTACCTCAGTAAGGCTCTCTACCTCGATAACCTGACTTCCGTTAAGTTTTTGAATACCATGGTTGTTTAACCATATTACATCTATACCTGCGTTTAATCCACCCATTACATCTGAACCATACAAGTCACCTATGTGTATTGCCTGACCACTAGATAATTTGAGTTTCTCTAGGACAAATTGGAAAATGCGGGCATCAGGTTTTACAAGTCCTATATTTGTCGAATCAATAATAATGTGAAAATATTCTCTAATTCCTACTTCTTCGCATTTTTCTTCAGTTTTTCCATCGTTATTTGATATTACTACTAGTATATAACCTTTTCCCTTTAAAAAATCGAGAAGCTCATTGGCCCCTGGGAGTTGGGCTCTACTGAATTTTATTCCCTTTAGTTCTACCCTCATTTTTGAGCGGATCTCATAAGGGTCACCATCTAGACAGAGATACTTACATAGAATCGGAAAGAACCATTCACGATATTCATCTGGAGTTATTTCTTCCTGAGCTTTGTACCTCGCATATATTTCGTAATCGGTCTTTATATATGCTAATTCGAACTCCCTATCTGAAACTGGGTACCCCACTGCTCTTAGTGCCATCGCAATTCTAATCAGGTAAGAAGGCATAGTCGCAGCGAGCGTATCGCCAAAATCGAAGAAAATCGTTTTTTTGGAGCTTGTTAACATCTGGTTTTTCCTCTTATTATCTATATTTATACATGCTTTTGGCCAGCTTGCCAACTCAACGAATTTTAGATACCCTTTCATGTACTCTTGGAGATTATAATTTATGTCCATCCTTGAAAAAGTTGATCCGGAAATAGCAAAAGCGATAAGGTTAGAGATAGAGCGTCAGGAATGGGAACTTGAGCTTATAGCTTCTGAAAATTATGTAAGCGAAGCAGTGCTTGAGGCTATGGGTTCTGTTCTTACAAATAAGTATGCGGAAGGGCTTCCTGGGAAAAGGTACTACGGCGGGTGTGAGTTTGTAGACATAGCTGAATCTCTTGCTATAGAAAGGGCAAAAAGGCTATTTGGGGCAGACGCCGTAAACGTTCAGCCACATTCGGGGGCCCAGGCAAATATGGCTGTTTATTTTGCCTCATTAAAACCCGGAGATACGATTCTTGGTATGAATCTTTCTCATGGCGGGCATCTTACACATGGGAGCCCGGTGAATTTCTCAGGTATCCTTTACAACGTAATTCCCTATGGTGTGAGGGAAGATGACAACCTAATTGATTATGAGCAGGTAAGAGAGCTTGCGCTTAAGCACCGTCCAAAATTAATAGTAGTTGGATGGAGCGCGTACCCCAGAAAGATTGACTTTAAAAGGTTTCGTGAAATAGCAGACGAGTGCGGAGCATTGGTGATGGCTGATATTGCTCACCCTGCTGGATTAGTTGTTGCTGGACTTTATCCGACACCTATTCCATATTGCGAGTTTGTAACCACCACTACACATAAAACGCTACGAGGTCCAAGAGGCGGAATGATCATGATGAAAAAAGATTTTGAGAAGGTTGTAAACAGTAAGGTTTTTCCTGGAACTCAAGGTGGACCTCTTATGCATATAATTGCGGCAAAAGCTGTGGCGTTTCACGAAGCTCTTCAGCCGAGTTTTATTGAGTATCAAAATCAGATTGTTAATAATGCCAAAATCCTGGGAGAGTCTTTAAAGGAAAGGAGTTTTAAGCTAGTTTCAGGAGGCACAGATACACATCTGGTACTCGTAGATCTAAGGGAGACAGAACTCACAGGAAAAATGGCTGAGGAAACCTTGGAGAAGGCTGGTATAACTGTCAATAAAAATGCTATTCCATTTGATCCAAGACCTCCTGCAACAGCAAGCGGAATAAGAATTGGAACACCTGCTATTACCACTAGAGGAATGAAAGAGAGGGAAGTTGAAACTATTGCTGGATTTATCTACGATGCTTTAAATAATGTTGGCGATGAGAAGGTGCTCTCAAGAATAAGCGAGGATGCTAGGGAACTCTGCAAAGGGTTTCCTATTTATCGGCATAAACTTTAGCCACAGAGATCACGGAGGACACAGAGATAGAAAACACAAATATTTTTTTAGTTCTTTCTCAGTATTCTCTGTGTGCTCTGTGGCTAAATAGTTACCAAAAAAGATGAAGTGTCCCTTTTGTACAAGTTTAAGAAATAGAGTAATCGATTCACGCCTTAGTAAAGACGGTGTAGCTATTAGAAGACGTAGAGAGTGTATTGATTGCATGAGGCGTTTTACTACATATGAGCGCGTGGAAGAAGTAGAATTATTAGTAGTTAAGAAAGACGGAAGAAGGGAACCTTTTGATAGAAATAAGATAATTACAGGAATGCTTAAAGCCTGTGAAAAAAGACCAATAAGTGTAAAGGTCATTGAAGATTTTGTCTCTGAATTAGAAAGGGAACTTCAGGAAAGAGGAGAGAGGGAGGTGGAATGTCGAGAGATTGGAGAAAGGGTTATTAAAAAACTCTATGAGCTCGATGAGGTTGCTTACGTTAGATTTTCCTCAGTTTATAGGTCCTTTAAGGATATAAATCAATTCATGGATGAGTTAAAGGATTTACTTAGGGATAAAGAAAGAGAGGCTCAGAAATTAACTGAGAAGACAGGGGATGAAACAGTATACAGGCCTCCTTTAGAGCTTATAAAGGATAAAAGCGGGGAATAGGGGAATGCTTATTGACACCCACGCACATTTAGAAATGCTAGAGGATATCCCTCAGGTTATTGAAAGGGCTAGGGATACTGGTATTGAAAGAATCGTTGCCGTTTCGTCTGATTTAATCTCTTCAAATAAAACTGTTGAGATTGCAGAAGATTTTCCTATGGTTTTTACAGCAGTCGGGATTCATCCACATGAAGCATCTAGTTTTGATGAGGAAGTTTTGTCGCAAATAGAAGATCTTTGTAATGAGCAAAAAGTCGTAGCCATTGGCGAGACAGGGCTTGATTACCACTATATGCACTCACCACGCGATATTCAGATCAATTCGTTTAGAAGGCATATTGAGCTTGCAAAAAAACTTGATCTTCCATTGATTATTCACGTTCGTGAAGCACACGACGACGTTCTTAAAATGTTAAAAGAAGAGGCCGCATGGGAGACAATGGGTGTAATTCACTCCTTTACTGGTGATTATGAAACGGCAAGGAAATATATAGACGAGGGTTTTTATATTTCATTCTCTGGAATCCTGACTTTCAAAAATGCAGAGGATATAAGACAAGCAGCAAGGAAAATTCCAATCGAGAGGATTCTGATTGAGACCGATTCACCGTACCTTGCTCCAATTCCATTTAGAGGAAAAAGGAATGAGCCTTCTTATGTAAAGTATGTTGCTGAGAAAATAGCAGAGTTAAGAGGGCTTTCATCTGAAAAGATCGAAGAAGAAACAACTACTAACGCGAAGAATCTTTTTATATTTGAACCACCTGAGGCAACAACATCGATCGCTTATAAACTCAGAGATTCTTTATACCTCAATATAACAAACCGATGTACGATTGCCTGTGTGTTTTGTGGAAAGTGGAGGAGCTTTATGATACGAGATTTTAATCTCAGAATAAAGAAAGAACCGACAGTTAATGAGGTCCTTGACGCTGCAGGCAATCCTACTCTCTATAATGAAATCGTTTTCGTTGGATGGGGTGAGCCACTTCTTAGAGTTGATGTAGTTAAGGAAGTATCTAAAAAGCTTAAGGAGAAAGGAGCAAAAAGGATCAGGGTTGACACTGATGGACTTGCAAACCTTGTCTATAAACGAAATGTGCTTCCTGGGTTAAAGGGACTGGTAGATGCAATTTCAATAAGCCTTAATGCTCAAGATGCAGAGACTTATGCTAAGGTTTGCCCTTCAAAGTACAGAGAGCAAGCCTATTTTGCAGTATTAGACTTTATAAAGGATGCAAAAAATTATATTCCTGATGTTACTGCAAGTGTTGTAACGATTCCCGGAGTTGATGTCGAGAAGTGCAGAGGAATTGTCGAAGACCTAGGTGTAAAATTTAAACCGAGAATTTATGGAAGGGTGGGGTGACTACAATCGGGTATCGTGGCTCGTGCATCGTGTATCGAGAAAACGAATCACTAATCACGAACCACGAACCCCGAGCCACGAACATTATGTCCAATAAACCAATTATAGGTATAACTATGGGCGATCCGAATGGAATCGGGGCTGAAGTCATTGTAAAGGCTTTATTATGTAGTGAACTTCAGAATTTATGCAAACCACTAGTGTTTGGTGATACAAGTATACTTGAGAAGGCAAAAGATGTCGCTGGTGTAATGACTGAAATCAATATAGTAAATATTGCTAATTTTGATATAACAAGGCTCAGCCCAGGGCATACGGACAAACAAGCGGGGCAGGCAAGCATCGCATACATTAAAGAGGCCGCTCAATATGCCTTAGAAGGGAAAATAGACGCAATTGTTACTGCTCCAATAAGTAAAGAATCCATCCACCTTGCCGGAGCAAAGTACCCGGGTCACACTGAAATGCTTCAGGAATTCACAGGCGCAAAAAGGGTTGCAATGATGTTTGAAGGTGGGAGGTTTAGGGTTGTGCTTGTTACTATTCACTGCGCATTATCTGATGTTCCTCGGTTGATTAATGAAGAGAAGATCCTATCAACAATTGAACTTACTAATGAAGCCTTGATTAATCTTTTTAGGATACCAGAACCTCGAATAGTTGTTTCCGCCCTAAATCCTCATGCAGGAGAGGCTGGCGCGTTTGGAAATGAAGAAGCACTCTATATTACTCCTGCGATTAACAAAGCAAGAACGAAAGGAATAAATGTTACAGGACCTATGCCTGCTGATACTTTGTTTTATTACGCTGCACAGGGCAAGTGGGATGCGGTTATAGCAATGTATCACGACCAAGGTTTAGCTCCCTTCAAGATGCTCTCATTTGATGATGGCGTAAATGTAACTCTGGGTCTTCCGATTATCAGAACCTCACCAGATCACGGCACTGCATATGACATTGCATGGAGGGGTAAAGCGAATCCTTCAAGCATGATTGCTGCAATAAAAGTGGCTGTTAGGCTGGTAGGAAATAAAAGAAAGTAGTGGCGTATAATTATACGCCACTACAAAGCATCGGTAAAATTTCTCCTGATTTACCAAGAATACTGATGTCATAATGTGATGAGTTAGGAGTTGTCTCAAGATTTACCTCGATCACGGTTTTTCCAGTATGTTTTGCTACAAGTCCCATAGATGCTGCGGGTTCTACAATTCCTGATGTTCCAACAATAAGCATTACTTGACATTTGTCTATGGCAATCAGGATGTTGTCAATAATTGGCATCGGTATCATCTCTCCGAACCAAACTACATTTGGACGTCCGAGTGCGTCGCAATTTTTACATTTAGGATGGATTTCTTTAAGTGGTACATCATGGTTTTCCTCTACAACGCCACAGCTAGTACATCTTATCTGCCATAGGTTTCCATGCATTTCTATGATATTTCTATTTCCTGTAAGTTGATGTAACCCGTCAATATTCTGCGTTACAAGGGTGAAATTGGTTTTCTCGTTTTCAAGGTTAACGAGGGCATAATGGCCAGGATTTGGCATTGCTTCTTTTACTAAGCCTCTTCTCCAATCGTACCACTCCCAAACAAGCTTAGGGTCTCTTTGAAACGCCTCCTGGGTTGCAAGTTCTTCTGATCTAAACTTTCTCCAAAGTCCATCTTCTCCTCTGAATGTTGGAATCCCACTTTCTGCTGAGATGCCTGCGCCAGTGAGGACGGTTATACTAGATGCGTTGTCTATTATTGCTTTAGCTTCTTTAATTTTATCTTCCATGCCACTCCAATTTTATCACACGATTTACAAGAAATTTAACCTTGTTAGCATTTTTTAGCAATTTTGTTGAAAGTTTAGAATATTATTTGTATGTTGTTTTAGTTATGATCTGATAAAAATAATCATTGTGGCATTAATGATTCTCCGGGTAGAGAAGAATAACGGTTAAGAAAATTAGGCGCTTTTTGCTCAAACTAAATGAAGCTCTATATACGAGGACCTCATTTTTGGCCTAGGCTCGTTTGTATCTTCCTGATTCTTGTAATTGTTTTGGGTGTCTATAACATGATGGGAAGTCGTGGCATATCAATTAAAATGCCTGGCCGTTCGTACTCGGGACAATTTACTCCTTTAACTGAGGAGGAAACTGAAATCCGTAATCATATTAAAAAGCATGTAGAGGTGCTTGCAAGTGAAATAGGAGAGCGTAATCTAAGGGAGTACAATAACCTAGAAGGCGCAGTTGATTACATTGAAAAGACATTTCGAGAATTGAACTATGAGGTGTCATTTCAAGATTTTGTTGTTGAAGGGAAGATTACAAAGAATATTGAGGTGGAGATTTTAGGTAAATCCCGCCCAAATGAAATCATTATTCTTGGTGCACACTATGATTCGGTTATTGGTTGCCCAGGTGCAAATGATAATGCCACGGGTGTAGCTGCTATTCTTGAGTTTGCCCGTCTTCTTAAAGGGGGGAATCTCCAATGTACAGTGCGCTTTGTAGCCTTTACTAATGAAGAGCCCCCTTTTTTCCAAACTGAAAATATGGGGAGTCTTGTTTATGCGCGGCGTTCACGCAAACGGGGAGAAAACATAGTTTCTATGCTTTCAATTGAAACTATTGGCTATTACTCTGATCTCAAAGGAAGCCAGCGTTATCCTTTTCCTTTCAGTTTTTTTTATCCTAATACTGGAAATTTCATAGGTTTTGTCAGCAACGCCTCTTCACGTAACCTTGTTCATCACGTAATTGCCTCTTTTCGAAGGAATACACATTTCCCGTCGGAGGGCGTAGCTGCTCCTGGATGGATGACGGGAATAGGTTGGTCCGATCAATGGTCGTTCTGGAAGGAGGGTTACCCAGGTATAATGATTACTGACACAGCCCCATTTCGATATCCGTATTATCACACACAATGGGACACGCCTGACAAGATTGATTACGACCGTATGGCTAGGGTAGTTGCTGGGCTAAAACGGGTTATTATTGGGTTGACTAATACTGATAAGAAGTAATAACTGAATATTTACCTAAAATTGCTTTAAAAAATCCCTTGATGATCGCATGCCTGTAATTCTCCATGAGAAAGATGAAGGTATATGGTTAGATCCTCAGTTAAGTGATACTGAAAGGCTTTCAAAACTGTTGAAACCTTACCCTTCTGATCATATGCGAGCATACAAGGTTTCAACCTTAGTTAACTCTCCTAAAAACGATACGCCGGAATGTATTGAGCCAAAAGACGATTAGATAATTGAAATTATTACCACTTCCGTCTACATATAGCATTGCACAAGGATGTTTCACATAAGCCCTGGTTAGACTTTCCTTGACAATCTCCACTTATAACTTAACCTAATAATAAAATGCTTGAGGATTATCTTCCAATATTAATTATATTGATTTTCTCTGTACTCCTAGCAGGGGGCCTTCTCGGTATTTCTAATCTTCTTGGTCCAAAGAGGTATTCAAAGAACAAGCTTACTCCTTATGAATGCGGCGTTCCTCCAGTAGGAGATGCAAGGGAAAGGTTCTCGGTTAAGTATTATTTAGTCGCTGCACTTTTTATACTTTTTGATGTTGAATCTGTTTTTCTTTTTGCGTGGGCTGTTGTATTTAAGAGGCTTGGGGTTCTTGCATTTGTTGAGATTATAGCCTTTTTTATCGTTATCTTAGGAGGCTACTTTTATGTATTAAAAAAGGGGGCTCTTGAATGGGAGTAAATACTAACCCTGTACTTGGCGGAGATGGTTTTGTCACTACTAAGCTAAGCTCATTTGCAAACTGGGCGAGGAAAAACAGCCTCTGGCCAATGCCATTTGGGACTGCATGCTGTGCAATCGAGATGATGGGGGCGTTCGCATCAAGATTTGATCTTTCAAGGTTTGGTGCGGAGGTAGTGAGATTTTCACCAAGACAAGCAGACCTTATGATAGTTTCAGGAACTATAACTTATAAAATGGCCTCTGTATGTAGAAAGATTTATGACCAGATGCCTGAACCAAAGTGGGTTATTGCTATGGGATCATGTACTTGTGGTGGTGGACCTTTCGATAGTTATGCTGTAGTTCAGGGTATTGATGAATTCCTTCCTGTCGATGTTTATGTAGGAGGGTGCCCTCCTAGACCTGAAGCGCTTATAGATGCAGTTATGAAAATACAAAAGAAGATTGAGAGGGAAGGGGCACCTATTGTATGAGCTTTGACTTGCAGGCTGTAATTGATTCTCTAAAATCTAACTTCCCAGATACAATTTTAGATATTAAGACCTTTAGAAATGAGACCACCCTCCTAATTAAAAAGGAAAAAATCCAAGAATTCTGTATGTATCTAAAAAATAATTTTGATTTTAAATTTATAGTAGATATTACGGCTGTAGATTATCTAGAGAGAAAAACACCTCGTTATGAAGTTGTTTATTATCTTCATAGGTTTGGACCAGAGTATAGTGAGAATGTAAGAATCAGGTTAAAAGTCGAGGTTCCTGAAGAAGATACGAGAGTATTATCTGTAACACCTTTTTGGAGTGGTGCGAATTGGCTTGAGCGAGAGGTTTATGATCTCTTCGGTATAGAATTCGTAGGGCATCCTGATTTAAGAAGGATCCTTATGCCAGAGGAATATAATGCACATCCTCTAAGAAAAGATTTTGATGTTAGAAATCGCGAGCCCTCCAAGCGCTGTTTTGAAAAGGCTTTGAAAGAGGGTGAGAGTGGAACGAGTTGAGTTTATTACTGATGAAATAGATGTATCAGCAGGAACAAGGACTGAGACCCTTATTCTTAATATGGGTCCTCAACATCCCTCTACCCACGGTGTGCTTCGCATTGTGCTTCATCTCGATGGCGAAATTGTGGTAAAGGCAATCCCATATTTGGGTTATCTCCATAGAGGAATTGAAAAACTCTGTGAATCCATTACCTATCAGCAATGCATTCCTTATACAGATAGAATGGACTATGTTGCATCAATTTGTAATAATATAGGATTCATCCTCACAGTTGAAAAACTCCTTGGAATACAAGACGAGATCCCGGAAAGAGCGAAGGTAGCTGAAGTAATACTATTTGAGCTAGGAAGAATCGAATCTCATCTTATCGGGATCGGGACTAATGCCTTAGACCTAGGTGCGGTGAGTGCATTTCTATATTGTTTTAAGGAGAGAGAAAGAATATACGATATACTTGAGATGGTTTGCGGAGCGAGATTGACTACATCTTATCCTAGGGTGGGTGGTTTGCCGGATGACCTTCCTGAGAACTTTAATGAAGCAATAAGTAATTTTTTAAAAGCGTTTCCAAAAACATTAGCTGAAGTAGATAAATTACTCACAAGAAATCGTATCTGGATTGAAAGGACAAAGGGTGTAGCTTATATTAGCGCTGAAGATGCTATTGATTTAGGACTTACTGGGCCTGCACTTAGGGGAAGCGGTGTTCCTTATGATGTAAGAAAAGCAATCCCCTACTTGGGATATGAAAACTACGATTTTGAAATCCCAGTTGCTCCAGACGGCGATGCTTATGCTCGTTATCTATGCAGATTAGAGGAGATGCGTCAGAGTCTACGTATTATTAAGCAAGCAATTAATAATCTTCCAGACGGTCCATATATAGCTGACCTACCTGAGGTTGTTCTCCCTAGAAAAGAGCTTGTGTATACAAGGATGGAATCTCTTATAAGGCACTTTGTGCTAGTTTATGAGGGTTTTAAAACACCACCTGGAGAAGTTTACCACTCTGTAGAAAATCCAAAAGGAGAGTTAGGTTACTATATTGTTAGCGATGGTTCAGGAAAACCATACAGAATGCATGTAAGGGGACCTTCCTTTGTAAATCTTCAGGCACTTTCCAAAATGGTTGAAGGAAGACTGCTTGCTGATGTCATTGCAGCAATCGGAAGCATAGACATAGTCCTTGGGGAAGTAGATAGGTAAATAATTCTATTTCATAATATCTCGAATTTTCCTGTTAGCTTATTTTAGCTTATAGATAAAGATTAGAGTAAATAATTAAGGCTTTTGATTTTATGATTGCTATTTGATTATTGTATAAAATTACATGTTCTGAAGGTAATTTCTCGCATTATTTGAGATATTACATTAAATTACTTATCGTGCCTTTTAATTTATTAAGTTCATTATTAATAATTTACATTAGCTTTTGCTTTCAACTAATAGATAACCTTAGTATTAGGTAGTAGTCTAATGATAATCTCACAGCCGAATTTCATCTTGGAAACTTGAGATTCAGAGGTTGATGCTTTTTACGGATACGACCAGCATTGAGATGCAATCTGTATAAAATCACCATTATGCACATGAACGCAAAAGCTTTGTTGCAACAACTCTTTTCCCGCAAAGATGACATCGAGTGCAATATTTCTTGCTGCTGCTTGATCTACGCCATCAGCCTCAACCCAAAGGTCAAAAGGGGATTTCCACTCAGCAGCTATGACGCCAGGGATCGTGTTCTTTATTTGGATAGCAAAACTGTATTGCGCTTGTGAAACATCAAAACCTTGCTGACCAAAACTGATTTGAGAAAGTGCAGTAACTAATATTATTGGGAAAACGTATAGGAGTCGAGCAAATTGACGATTGCATGAAAATAACTTTTGTGATGAATATTGCATTTTATGTCCTCCTTTTTGGTCTTAGTTTATTTATTATTGCTGAACAGGTGAAGGGGCTTCTATAACCTCAGTTCCTTTAGGAGCTTTAAATTTAAACAAAGAGTCAGGAACCCCTTTATTAATTTCTATGCCCTTTAATGATACCTTTGTTAAATTTCCAAATGGGTCATAGAGGAAGATATCTTTAACAATCATGCTTTTCTTATCAACAGCTATTGTGACCATGTTATATTCTTCACCCTTTGCTTTTGGCATTAGGTCAATCAAGTAGTTTCCATTATCGTCAAATTGTTTTTCGGAGGAAAACTTCGCATCAAATTGTTCTTTTATGTTTCCAAGGCCTGAGAGAAATGTGGTAGTTGTGGGTGTATCCATTATTTTATCTAGTTGTGACCAAATAGCTTGTTTTTCTTCATTATTGTAAAACCAAAGCGTAATGCCATCAGAAACAATCTCATCTTTAGCAGGTCTATAGTAATTCCATCTCATTTTCCCAGGCTTTTTAAACCAGACCTCCCCATCTGCCTTTTGTACTTTATTTAGAGCTCTTACAGTTGCTTCCTGTGTGAATTTTGCGTGAAAATCTTCAACCTTTTCGTAGTTAGCTTGAATTCCAGTAACTATTTCATCAAGTTGTCTAACCTCAACTCCTGAGACAGTAATTGGCACGAATATAAAAAAAGCAAGAACGAAAAACTCTGCAGCAAATTGCAGGGCATCGTAGCATAAACAGACAGTCTTTTCGTCACTGCGAGGAGTCCTTCGACTTGGCTCAGCATAAACTCCGCGACGAAGCAATCGGACACAAAGTGTCATTCCGAATACTTCGCCTTTGCTCAGTACGGGCTCCGTGAGGAATCTAAGATTTCTCGCTGTGCTCGAAATGACAAGAAAAAGAATATTTGCAATGACACGGTGACAGTGGAAACCTCGTAGCAAGTTGTGGGGAATCATTACATTAACGAATAAATTTTTCAATTTCTTTGCCTCTGATTTACCTTTGCTAAGTCTATGAAAACCTCTCTTGGTTTTCCTGCAATCTCCTGAGGTCCTACAATTCCCTCTTTTTCCATGATCTCAACAATTCTAGCTGATCTATTATAACCAATTTTTAGCTTTCTCTGAAGCATTGATATAGATGCCTGGCGTGATTCTGCTACGATTCTAAGAGCTTCATAATATAGTTCATCCTTCTCGCTTTCAAGGTCTTGTGGAGTCTCGGTTTCTTCTATCCTAGTAATTTCTTGGTTGTATTCAGGTAATCCTTGAGATTTTAGATACTCAGTGATTCTTTCCCTTTCTCCGTCGGATATTAATGCACCCTGGATTCTAATTAACTTCGAGGTGCCGGGCTGAAGTAATAGCATGTCTCCTTTTCCAAGAAGTTGCTCTGCTCCTGTATTATCAAGAATAATACGGGAATCAATCCTAGATGAGACGAGAAAAGAAATTCTTGCCGGAAAGTTGGCCTTGATAAGTCCAGCAACTACATCAACAGAGGGTCGCTGTGTTGCAACTATAAGGTGTATACCCGCAGCCCGTGCCATCTGAGAGAGTCTAGTTATTGATTCTTCAACCTCACGCGGAGCCACCATCATTAAATCTGCAAGCTCATCCATAACGATTACTATGTATGGAAGCCATTTCTGCCATTTGTCTTTAGAGTCCAGTTTTTCAATCCTTCTGTTATAACTCTCTATGTCTCTAACACCCTCTTCAGAAAGTAATCTGTATCTTTGTTCCATCTCCCTTACTGCCCACCTTAGTGCTGCAGCAGATTCTTTTGGGTTTATAACTACGGGGTGAAGAAGGTGAGGAATATCCTCGTAAACTGAAAGCTCAAGCATTTTAGGGTCAATCATTATGAACTTTAGCTCGTATGGGCTGGCTTTATAAAGCATGCTTGCCATAACTGTATGAAGTAGGACACTTTTGCCAGAGCCAGTAGTGCCTGCAATCATAAGGTGTGGGGCTTTTCTCAGGTCCATATAGGAGGCTTTTCCAGATATGTCTTTTCCAAGTGCGAGCGTTAGGATTGATTTGCTTCTAAGGAATTCCTGGTCTTCAAGGAGTTCTCTTAGCACAACAGTTTCTCTTCTATCATTTGGAACCTCGATGCCTATGACGTCTTTTCCCGGAATAGGGGCTATTATTCTTATACTAAGAGCGCTAAGTCCCATTGCGAGATCGCCGGAAAGGGATGCAATTTTATTAATCTTTATCCCAGGCGATGGTTTATACTCAAACATGGTTATAACAGGACCGGGTCTTATTTCTATAACCTTCCCTGATACTCCAAAGTCGGCAAGCTTTTCCTCAATGAGTTTAGCTTTTTCATAAACGACATCTTTATCAATTTTAATTTCTGACTCTCTTTTCGGATCAAGTAAATCAGTAGAAGGGAGTTTGAAGTTCGCTTGTAATACTGGTTTGAACGATGGTTTATCGCCCGATTTTTCTTTTTGCTGCTCAACTATAATTGGGGGTAAAGTTGCAGGCTCGAGTTTTGGTGGCAGTTCCTCCTCAACAACTTGTCTAATTGGTTTAGGTCTTGCTTGTGTAGAATCTTTACTAATTTTTGGCTTCGGTTTTGAAAAGAGATCATAAACATTTTCGATGATTACCTCTACCTGGCGCAATGTAAACCGGAATATGGATAACAGTTTTTCTGTTGTAAAAGTTAGAAGCCTGCCGACATAGCCTAGCCAATTAAGAACCTCGGACAGTGTAAGATTCGTTATTATAACTAAACTTATAAGAAGAAAAATAGTTACAATTATGTATGATCCAAAGGAACCTGCGATTTTATCTCTAAGTAGCGTGGAAAATAGATTACCTAACCATCCCCCAGGCGGGCTATAACCTAAAAGGTCTTTGTTTCTAAATATAAGTCCAAAGAATGTGGTTGATGCAAAAAGGAAAATAAAGGCAGAAATGGCTTTTTGATAAAGTCTGCTTCCTGTCCTATTCGCAAAAACAACTACTGCTGTATAAAACATAATAATTGGAATCACAAAGGAACAGAGCCCGAAAGCCTTCCCTAGCATACTAGAGATAAAAACTCCTATTGTCCCCATGGCGCCTTTTACATCAAGTCCGGATTTAGAGCTGTAAAACAGAAGACTGAGGGATGAAAATATACCGATAGTGAATAATACTGCAGCGACTATTTCTCTTGCAATATAACTAGAGGATTCTTCTTTTGACTGACTTTTACTTTTAGGCATTTCTACCTTGTTTTGATAGTCTTTTACATATAACTATACCAATCAAAGAAAACCTAGGCACTGCGTCTTGCATAAACTGATTATCAAAATAGCGGAGTTAATAGAAATTGTCAAATAAAAAGTAGGACTTCCATAGTTTTGCTATGGGCTGAAAGGAGAGAAGAGATTTCATCTTAGGATTGTGGGTTAGGGTTTTAGAATTAATAACTTAATTTAAGGATCTCGTATGTAAATCCGCATTATCATATGTGTTAGCTTGGTTTTCTTTCCGTTAATTGGTTATCTTCTATCAGCACCGACAGCCTCAGTTATATGGTTAAAGCCATCTTTGCTTAATAGCTCGAGTATTTCTTCGTTAATTTTTCTAACAAGTGATGGGCCGTGGAATATTAACGCTGTATATATCTGAACCAAAGATGCGCCGGCTTTAATTCTTTTATAAGCTTCAGCCCCGGAATCTATCCCTCCAACACTAATCAACAAAGTTTTTCCGTAAAGTTCTTTAGCAATTTCATTAAAAATATGGAAACTTTTATCTTGGATTGCTCTTCCACTTAATCCGCCAATTTGTTTAGCATTTGGAAGAATTGTATAATCAACGCTTGTATTTGTAGCTATAATTCCGGAAGCTCCATTTTGAACGGCAATTGCACATAAATTCACAGCTTGGGAAGCTTCCAAATCGGGGGAGATTTTTAGTAAGATAGGTTTTGAAGTTATCTGCTGTGCAGTACTGAAAATCGTTCTTATAAAGGCTTCGTTTTGAAGGTCTCTTAAGCCGGGTGTATTTGGAGACGATATGTTTATAACAAGATAGTCACATACATCCTTAAAACCACGAATTAGATCAACGTAATCATCTATTGCTTTTTCTTGAGGAGTCGTTTTATTTTTTCCTATATTTACTCCAATAGGTAAATCGAATGGATAAACTTTATGAAGTCTTTTTTGAATTACTAGCATCCCGTCATTATTAAAACCCATTGAGTTTTCCAGGCTTTCTTCTGCAGAAAACCTAAAAAGCCTCGGCTTTTGGTTTCCTGCTTGAGGTTGTGGTGTCACAGTTCCAACTTCTACAAAACCGAAGCCTAACGCGGGCATAGCTTCAATCGTTGTTCCATTTTTATCAAAACCTGCAGCTAAACCAACAGGATTCAGGAAATCTTTGCCAAAGATATTTTGTTTTAGGCGGTTGTTAATAATAAAGTTTTTTCTTTTTAGAAAATCGAAGCAAATCGGCAAGTATTTTACTGTTCTTAAAGCATACTCAGTTATTTTATGAGTTTTTTCTGGATCTATTTTGAAGAGATATTTTTTTAAAGCTTGATAATCAAACATTACTCAGCCGAGGTTCACGAACTTCTTGAATTAACTTTGATTTATTTCAGATACCGCATCACAATAGGTAAGATAAACTACGCAAATACCAAGCGACCTTTAGGCTTAGGAATCGGGCGCCTCAGTTCCTTTGCAGTCTCGATCCACTCTTGGATGACCACTTCCACATTGGCTAGAGCTTCTTGGTATGTTACCCCATCCGCTGCACATCCTGGCAATTCAGGAACCTCAGCGATAAATGCTTGGTCTTCATTGCTCCAATAAATAATGACTTCGTACTTAATCATCTTCTTCACCTCCCAATTTGTACTTTAGAATCACATTGCGAACTTGCTTAACCTGATAAGGTTTAGCCTTTGCACCTTTAGGCTGCAGGTTCAATATTTCATCAACGCTCTGTTTCGTAAATATGTGATGACTGCCTCGAATTCTTTCCTCAAATCCTAACTTGCCCAGCAATTGACATATCCCAGCAAAGGGTATGTTTGCATCGGATGTGCCCCGCAAGATTCGTTCTAAAAGTTTGTTAGGTCGGCGCATTCTATTCCCTTCTTTGCCCCGACAGTATAATTATATGTACTATGAAAAACAGTATAAGTAAAACTTTCAAAAATCCCAACTCAGCCTTCTATACGTGCCTCGTATATTCCAGTATAGTGCCCGAAGTTAGATGGCTGTGGCGGTGGCAAGTTTCTTATCTCGCTTGTAGTGCCAGAAGAAATGAGTCTACGGCCTTGAGGGCGAGGTCCCATGAGTAAAAGGGAAAAATCCCCAGGATAATAGTTCCTATTGTTAGAATGGTAAGTGCAACAGCAGAGATTGGTTTAAAAGAAGGAAACTCGACTTTTTCTTCTCTCATATAAGCATAGACAAGCACCCGAAGGTAATAATAAGCAGAAAGAACACTGTTTAGAATACCTATGACAACGAGCCAGTAGAACTCAGCTCTCACACCCGATAGAAATACACGGTATTTCGCAAAGAAACCAATTGTTGGTGGAACACCAGCCAAGGATAACATGAATATTCCCAGGGCTACGGCCGTAAGCGGCTTTTTCACCCATAGCCCTGATATATCATCAAGCGTTTCACATTCTCTTCCCTTCATTGAGAGATAAGTTAATACACCAAATGCTCCAAGATTCATGAATGTATATGAAAATAGGTAATAAAGCACACTGCTTAAACCAAGCTTTTTTTCTCCATAGGCGGCTACGACTCCAACAAGTATATATCCAGCATGGGCAATACTTGAATAAGCAAGCATCCTTTTAATACTTATCTGAGTTAAGGCGGCAAGATTTCCTATAGTCATTGTAAAAACAGAAACAATCCAGAGAACCTGCGTCCAGCTTGTTTCAAGTTGAGAGAAGCCTTCAAAAAGAACCCTTAGAAGAATTGCAAATGCAGCCGCTTTTACACCTACAGACATAAACCCCGTCACTGCCATAGGTGCTCCCTCATAGATGTCCGGAACCCATTGATGAAGTGGGAAAGCGCCGATTTTGAAAATAAACGCTACGAGAATAAGGGCGGTTCCTGCGAGATATAGTGGGTTATTTATATCAAATCTTTTTGCAATCTCATCAAGAAATATTGTGCCAGATGCTCCGTAAATTAATGCTATTCCATAAAGAAGTATCGCTGAGGCAAACCCTCCCAAAACAAGGTATTTTATTCCAGCCTCGGATGAACGGGTTGATCTTCTGTTAAAACCAGAAAGTATGTATACCGAAATAGACATAATTTCAAATCCAAGGAAAAGAGACATAAATTCCTTAGCAGAACTGAGAATCATCATCCCGGAGGTTGAAAAGAGAAGAAGGGCATAATACTCATTAGCCCTTAAATCCATTTTTGCGATATAATCCTTTGATAATACAATGGCTAGGAATGCGCCAACGATAAAAATAATGTTAAAGTATGCAGCGAATTCATCTAAAGAAAGAGCGCCTGCAAATGCACTCGACACCTGATGAAATCTTTCAAGATTCAATACAAAGCTGACTGCAAGTCCAAGAAGTGCAATCCAAAATAGCTCTGTTTTTGCTTTTCCCTTAATCAAAGCGTCAATTACCATCACAATTAGGCCAGTAAGTATTAAAGCAAGCTCAGGGCCTATAAGGAGCGTACTTCTAAGTGCTTCGATTGAATCCATATAATATCCTTGGATTTATTGGAAACTCGGGTGACAGTTTGAGTAGTCTAGTATTGGTAAGGGTAGGGGGGTTGTCAAGTTCATCCAAATAGTTACGGGCATTGCGGGGAATCTTTTTTTAATTATTTAGGCCTTAAAATAAGTATGCCAGGTTTATCAGAGATATAGTTCATAAAATCCTCATCAACAACCTTTCTATTTCCCTCTGATGATGAAGCATGCCTAAAATAAAACGTGTCTCCTTCTTTAATAACGATCCCAACATGTGAAACATCTAGTCCATCTTGATTCGAATATATTCCAATATAATCTCCAGATCTCAGTTTTGAAAGCATTTCATTATCAAAGGCATCGGAAGGGATATAGTGAATCTTCCGTTTTTTAGGTGAAATTCCAGGTATGAAATAAGTACCATCATTCTTATCATTCAGCGTTTTCAAAACCGTTTTTGTTTTATCTCCACCAATCTTTTCTGTAACATCGTCAACATATTGTGAGTTAAAATATTCCCAATCAGTAAAGAAGTGATTTCTTTTTAGAAAATCAACATCCCCAGATTGGTATCTTATTGTCTTCAGTTTATCCTTAAACTCAGGAAAGGAGTTTGAAAGACGCATCGCTTCTACATAATCAATATAGGTAAAACAGTCAACCCCCTCTAAATTAATAACAAATACTTCTGGTGTATTTATGTTTCCAATCAGAGTTGATTCTTTATAATCCACGTTTAAAAATTGTTCTGATAGAAAGTCTATTCTTTTATCTAAATCAGGAATTCCTAAGGATTCCCTTATGATATGATCTAGTTGTTTTTCATTCCATTTACCCAGAATAATTAATTCCTTGTCGGTTACAATTGTATCAGTTTGATGTGATGTAGAGGCATAAGAAATGGCTTCTATACTTATTGCAACAAAAAGAATACTTAGCACTGAGTTTAATACTTTTAGTATGCTTTTAATGAAAAACCCTGCGGCAAGCCGTGGGGTATCGTTGCATAAACAAATAGCATTCTCGTCATTGCGAGAAGCCCTTCGACTTACCTCAGGGTAAACTCCACGACGAAGCAATCTCAGAATAAAGATTGCTTCACTTCGTTCGCAATGACAGCGGGAACCCAGTAGCAAGCTACGGGGAATTATCAGGTTAAAGATGCCCATGATTAACTTAGTTAGTCATTTATTATTTGAACTGTCCATAATACACCTCTGTATCGTACTCGAATCTAACTTTGCCATCAGATTGATATTCAAGAAAAATTCTATGTAGATTGCGCATCATCTGCTCATAATTAGGATGGCCCTTCATTGGCGCGTAAGAGGATGATAAGACTCTACCCTTTAAACTATCAAAATTAAAAACCTGAAAATTGTGAAAAATCTTAAGTTGAAAGGAATCATGCCCAAAAAACTTAGCAAAATTCCTCTCATCCGGAATTTGTTGATTTACTTCTTTGTAATCAATCCCGAACTTATAAAGTAAGTTATCGTAAGCCTTTAAAAATGGAGTAGTGTCAGTTTTTCTGTCATTCCAGATAAGCACAACCCAACCATTAGGTTTTAGGATTCGTAAAAATTCTTTTCTTGATTTATTTGTATGAAACCAATGAAAAGCTTGTCCAGAGGTTATGAAATCTACACTTTGATCTTTGAGATTTGATGACTCAGCAGCGCCATCCACACTTTTAAAATTAGAATAGTCTTTTAAAAGTTTTTCAGCAATCTTTCTCATTTCTTTGTTTGGCTCGACCCCTAATACAATATTGTCATTTTTTAAGAACAACCGAGATAAAATTCCAGTACCTGAACCAATATCAGCAATMATAGAGGATGATGAAAGACCACACTCCGCTCTCAGTAATTTGATAATTGCTCTAGGATATTTCGGGCGATATTTGTTGTAATATTGTGCTCTAGTGGAAAATCTTTTAGTTGGATCTATTTGAATATTCGCCTTTCCCATTATGCGTGCCTAGACATTGAAGGAATACATTGTTAATAAGTTAATAAATAATCTTGATAAGTTTACCTAAACCTAAATTTCTTGACACTTTGTGAGCGTGTAGGTTAGTATTCAGGCGTCTTTAGTAACATACTGTTTATTGTGTTAACTCTAATATGACTCGGGGACATCAACTTCGTGAAATTCTGAGAAAACCAGGAATTCTTGTGTTGCCCGGTGTGTATGATTGTATAGGGGCAAAGCTTGTTGTACAACTGGGCTTTCCTGTTGTATTTACTGTAACGGGAGCTAATTTTGGCGTTCAAGCAGGTTATAAAACTGCAGATATAATAATGCTAGTGATGGATCCTAACGGCGTTGACGCTCTGCTGTCCGGCGCGATGACTATAGGATCGGGAAACGTAAGCGCTACATCAGGGAGTGTTGGTCACGAAGCCGATGTAGCAACAATGAGATCATCAATTATTACATATGCAAGACCCGACAAGGGACTTTTCGCCGGCGCAGATCTACAAGGTTCTTCTATTGCGTATGATGGGAAGACAATTGAAAAGGTGTATGGTGTGCTAATGGGGTCGTATGAAACATTATACAAACAGCAAAGCTTTCCTGCTACTGTCAGAGACTTCCATGATATCCTTACGAAGTTTGCCCCTAGACCAAAAAATTAGTAAGGGAAATTGCCTAAACACGAAACGGCTAGCATATGTTAACTTTCACGTTTTATTGATCTAGTAAGGTGTAGGCCTATCAGTCGAGCTAATAATATAGTCAAATATAATTGGCCAACTATAGTTTCAAGTACTCCAACGGATCTTGCTTGAGAGGTTACAGGTGTTATATCACCGTATCCCAGGGTAGTTAATGTCGCGTAGCTATAGTAGATAAAATCGGACCAGTCTTGAACGTTATCAATATTATTTGGTGGGTTAATGTAAAATGACCCGGGTTGAAGAATGTTTATCAAAACAAATATGGTGGTCCATGTAATACCAATAAGAAGGTATACACAAATCGCTCCATATATAGTGTCACCTGTGACTTCTTCATCTCTAAATACGTAAGAAATGATGGTAATTAAAGTAAAAAGATAAAATAGAAGGGCAAATGCTCCAATTACGGCGTGTGGGAAAAATTCTATCCCTAAGAGATCGAGTAGCTCGCCTGTGATGGTAGGAACCCCAAGCAATATTGCTATAATTAGATTACGTTTGTTATAACTCACAGCATAAATAGCAGTGATAGGAACAACCGCAGAAAGAATGCTCAAGAATGCTTCTCTGATTCTACCGTATTCAAGAAAGGGATAAACTAGAAGTAAAAGCACAAGGGAGATCAGAAGATAAAAGAATTTACCTCTACTTCCCTTTTCGAATAACGAGAGAATGCTCCTATTTTCCTTTGGGTGCTTGCTCATTTTTGTCCCTCCTAGTGTTGTTGATTTTCAGTATTTTAATCCTTAATAATAAGATTTACATATTTTAGCTTATCTTTAATCTCAAATTTGATATAAATTGAGGGTGCTTAGAGAACTTATGAACTTTTAATAAAACTAGGTTCTGTATAAGCTAAAGAATTATAAGCATAATATGCATAACCTCTAAGAAGTTGAAAGAATTTTGAATTTTGATATATTATAAACGTGTCCTATGGGTTTTTAATTGTCCTTAATTTTCTCAATAAAAACCTTAGGGCTTCGTATCCTTCAATAACACTAAGGTTTATTTCCAGCTTTTATCTTAAGCCTCGGAAAAAAATATTTACTCAGTTACAACAAATTACATTAAAGGGAGAGCATTAAATGAGTAAGACTAAATTTATATTTGTGACAGGAGGTGTTATGTCTTCTCTAGGAAAGGGGCTTGCGTCTGCTTCAATTGGCGCTCTACTTGAATGCCGAGGTTTAAGAGTCACTCTTCAAAAGCTTGATCCTTATATTAACGTTGATCCAGGGACAATGGACCCATTTCAGCACGGTGAGGTTTATGTGACTGATGATGGCGCAGAAACTGATCTAGATCTTGGACATTATCAACGATTTATACATTCTAATCTTACAAAAAAGAATAACTGCACGACTGGAAAGATTTATTACTCTGTGATATCTAAAGAAAGGCAAGGACAGTATCTTGGTCAAACGGTTCAAGTAATCCCCCACATAACAGATGAGATAAAATCCTACATTCTTGATGTATCCAATAATAACGATGTGGTTATAGTAGAAATCGGTGGAACTGTAGGTGACATCGAGAGCCTTCCGTTCCTAGAAGCAGTAAGACAACTCAGGGTTGATCTAGGAAAAGAGAATACGCTATTTGTTCACCTTACATACGTTCCATACGTAGGCCCTGCCGGAGAGCTTAAAACTAAGCCCACTCAGCACTCTGTAAAGGATTTATTACAAATCGGAATCCAGCCTGACATCCTTCTTTGCCGAACGGACAGGTTTCTTCCAAGGGAGATCAAGGCAAAGATAGCTCTATTCTGCAACGTTAAGATCGAAGCTGTTATAACGGCAAAGGACGTAGATACCATTTACGAAGTTCCAATTATCTTCCACCGTGAAGGGCTTGATGAAATTATCGTTGAATTTCTTAATATGTGGACAAGACGA
Organism: Candidatus Dadabacteria bacterium CSP1-2; assembly: GCA_001443445.1. Taxonomy (GTDB): domain Bacteria; phylum Desulfobacterota_D; class UBA1144; order Nemesobacterales; family CSP1-2; genus CSP1-2. The sequence goes on along the minus strand of LDXN01000015.1, from coordinate 848 downwards.
CCGGACGTTACACCCTGGGAAGGGATTGTAAATAAATTTAACAATCCTAAATCAGATGTCACGATAGGAGTCGTAGGTAAATACGTGAGTCATAAAGACGCATACAAGAGCTTACATGAAGCACTGGCTCACGGGGGCTTGGCTAATCAATCTAAGGTAAATATAAAATACGTAGACTCTGAAGAGATTGAATCAAATAGAACAGAGATGTTTTTAAGCGATGTTCATGGAATCCTCATCCCTGGCGGATTCGGAAGGCGCGGATTTGAGGGAAAAATTAAAGCAGCTAACTTTGCAAGAGAACGTAAGGTTCCTTTCTTTGGAATATGCCTTGGAATGCAAATGGCTGTTGTCGAATTTGCGAAAAACGTATGCGGGCTTTCTCTCGCTCATACAAGCGAGTTTGAATCTAATACTCCGCATCCCGTCATAGACCTAATGGAAGAACAAAAGGCGATTAGTGATAAGGGAGGAACGATGCGTCTAGGCGCATACCCTTGCGTTCTAAAAAGAGGAACACTAGCTCACAGTGCTTATGCTACTGATCAAATATCTGAACGCCATAGGCACAGATACGAGATTAATAACCACTACCGTAAACTGTTTGAGGCAAAAGGCTTAGTTCTTAGCGGTCTCTCACCTGATGGAAGACTAGTAGAGATGATTGAGATAGAGAATCATCCCTGGTTTGTTGGGTGTCAGTTCCATCCAGAGTTTAAATCTACCCCTCTCAATCCGCATCCTCTTTTTAGGGATTTTATTAAGGTGGCGATGGAGTATAAGTCGTCACTTTACCTTTGATGTGCCCCCGACAAATACCTAATGAGCTTACAGACTCAAATCGAGAA
>LDXN01000014.1 GCA_001443445.1 Candidatus Dadabacteria bacterium CSP1-2 | reverse complement strand
AATGTTGACGGGCTGTTGCCCAAATCCTAACTTGATACAAAGTTGATTAACAATCGAAATGAAGAGACAATAAAATCAATAACTTAGAAAGATGAAAAGTTGATGTTTTTCCCATAAATGTCCTAAAAAGCTATTTGAGCAACAGCCTGTTGAGGCCCGACCCCGTTGATGCACAGTAAACAGAGTTCTGTCCTGTTCTGCCTCTAGAGACTCTGCCGATTTCTCACTCAGAATTTCTGCTACATTAATGACCGTAGAGCTGGAATCCGAAGTTCATGTAAGGGTACGCTCCATACGGATAGTACTGAGGGTAATATTGGTAAGGAGGATAATAAGGTTGGTAGTTTCCATATGGGTAGTAATAGGGGGAAATGAACGGAATTCCTAAGTTGAAGTAAAACTGATTCGGGTAGTACCCATGCCAACCACCACCATGACCGCCTCGCCATCCACCATGTCCACCGTGCCAACCACCGCCATGACCCCCTCGTCCTCCATGCCAACCACCTTGACCACCGCCTCCTCCATGCCGACCTCCTCCACGCCAACCTTCACCTGCTTGCTGACCAAACCCTACGGTTGCAAGTGATAGCGTAATAAGCGTTGCCACTAAAAGGAATTTAACTGTTTTCATTTAACACCTCCAACCATAACCCCTTTTCTTGTAGATTATAGGGCATGGCATATTATGTCAACCCAGTCTTAAGGTCTATACTCTATTAACTGGGGGTTCCGACTAAGGTTTCACCTGAGGTTGCGCCTTCGGAATAGGGCAACCTGGATCAACACGAGGTGGAGGAGGAAATGGAGATTCTGTTTAGCCTCCATACCCCCAAGAAAGCTCTCTCTAAAACTGGCTGTTGGTGTGAAGGGATTTCTAAACCCACTATTAGACATTTTCCACCCTTAAGATATTCCGCTACGGTGTTAGTTACAAACTTTGTTGATTCAGGGCGTCTATGCGTCTCTCCAATGATGACCACGTCTTTATTCTCGAAAAGCTGAAGCATAGATAACTCCGATGCGGGGCTAGAAGCGGAGTGAATTATTAGCATGAGCGATAATAAGACTTGAAATCCTTTCATTGATCTGCTTTATGAAAGCAGTTCCAAAAATCATGACTTGAGAAATATAAGTCTCCAAATCTCAGGTTATAATCATATAATTAACCATTTCTTAGACTAGCCCATACCATTCAGGCAATGGTAGGGATAGCGAGATTGTTTTGGCCTATCCCTAATAAATCTAGCCCACTTCAGCTTCAAAGTCGGAATTAACATTGAATGTCTATCGAGAATATTTTCAAACCACGGCAGATATGTAGCACTATTTGACTTAACCTATTTCTCACTTGTCCCATTTCCCCCCTTTAGCTATCCTTGTCCAAGGGTTTGGACTCTGAGCCCGAATATTCTTTATCCCCATTGTATATATCGCCCTACTATGTCCTACATAAAACCCGTTTGTCCCATTCACCCCTTTGTCTTATTCAGGTACGCTGGCAAGAGATTATTCTTCAAGTAGTTGTAATAAAAGTCTGTCATTTTTAGCGAGATTCAAGTAGGATAGAGATGTAAGGAGGTTCGTTTACTCTGACAAATTATATTGAAATTTGCAAAATTTTAGTTTACAGGTATTATTTTTACCAATAGTCTAATTGTGTTTTTACTTGGAAGGTAAATAGTTTCCTCATTTTTAGAGTAATTCACTTACTCTCCAAATTAGTAGAAAAACTTCCTTTTACCCTCCTAGGACGAATAACTGAAAAGACTCAAAAATAAAATTAAAGGTCCAATTTTGGACTAACGAGGAGGTTTGTAAATTGAAGTTTGAAGAGTTTATTTTATCAAATAGCGTTAATAGAGCTATAAGGGATATGGGATTTAGTATTCCGACTCCGATTCAGGAAGAAGCAATCCCACCTGCCTTAAGTGGCAGAGACATAATAGGCCAGGCTCAGACGGGAACGGGGAAAACCGTTGCCTTCGGGATTCCTATAGTGGAAAGGATTAACCCTTTAGATAGGGGAGTTCAAGCAATAGTTCTTACTCCAACGAGAGAGCTTGCGGTTCAGGTGGCTAAAGAACTTGGGAAAATCGGAAGGCATAAGCAAATAGCCGTCCTTCCAGTTTACGGCGGTCAGCCTATTGGGAAGCAGTTGGATGAGCTTAGAAAGGGAGTACACATTGTGGTTGGAACACCGGGAAGGGTTATTGACCATATAAGGCGGGGGACACTGAACCTAAAATCCGTTCGTTGTACTGTCCTTGATGAGGCTGACCGGATGCTTGATATGGGCTTTATTGATGATATGAAGTTTATCCTTGCACAAATTCCGGGGAAGTGTCAGATTATGCTATTTTCTGCGACTATACCATCGGAGATCTCCTGGCTGGCAAAGCGATATATGAAAGACCCTGTCGAGATAATAGTCTCCAAAGATACCCTTACAGTTCCAGAAACCAAGCAGATATTTTTTGAGGTCAGGGAGTTTGGTAAGCTGGGTGTTCTAAGTAAATTAATCGAGTTAGAGAGGGGAGGGGTGTTCCTTGTCTTTCGAAGGACTAAAGCTCGGGTCGATGAGTTGACGGCTGCCCTTAAAGCCAGGGGTTTTAATGCTCAGGCGCTACATGGGGATTGCTCTCAAAGGGAGCGTGATAGGGTTATGAGACTGTTTAGAAGGGGTGAGGTTGCCATTGTAGTTGCCACTGATGTTGCGGCAAGGGGGCTTGATATAAATGGTATTACTCATGTTGTGAATTATGATATTCCTCAGGACGCCGAAAGCTATGTCCACAGAATTGGTAGAACAGGTAGATGCGGAAGAGAGGGAAAGGCTATCACCTTTGTAACTCACTGGGAATATGGTGAATTAAAAAGAATTCAGGCTTTTTCTAAGGCTAAGATTGAGAGGGCAAGCATTCCAACTGAGGTTGGATATGTCAGGCTAAGTAGCTAGAGCATATCAAAAATCCTACCTTGTAGGCTTTTTAAATGATGTGTTTTAATGAACAGGGGCATACCCAATACGTATTTCGCCCCTTATCGTCATAATTCCATAGGGTGTAATTGAAACTTTATCAGAATTGTTTTGATGACTAATCAACTCTGCCCTATTGAGATTTTCAACTATAAGTTCAGTTTCAAATTCATCAAATCCTAGTTTTTTACCAATCTCATACATGTTAAACCCTTTAGATTGGTCTTCTTTGCATAAGCGATATAGTTCTGAAAGAAAAAGGTGACCCTTTACCTGGATCCCTGGTAATTCCTCATCATCTTCATATTCTCTTTCTAAAGGAGGAATTACTGGTTTTATTAGATTAAACCAGAGGTGCTGATATTCACCCAGGGTTTCGTAGATCAAGTGCGTAAGGTTCTTTAAATAAACAAAATTATCCTTATATATACTCTTCATCTTATCTTTTATCCTCTTGGCAAGTACCTCTTCCGGGTATTTCTTGCCCTATTTATAATTATTTTAAAGTTCCTTATATGATAACCATTATTTTCAAAACTTCAAGGCTTTAACTGGGCAAGTCTTTTTAGCTTGTTACTAGGGTTTCCGAAGTCATTGCGAACACATTCGCGGAGCCTACAGGCGGGACTTTCTCCCAGGTGAAATTGTCGGGGAGCCGCCCTTCGACTTCGCTCAGGACAAGCAATGGCATGCGGGGTTCGAAAACACCGCCTATCGATATACTTTTGACTAAAAGGGTTATCTGGCTGATATGACGATACTCTACATCTTGGGGCAGGGTTCTTGATTTGAAAACAAAAGCCAGATTTTATTCTGCCTTGTGGATTACTAGATAATTAGAGACTAATATTAAGACACCGCCAATAAATATATTTAAGCCAATTGGCTGATTAAATAAAATATCCGCAAGTACTGTTGTACTAACTGGCTCCAAGAGTAGGATAATGCCTGCAACTGAGGCTTCAATTTTTTGAACCCCTCTATAGAAGAATAGGTGTGGAATTACCCCACCTATGGATGCGAAAATCGTTAAGTAGAACCAGTATCTTACCGGCAAGTCGGTTGATATTCGGATAATGGTTGGTTCAGCAATAAAGATATTTACAATCGGCCAAAGTAATAAAAGCCATACCACGGAGAAGGCCGTCCATCCAATTGTTGTGGTTACGTAATGCTGTTTATTTATTCCGCTCATTCTTCCCCAAATTACCCATAGTGATAAAATGACACCCCCAAGAAGCGATGAAATAACTCCTGCTAAAGATTTTGGAGATTGTATATCCCACGATTTGAGAATAATAAAAACGCCTGATAGGGCTATAAAAACCGCTAAGATCTTTCTAAGCGTGATTTTTTCATTAAGCATAAATCTTCCAATTATAATCGTCCAAATAGGTTGGCTATAAAGTAGAAGGACAACAATTGCAACTGGAACCCCTAGGGCAATTCCGCCAAATTGTGATAGTTCCAAGAGCGCTCCAATTAACCCATAGACTAAGAAAAATAAGAGCATACCTTTTTTGATTAATAACTCGCGCTTAATCAATACTACTGGTAAGAGTATTAGACTTATAAATAGAACGCGGTAAAGGGATATTTCAAAAAGAGATAAACCCAAATTAACAAAAAATTGGCCGCCTGCTGTGATCGTTCCATATAGGATGGCGGCAATTAAAACAAACCAATATTCTTTTTCCATAAGGTAGCTTATATGTTACCCGACCTACTTAAGAATAATTCGCTATGATTCATCAAGCATTAACTTGATAATTCTCCGTAGCTTGCTACGGGGTTTCCACTGTCATTGCGAACACATTCGCGGAGCCTGTACGGAGGAAAGCGAAGTACTCAGTGTAAACTCCATGAAGCAATCTGACACAAAGTGTCATCCCGAACGCAGTGAGGGATCTCACAGGGATTGCTTCGTCCCCTTCCCCTCGACTTGATCGGGGGTCGCTCAGGGTTCCTCGCAATGACAAAAAGGCCGTGTGTTTATTAACAAACTATTTAGTTATAGAGAGAAATGTAGGGCTCGTTCCTCGAACGGGTAGACACACCATGGTGTGTCTCTACATTAGGCTGATGAGGGCATCAGCCCCTACTTTGGGAGGATAGAATGCACACTGATACTTTTAATTTTTAGATGCCCCGTGTTTCTGCTACATTGAATAACTAATGACAAAATATCTCTTTAACAATACAGTTAAGTTTGTTTGTAAAAGAAGCTAATTTATATGTGTTAATATGTGTGAATTCGAAACTAAAAGGTTAAAATATTTCGTATCAAACTTGAAAATTATGGAGGCCCAAAATGACTAGTTATAAATTGGGATTTTCGTTGGTGTTTAGTTTATTTGTCGCTCTTAGTTGTGCAAGGGAAGACCCTTTTCAGTCGGGTCGCTTTATTGATCTTACACACGATTTTTCCTCTGAGACTATATACTGGCCAACTTCGGAGCCATTCCAATTAGAAACAGTTTTCAGAGGAATAACAGATAAAAACTTTTTTTATTCAGCCTATAAATTTTGTGCCGCCGAACACGGGGGAACTCATATTGACGCCCCAGTTCATTTTGCTCTTGGTCACAATTCAGTTGATAAAATTCCCCTGGAACAACTTATTGGTCCTGCTGTGGTGATAGATGTTTCTGAACATACCCTTAATGATCGTGATTATCAGATTAGCATTCAGGATTTCGAAACATGGGAATCGTCAAATGGTAGTATACCCGATAATACTATAGTTCTTTTGTCAACTGGGTACGGCCGCTACTGGCCTGATCAGGTGAAATATATGGGAACAGACAAGCGTGGTCCTGACGCAGTGAAGGAACTTCATTTCCCTGGCTTGCATCCGAGTACGGCCACATGGCTCTCAGAGATACGTAAAGTTAAAGCTGTAGGCATAGACACCCCTAGCATTGATTATGGCCAATCTAAGTTATTCAAAAGCCATCAGGTTCTATCCAAGAAGAATGTTCCGATATTCGAAAATGTTGCAAATTTGGAACGGTTACCACCTAGAGGCGCTATAATCATTGCGCTGCCTATGAAAATCAAAGAGGGTAGTGGAGGTCCACTTCGTATTGTTGCTTTTCTATCTGGTAAATAAAATTGAAAATAAGATTTTAAGAGCTGAAGTAATATTTAGATTAATATATGTCATCTTTTACATAAGAATTTATGTTTAAAATAGACAAACGAAATTCGATCACCAGTTTTGAGAAAAACAAATAGAGTAGCCTTGAATTAAGACATTAGATGAGGTTAAACTGAAACACATATTGAAACGATATAGGAGGATAGGGATGAGAAAATTTTTTATTCTACCAATATTTGTTTTAGCTTTAATAACCACATATCCATCGAACGTTTATGCAAAAGATGAGCCACTTCGTGTTAAGGAATTTAGGCAGCTTTATGATAGTTTACTCGCAGGCAAAACACTTGTAACAGAAACCACACAGGATGGTGTTATTGTTAAAAAGGAAAGGCAATTTGGAAAGGCTGTAGATGTAGGTGACGGAGAATTTGATATACCAGTTAACGTTGTCATAACAAAGACTAAGGATGGGAAGCTTGTACAAAAGACAACGATTAATGTTTTGGACCATATCAATAATTTGGGGGGTGCAACGATTATTTCAGAGGAATTTAGAAAAACTACTGTTGAGGAACCTGGCTCAGAGCCACAAACAACAAGAGAGATAGAATTTAATGGTTCGTTTCGGGTTTCCAAGAATGATAAAGGTGGATTTGACGTTCACAATTTTGGATTAGTTCCTTCGGTTCTTGTTGATGGAGATTCTATGAACCTCGCAGGAAGCATGATTTCCTATTCATGCTTTCCTGAAACGGGTAATACGAAATGTATATTAACAATACGAGATTACAAGTTAGGTGGTTATAAACCGTTAGTTGGGTTTACACTTGTAGAGCCGGCTGGTGGAGATGTAGTGGAAGTTTCAGAGGAGATGCGCCAGTAATAATTTAGGTAGATTTTATAGAATGTTTTCTAAAGAAGGGAGGATTTTCTAGAATATAAAATAATTGGGAGGTTGACCTATATGAATAAAATAATATTTGCGCTATCAATAGTTATATTTTCTTCTTGTGCAGGTTATAGCCCAGTTGTTGATCCTCAAAGCGTTAAGAACGAAGACAGGTACTACAGGGACCAAGCAGAGTGTAAGGCTATTGCAAGTCAAAACACGAGCACAGCTAAAAACGTGGCAAAGGATACTGTTATTGGTGGAGCAGTCGGAGCTGGAACAGGGGCTCTTCTTGGAGTGATAACAGGTTCAGTCACAACGGGTCTTGCAGCAGGGGCAGTCATAGGAGGAGTAGCTGGTGGAGCAAAAGGCGCTTACGACAGTGATAAAAATTATGAAACAATCTATAGAAACTGCATGAGGGGCAGGGGGTATAATGTGCTAAACTAAATCAGTTGGTAAAAAACTTTTAGGTCATTGATTCTCAAAATCTCCAAGGTCTACATTCATGAAGATTCGATTGTGCACCACTTGTGAAGATTCTATAATCAACCTTGTGGGGCCATTCTTCGTGCAGCAACGAGCAAGACTCGTTGCTTACCCAGTTGGGTAATTTGTTACCAGTTTAATAATTGAAAGCGCATCAGACCTACATAAACGGAATCCTAAAGGATTCCACTACAATTATGCTCTTACGTCGGACTCACATTAATTTATAGATTCCTATAATTTTATTCTTTTGTCAGCCACTCAGCAGATTTATTCCATCGCCACTTACATTAATTATCTTTCTTTAGGTTGTTTTAATATCACTGATCCTTCTCGTCCTATCATATATCTAAGTGCCACAAGAACCAAGATATCAAAAATAAGATGCGTTAGAGCCCCAAATTGCTTTTGATAAAATATAAAAACATTTGTGAGAAATATAGATACTAGAATAGAACGCTCAAACATTCGTAAGGCTATTAGTCTTGACCGTTTAATGTAAAATACGCCGAGAAATACAAATACACCGGATAAAAGCGATGACAAAAACTCAGCCCATTGAACGAAGGAAAGGCCGACTACTCGGTGAGCTATATGATCGAAGATTCGAAGATTGAGTATTTTATCCCAACCAAGCCCTACAAAAAATACGAGCACGATTATATATGATAGCGTTACTAAAAGTTGAACTAAAAAGAAAATTACGATAGTAATAGAGAATGCCCTATACTGAATGATTTTATAATATAGGTCTCGAAAGTATAGTTTGGTGCGATTATAAACCCCTGGTCTTACAGATGGAACCAATTTTGTATCAGAAAGTAAATTTTTAAGTGCTATAACTAACGGATCTGATTGGTCGCTTTTACTTAAGTAATAAAGCGCCTTAGTTTTTCCCTCCTCATCAAGGTCGTGCAACACTACTTCTTGCGTTTCTCGCAAAGCGTTCAGAAGATATTCGTCCCTTGTATAACTTCTGCCGCTTTGAATAGCACGGATTGCTATAAAGACCAGAATGAAAGTAACGTAAATTATGGCAACTGCGGGTTCAAAAAAATAGTTGTTATCTTTTGTCACAAATTTCCCAACTTCATCTATAAAAGTGCCGAATCCAATTCCTCCAACAATTGAAGCCAAACGTTCTGAGGCTCTATTTAAAAAGGATAGGAGGATTATTATAGATACCAACATTAATAGCCCACCCCAAAGCATATGCGCAATATGCAAAGAACTGCCGCCAATTTGAGGGTAACCAGTCATTTTAAGGAAAAGGCGAATCCCCAATACGGCTGCAACTGCAGCGACAAGGAAATTTTCCAAGTAATTCCCAGCATAGAAATTGCGGGTGAGAATCCACTTCGTTGTCATGTTTGTTTCAATATTACCTATATCATATGTAAAGACTAAATTGTTAATTAAGAGAATAAATTATATTCAATTATATGAAATCATTACAGAGTATATTATGTTAATGTAAGCTATTTAGTAACGTAATACTTAGGGAGGATATTTTAGCTATGATGATTTTGATAGTGAATTGGTTTTTAAGCGCATTAAGCTTGATTATTGTTGCGCATGTTGTACCAGGATTTGAAATAAAGGGATTTGGGACGGCGTTGATAGCTGCGATCGTAATAGGGTTAGTCAATGCTACAATCGGACTAATCCTAAAGATTTTGACATTCCCTGTTACAATACTTACCTTTGGGCTATTTCTATTTGTGATAAACGCACTTATGTTGAGATTTGCAACATTGTTCGTATCTGGCTTTGTCGTTAAGGGATTCCTGCCAGCTTTCTTAGGTGCTATTGTACTTGCTATTTTAAACACGGCCCTACGTCACCTGGTTTTTAAGTACTAAGTATACTAGGTTGGAATACGTCAGCGTTTTTATGGTAAAATGTATAATCAAATTATATAAATTGAGTTTTGTTCTATGCTTTTTTTACTTCGGTTTAGCTTATTGATGAAATCTTTATAGACCTAGAGCAGTGCTAATGTACAATATGACTAATAAAAAGGGGGGTTAATATGAGCGAAACATGTGTTAGAACAACACTGAGCACATTTCCATATGGTAACATCCAGAAGTGTAGTTGTGGTGGTTATTACGTTACATTTGGTTATGTAACCTTACGCCTAAGCCACGAAGAGTTAAAATCATTTACGGAGATGTTAAATAACGTGATTGGAGGCGGAGTCAGAGAGAACCCACAGGATATAACCAACGGTGGGTATCGATAAAATAAGAGTTTATTCTACCTTTATTCTCTAAAGGGTGTGATAAAGTAAAGAGGGTTTAACTAACACCTAAATTAACCCGAATCGGGTTTCAATCTTTTTTCATAGAAGGGAATCTATTTTCTGTCCCTTCAGTTCTGAAAGCCAATAAAAAATAAGTTTCGTTTTCTTGACATTTAATAAAGCTGTGATAATTTGATTATGATAATAAATTTCAATATTAAAATCAAAAGGAGGGTTGGGAGATTGAAGATAAAAATCCTAAGTGGATATATATCGTCAAAAGTAGTTGTTTTAACGCTAACGATACTAGTCTTTCCGTTCTCAATAGATGCCTTAACGGAAGAGGCAACGCAAAAAAAGAAAATCAGTCAAGAGGAGCGTTTAGAGGAATTGGAGAAGGAGGTCAGAGAGCTTAAAGAGGAAATCCGGCGCATGAAAGGGGAAGGGGATAAGGGAGTAATTGAGGGAAAGGAAGGGACAAAGATTGAAGAGAAAGAACCTGAAACCGTTACTAAGGTGCCTGCTGAAGTTAAAAAAAAGGAAGGTAAAGGAGCATTTGAGTATTTAGCTGAAAGGGTTAGATTGGGGGGGTATGGGTCTTTTCGATACGAGTACTTAACTGCAGCTCATGAGGACTTAAATACCTTTACACTCCGCCGTCTTGTTCTTACAGCCGATGCAAGACCCGTAGATAGAATTAGCATATATACTGAGCTTGAGTTTGAGAGGTTTTTACAAATAGAGGTTGAAGAGAGCACAACTTCGAAGGAAGGAGGGCTTATCTTTGAGCAGGAGATTGAATCTTCAAATGAAAGTGAGATTGCATTAGAGCAGGCATGGCTACAATTTGATTATGCGGAGAACCATGGTCTTAGAATAGGAGCTATTCTTGTTCCATTAGGTAGGTTTAACCTGTACCATGATGATAACCTCTACGATTTCAACCGCCGTACTATAACAGACCGCCTGGGTCCAGTGCTACCTGTTGCAGCGGCGTGGGATGAACTTGGAGCCGGGCTTAGTGGGAACTTTGACTTAGGAGACGAAGGGAGGCTTAACTACCAGTTATATGTTATGAATGGGGCTACACTTGATGGTCAGATTGAGACCAAGATAGAGACTACCCCGGATGAAAATAAGCTTGAGCTTGAAGGGGTGCTCGATTTGTCTCCAGGAGGTTTTTCAGCGGACTTAAATGGTAATAAGGCTTATACAGGAAGGATTGCCTATAGTCCATTCCTTGGTGCAGAGATAGGAGGGTCTTTTTATGTTGGTCAGTATACCCCTGACTCACTGGGTATTAACAAATACATAACTGCGTTCGGGGGGGACACTAAGCTTACATTCGGTCCCTTTGATATAGAGGCGGAGTACATATATACGCATTTTCAAGACGCCAAGGAAGTGGTAGAAAGGTTTGCTGAGCTTACAGTTAACTCCGAAGTCGAGGGTGAAATTGAAGACCTTGTGGTAGAACTTGCATTTGAATCCCCTATGATTGCAAAAAACAAGCAAGGTTTTTGGCTATCTCTAACTTATCACTTCTGGCCCGAGTTTCTTAATAAAACCCCTCTCGGATCGCCATTTGAAAATCCTGACCTGAGGCTAGTCGGTCGTTATGAGATTGTAAATTTTGATGACCTGTTTACGGTAGTAGAATTTGAAAATGGAGTTATCACAGACATTGAGACCGATAATAGGACTCAGCAGCTTATAACCCTTGGACTTAGCTATCGCCCCATTCCACTTATTGGTCTTATATTTAACTTTGAAATCGGCGATCTTATAGATGGGGAGGCGCTTATATTTCCGGAGGATGTAGAGGCAGATAAGTTCTTTGCTTTTACTGCTGGGGCTGTGTTTGGATTTTAGAAGGTTCTTTTTTAGAATCCAACAGGGAAGAAGCTTTAGAAAGGACTAAAACAGAGTTGGCTTGATATATAAGCCTTATTGACGTCTCTTACCATGATCTTAATAGAGCTTCTCGAGGCTAATACATTATCTTAAGAAAGACTCTGGAGAAAATATATGAAACGAAGGTTGTAGCATCCTTAGGGTTAAAGATAGCCTACAAATGCAGATATGAGTTCGGGGCGTATTATTTTTATTCCCTTCTCATGTGTTTTTGGATTCTGCCTCCATCATGATACGATTAAAGGCTCATAATATAAAATCCCTCAGCTACGTAGTGAATGATAGATGAAATTAGGAATAGGTACCTTGGCCTTTGTTTGTTTCTTACTACTTGCTTTGCACTATCCGGCTTACGGTGGAGAAAAGATATATCTTTCTGATGAAGAAGCCCCAAAGATGGTTTTTCCCGAAGCGGAAGAATTTGAAATAAGGGTAGTTGAATCTACACCTGAGCTTCGTGAAAAGATAAAGAGTCTTATAGGAAAGGTTGAACCATCTATCTGGGAGAAAGAATATAAAACATATATTGCAAAGAAGGGTACCGAGGTCATTGGATATGCGGTTATTGTTGAAGAGATTGGAAAACATAGGCCCATAACATTTATCGTAGGTGTTACGCCCGAAGGCGAAGCTGGGAATATTGCTGTTATGATCTACAGAGAACCCTACGGAAGCGAGATAAGAGCAAAGAGGTTTCTCAAGCAATATGAGGGAAAAACACTTAATGATCCGATAAGGACCAGGAAGGACATTGTGAATATATCGGGCGCAACCCTTTCTGTAAGGGCTGCAAATGTAGGAGTGAAAAAGGCACTGGCGCTAATAAGTGTGGTTTATTTAGAAGGTGAAAATACTGGAGATTAAGAAAACAATGTTTTTGCAAAGGCTTTTTTTCTAGTTTGAAATGGGGAATACATAACTAAAGGATAGGGAATTTAAATAGTGTAGCCAACTGCTCTTGCTAGCCGGTGGTCAGGGGCGGGATTTCTGATTTACCCTTTTAGAGATAAGATGAAGCTTATTCCCATTATTCTAATCTTCCTAACCCTTTCAGAGGTTCTTGTTGAAAGGGCATTTTTTGTCATGGGGACGATACTTGAGTTTAGGCTCTACTGTAATGATAAGGAAGTATGTGATAAAGCTATCTTAGAAGCCTATTCCGAAGTAAAGAGATTAGACGATATTTTCAGCAATTACAAGAATAATAGCGTGCTCTCACGAGTAAACTCATTTGCAGGAGATGGCAGGATTTCAGTTCCACCGGAGTTTATCGAGCTAACAAGTCGGGCTATTTTTTTCTCAGGTTTAACCGACGGAGCTTTTGACATAACTGTAGGAAAGGCAATCGAAATCTGGAGTGTAGGCGAGCAGAAAAACTTAATGCCTAATCGTGATGAGATACAAAGAGCTCAAGATTGCATTGGGTTTGACAAAATGAAGTTGTACCCAAGGGAAAAACAAATAGAGTTACAATCCCCTTGCCTTTCGCTCGATTTTGGAGGGATAGGTAAGGGATTTGCGCTAGATAGAGCCGTAAAAATTCTCAGATCTTATGGTATCAAAAGAGGTATTGTAAACTTCGGCGGGAACATCTATGCTATGCAGCCCCCTCCAGGGGAGGATGGATGGGATGTTGGGATTAGGCACCCAAGGGATGAAGCCGAAGTGCTTACCTTACTTAAGGTTGAAGATATAGCTGTATCTACATCTGGAGATTATGAAAGATACTTTGAGGTGAACGGAAGGCGCTTCTCACATATTATTGACCCAAGAGATGGATTGCCGGTAAAATCTGTCCCGTCTGTAACGGTGATAGCTCGTAATGCGACTGATGCTGATGCTCTTTCAACAGCCCTTTCCGTAATGAAGAGGGATAAGGCAATTAGATTCATAGAGGGTTTAAAGGATGTAGGTGTTATGATAGTTAGAGAAGAAAAAGGAAAGCTTTCGATATATAAAAATCCTTCTTTCAGCAAACTCGAAGTACTTAAAGCTATTAATTGAAGAGCGATATGCAGAACTTTATGCAGAAATATAATCTTTCAGGCGCCTCACAGGGTATAAAAATCGTAACGACTATTTTTCTTATTTTTATGTTGATAGGTATCGCAACAAATCTATTAATCTCTTATGCAAAAACAGGCTTTAGCTATAATGGATTGATAGAATACTACAGAGGTGTCGAAAGCGGTTACCCAAAGACCTACCTCGAACTATTAGAGACAACCCATTTTCATATCTTCTCAATGTCTGTTGTCTTCTTAATCCTTGCCCACGTATTCCTTATGTCCTCTTGGAGTTACCGCTTGAAAGTAATGGTGATAATTATCTCATTTTTAGCAATGCTCGCTGAGATATGCAGTCCTTGGCTTATAACTTATGTGTCTCCCAAGTTCGCTGTCTTAATGATTATCTCCGGTACAATCATTGCTCTTAGCCTACTGTTGTACATTGTTGTTCCAATGTATGAGATGTGGTTTATAAAGTCGAATAATGAGAGCATTCAAAATTCCAAGTAGAATTAAGAGCTTCAAACTTCTTTAAAATCTCTTTATTCAAGATTCAAGCCTAAGTTTTTCTTGAGCTTTTTTATGTCATAGTAGGCCTCGCCCCGCTCTCTCGCATGCTCATATAGGCCCTCAAGTTCATTCAAAATAGAGTTGAGCATTTCTCTACCATGCTTTGTTTCTAAAGCCTCTCTCGGGGTTTTACCCTGAAGGGCATTAAGTGGTTTATTAATCCAGCCCTCATAGTGTTCTTCAAGAATCGTAGCAAGTTCCCTTTTACTGCTAATTCCTGAGGGGAGTTTCATGAGCTTAGTGGATTTATTAAGTTCTTTGTCACGATCCAAGTCTAAATGTTTTATAGAGTCTCCTTTATGTTCGATAAACTCGTTAAGGTTTTTTTCAATAATCTTTTTTGCATTAGCTAGTGAATTAATTGAATAACAATCAATTTTGAGTTTATCATTCTCTACCTCTATTGTACCTACTGTTCTCTTTTTGCCTCGTTTTCCCTCCCAAGTAAAGACCCTAAGATCATCTGTGCCACCTTCTATCTCTTCAAGAGACCTAATATTTTTTAGTTTCTTTATTACCTTTTCATAATTTTTTACATTGTAAATCGCAGATGCAAAAACGAGCTCATCTCCTTCAGGTGTGAAGAACTGAGGATGCTCTACTATTTCTTCAATATAATGCCCAATAAGGAACCCCAAGTCTTTTAAATAGTCTTTTAAGGCACTTTTTCTTCTAAAGTTTTTTTTGTAATCTTTAAATTGAAGATTAAAAAAATCAATAATAAGAGCTTTAAATGCCTGAGGATAAACTGAAATCACGCAGGAAAAGTATCTATTGTTTCCTACTTTAAGTGGTCTTCCCCCAATTATATCGTGGGGAGCGATTTGCAGAGATGCTGACGAGTCTTTTATCTGAAATACATCACCCGTGAATATGTCCTTTATACTGCATCCTTCATTTGGAGCAACTTCTTCTACCTCAAAGAAGCTATAGAGATTCTGAGACCATTCAGCGATTAATGACTTTTCAACATCTGATAGATCGTGCATTTCTTCTTCATAAAATCGCTCTATTACCCTTTTTCCTATATCAATTAATTTATAGTCATATGTAAACCAGTCAAAGAATTTTGCAAATGTAAGGTCATCAATATCCTCATTACCCAAGTTTTCAGTTAAAAGTTCTGGGTCGTTCTTCCAGATGTAGAATGCCTCACCAATTTGTGACTGTATCTCAGTGCGATTTGAAAAATCGGCAAGCTTTAACCGCAAGTCTTTCTCGGCCTGATCAAGCTTGTATTGGTTAATGTCAACTACTGGGTTTGTTATATTGCAGCAGGCACCCAACTTTTTTCCACTTCCACATTCGCAAGGAGATTCTAAGTCTTTCATAAAAGTTAAAAATTAAATTATATTCAGTAGGGTGTCAATATTAACACTTGCAGTTGTATTGGCTCTTTTTGATTGAATGTGTCTCTCATAGTAATGCATGGATTTCCATATCATATTACTTTCTTTTACCGCATGGTGAAGCCCCATATTGTCATCTACCCTTAAATCCCTTCTAAACTAGAATATAGCCCTATTGTTCATTTTTAAATAACTTCTATTTTTTGTCCTTGGGGTTCTATTATCGAACCTTATAGAAATCGGGCTTCCGCTTCTCCATAAAGGCAGTAGCTCCCTCGACCATCTCAGGGGATTTAAGGAAAAATCGGGCAAGCTCAAGCCCATGGGTAATCTGAGAGAATGCCATGTCGGAGGCAAAATTAATTTGAAACTTAGCGATTCTAAGGGACTGAGGGCTCATCTCAAGTATCCTTTTACACCAGGCGTCCACCTCTTCGTCGAGCTTTTCCTTCGGCACTACCTTGTTCACCCAGCCCATTTCCTGTGCTTCTTTGGCAGTATAGCGGTTGCAGAGATACACGATCTCACGTGCCTTTTTATCACCCACAGAGTGTTGAAGGAGTTGCATGCCGTACCAGATTGGAGCACTGCCTACTAATGGACCGGCTTGACCAAAAATGGAATCCTCGGATGCAATCGTCAAATCACATAGCATATTAAGCTCATTACCACCACCAATGCAATATCCATTTACTCTGGCTATTATTGGTTTGCCACAGCAACGCATGGCAGTTGCAAGGCGGTAGTGTACAAGCATAAAGTATGAATCTACCTTCTTCTTGGGGTCAGTAATCCAAGAGAGGTCACCACCTGCGCAGAAAGCTTTATCACCAGCACCGGTTATCACGATGACACCAACATCATCATCGAGCCACGCATCCTCAATCGCAATTGCTAATTCCTCTCGAGTCTTGGAGCGGAGGGCATTACGCATATCTGGACGGTTAATAGTGATACGTGCTATACGGTCTTTTTTCTCGTATAGTATGTCCTCAAATTTAAGCGATTTGTGCTTGACATCGTTTCCAGGATTGTCTTTTTTGTTTATATTCGCTTTAGCTTTTGGTTTCGTTGATTTTCCTTTTGACATTGCATTCTCCTTTTAATTTATTTTATGCATGAACTCAGCCTGCTTCTGACGTGAGTTCAATTTAACAATATAATTGTAGCGGATCAGTTGAACGATGGAAGGGGTGAAGATTAACCCTACGATAGCTGCGACTTTGCAGTCACGGGTTTTTAAAAGAGGAATTTTACACGCTTTGAAGGCGGTCCTACCTAACATGCTTCTAACCTGCCATAGCCGAATGTTTTGTGTATCCATACTTTTTTTGGATTCCCAATAAAGCTTGTACCCACATGACTTTAGTGGGTGACAGTCGAAATGACAAAGCAAAATGGACCCCCCCTGCTAAATGTATGCGGAATGACATGCCTTCTGTCATGCCCGTTCTTCGAGGTTGGAAAGCCTCGACTATCGTTGTTATTTGTATAGATGTAGGGGCAGGCTTCGTCGTGAAACTCTCCTGAGTTTATTGCCTTTATAGAGGTTTTGTAGCATAAACCTTTATACTCAAGGCCGAACTAGCAATTTCCTTAACTTTTTCAGGTGGTAATTTAAATTTGTCAATGATTGAACTTATTGTTTGATTGCTAGTTATATGCTCGATAGGGAAAGATGTCTCATCAAGAGTCTTAATATTGTGAAGCCCTGCAGCTTCTATTTCTCTCATATATTCATGCTTGGTCATTGCTCCAGAAACGCAGCCAATATAAGCCTCTATGGAGTTTTTTAGGAAGTCTGGAAGCTGCCTCAGCAAAACTATGTCCGAGAACATAAGCCTACCACCTGGTTTTAGAACCCTGAACGTTTCTGAGAAAACCCTTTTTTTGTCAGGTGAAAGGACGATAACACAATTTGAGATAACTATATCAACTGAGTTGTCAGCAACAGGTAGATTTTCAATCTCTCCAAGTCTAAATTCAACATTCTCATAGTTGCCTTTCCTTGCGTTTTCTCTTGCCTTCTCAACCATCTCTGGCGTCATATCAACGCCTATAACTTTTCCATTCTTTCCAACTTTGTTGGCGGCAAGGAAGCAATCGAATCCCGCGCCAGAACCAAGATCAAGGACAGTCTCTCCTTCTCTCAAGGAGGCAAGTGCAACAGGGTTTCCACAGCCAAGGCCTAGATTTGATTCTTCAGGAACTGCTTTAAGTTCTTCTTCTGAATACCCTATTTCCTTACTTATTTCCTGGGTAGAGTTGCTGTTCCCACACGAGGATTCTATAGTGCCGCAGCAAGAACTATCTTGTTTTACAATTCTGGCATATCGTTCTCTTACGACTTTCTTTATTTCCTCTTTTATCATTTTTCAATAACCTCGAAAGCTATTTACCCTCACTATAATCATGCATTATGTGTGGTCAAGGGGAGTTTCACTTAATCAAATGTGTTATAAGTTAAGCAGTTTCTTGACTCAATAGTTATTGCAAGAGCATTGTCTCTTCATAACCCTTTTACATACCTACCTACAAGCATCAAAATTTTCTTTCGCTTAAATTGAGAAACTTTTATTTGATTTATATTACAAGAATTTCGCCTAACGATTTCCTGATTTTCAAGGTGTTAAGCATTTGGATAAACCAGTTAAGCAGCAAATCCATCTTTTGCGAAACTGTAGTCAGGATCAAGGCTCTGTGAACGAAGGTTCCGAAGGTTCTGTGACCGCGTAATCGCGCTCCCAGCCTTCATGTTGTAGGGTAATGGACTCGAAGGCGACGGAAGTATCGTTAGCATCAAGATCGCTCAGTGCAACATAATCAGAAGGCCAGCAACGATAGACCTTGAAGGCCATAACTAGTTGTCCAGCTTCATTATATAGCTC
Organism: Candidatus Dadabacteria bacterium CSP1-2; assembly: GCA_001443445.1. Taxonomy (GTDB): domain Bacteria; phylum Desulfobacterota_D; class UBA1144; order Nemesobacterales; family CSP1-2; genus CSP1-2. The sequence continues at coordinate 34,361 of LDXN01000014.1, read as the reverse complement.
TATAATGATATCCTTGCGAAAGTCCTTTAGTGAAACTTCGGCACCGAGGCTGGAGCCGTAGTTCCAGACCTTATTGGCCCATCTTTCAAACTCCATATCGTGGGTGCGACCTCTCATTAACACAATTGGCTCATACGAGGTCTGTCCAGGCGATTTGCGTGCAGTACTGGGATCTCCGCCTTCGCGGTGAGTAACAACTTCTGTCACTCTTCTTAAGGAACTCATCTTGCACACCCCGGCTATGTATATACCATCCCACTTGACACGAAATTTGAATTGTTTGTATGGATCGAAACGATTGGGATTTACGCTGAATTGTACCATTGTTACACCTCCATATGTATTATCTAATCACAATGTCTCATTATTAATAAGAGACAGAGTGAATTCTTAATTGGCTTTCCTTGAAGAACCGAGAAGAGAGCGGTCTCAACATTCAACTTCTATTTGCTTCAATTGTTCTCCTACATCTTCTTATACTTCTATAATGTCAAAATTTGAGACCCGCCCTCCTTTCTTGCTATGGCTTAATTGTAGTCCCTAGTATTTTTAAAAACTTTGCTAACCACTCAGGGTGCGCTGGCCAGGCAGGTGCGGTAACCAGATTGCCGTCCACATGAGCTTTGTCCACCGGTATATTCACAAACTCACCGCCCGCGCGCTTTATATCTGGTCCTACGGCATAGTAGGCGGAACAACTTCTCCCCTTAACCACATCGGCTGCTACTAATACCTGCGCCGCATGACAAATCGCTGCAATTGGTTTATTCGCCTTGGAAAAGTGACGCACGATATCTAACACCTTGTCGTTTAGACGGATGTATTCCGGCGCGCGCCCGCCTGGGATCACGAGGGCATCATAGTTTTCCGCTTTCACTTCATCGAAAGTGGCGTTCAAGGCGAAGTTGTGACCCGGCTTCTCGCTATATGTCTGGTCTCCTTCGAAGTCATGGACAGCAGTCCGAACCTTCTCACCAGCTTTTTTACCAGGACAGACTGCTTGAACAGTATGTCCAACCATCAATAGCGCCTGAAAGGGCACCATAACTTCATAATCTTCCACATAGTCACCGACAAGCATCAAAATTTTCTTTGCACTCAAGTTTTTTACCTCCTTTCTTTTGTTTTATGTCCCACGGATTAAGATTAGCATACCTTCATATTAGGCAAAGGTCGTCCTTTTTAAGTCTGTATAACTTTTTCGAAAGCCTTTATTTCTTTGCTCGTCTATAGCCTGCCCTTATTGCTACCTATTTCAGTTTAAAACTTTTTCTTAACTCTTCTTCTATATTTTTATGGATGGCACACAAAGGACATTTTTTCGTCCATTTCTTTGTTGCTGCTTTTTCTTGTTTCGTACTGGGTCAAAGTGATGAATAGCAAGGCATTCGAGTTTCGGCGTTTGGCTTGCGGGTTCAGATGGGAAAATATCAATTCGTTTTACATCCTTAAACCAAAATTTGATAAAATGAGACGAGGGACGCCTTCCTCCATAGACTGTTGTTCTCCCGACATATATACATTTTTCATTTCCCCAAAAAACATAAATACAATTTATTAATTTTGGAAATTATTTTTTAAACCATTCTTCGAACAAACTCTTTTTTTCATCAATGCCAAAACCTTTAATATGCCAAGCTCTTTTTCCAAGAGCGTGCTTATTAAATTCTGATTTGGCTAGCTTATTTGCTAAAGCATTTGATGCAATTTCTTGTAAATTTGAAATTCCGTTTTTCACAAACCTTCTTGTAATTTTAGGAGGAGGGCCAGTTTTTTTCCGACCAATAGCCGAACGCAGCCAGGATGTACGCTTCTTAAATAGCTCATCCAAAGCATTTTCAAATTTGTTTATGTGCGCCATTTGTCTCTCCTGCTTGTCTGAAACCGTTTTATCTTTTCTTTTTATCAGAGTGAAAGGGCTGATTGCCGAGCGTAGGTGAATTTCCACCATTAAAATTTGTGATCTTCTCAGACGTTTGAATCATCTGCCTGATTTTCTTACTCCATTGTTGATATCATCAATCCGTCTCTATCCATAATATTCTCATTTGTGATATACCGCAATGGGTTTGAATTGATGCAATATCTAACGTGTGTTACCTTAATAGTGTGGAAAATAGGAAATCTAACCAAAATATAGAAACGGATTCTTTTGACAGGGAGCTTTTCGGAGAACTTGAAGCCACGTCTGAGGAACTCAGGAACCTTATTGAGCGAGGCTCACACCTCCTGCCTAATTTCCGCTCTTTGATTCTGGATTTATTTGCAAGCTTCTATAAGTATAACGTCATAACTCTGCCTGAAGACGAGGTTAAAAGAAGTGTGCTTATGGGTAGAAAGCTCATTGAGAAGGCTATTTCAAGTGAAGATTATAAAGAGTTAAGAGAGGAGACAATTCTCAACGATTTTAATTCCGCTATTGCTACACTTACTTTAGGAGGAGAGATAATTAAATGGGTGAAATCCGAAGAAGGACTCTCTGAAAAGTCGCTTATTAAAGAGTGGGAGCTTGAAAAAGCTGAAGAGAATTTAGACGAGCTCAAAGATGAGGTCGAGACCTGGGAAGAAATTGAAAAGAAAAAATCATCCAATAAATCTCTTAAAGAAGGAAAGAAAAAAACCCAGTTTGAGCTAAGGTCTCAGGAGGGAGAGCTGAAAGACCTTCAAAAAGAGCAAAAAGAAAAACTCGAACGGATGGATTTAAAGCTTCAAAATCTCGTCCGGTCTTCCTCAAGGCAGACGTCGGAGAGGGTTGACGAGGTAGAGAAAGAACTTATGGAGTGGGGTGCCTCGATGGGAATGCCGGAAGAAAAACCCATTGGAGAGAAGCTAGATCTTGCGGAGAAACTATTTAAAAACGAGAAACTGAGAAAACTTGCTCTTTTAGTAGGAAGCCTTAAAGAAGAGATGTTTTCCTCAAGAAGAAAAATCTGGTCAAAAAGGGGAAGCGAAGTCTATGACATTTCGCTTGGAAATGACATAGGGAGGATTATTCCAGCAGAGTTATCATTTCTAAGACACAAAGCATTACGAAAGGATTTTCTAAAAAGGTTAATCGAGGGAAGGCTTCTTCAATACTATCTAAAAGAAGAAAAGGGTAGGGGTCCACTTGTTGTATGTGTTGATGGGAGCTCTTCAATGGAGGGACACAAGGAAATGTGGGCAAAAGCGGTGTGCTTGAGTCTTCTCGAGATTGCTAGAAGACAGAGAAGAAAATTTTGTGTGATTGTGTTTTCTTCAAAAGGAACACCGCTTAAGGTTTTTGGCTCTGGAGTGAAAGATAACTGGAGAATGAAAGATGAAGACATAATCGAGCTTGCGGGGTATTTTCCAGGTGGAGGAACTGATTTTGAGGATCCTCTTGATAAGGCCTTGGAGTTTCTTAAAGAGTCAAGGTTTAAAAGAGGAGATATTGTTTTCATTACGGATGGCGAATGCGACGTTAGGGATGAGTGGCTTAATGCTTTTCTTGATAAAAAAAATAAGCTCAAATTCAAGGTGTTTTCCGTGCTTATTGATTTAACAGGTAGAGAAACGGTGGAATCACTTAAAAAATTTAGCGATAAAGTAACCGCCATATCAAATCTCACATCTAAGGATGCTAGAGGTATTTTTCTCAGTCTAGATTAAAACCATCTTGACCTTAAAGTAATCAGAGGGTTATATCTATTTATGGGCGAACACTAGGTTCGCCCCTACTTAATTATGCGACCTACCTGGGCCGAGATAGATATCAATTCGCTAAAATCAAATTTTCTTCAAGTGAAGCGAATCGTGGGTAAGGATGTTGGTGTCATCTCAGTAGTAAAGGCCGATGCCTACGGACACGGTTCAGTTAATGTATCAAAAGCATTGATCGAATCAGGTTCTAACTTGCTTGGGGTTGCAACTGTCGAAGAGGCCCTCGAACTTAGGGATTCCGGTATAGATGCTCCAATATTATTACTCGGTGGAATTCAGCCAGATGAGGTTGAGGCTATGGTTAAGAACAATTTGATCCCTTCTTTGTTTTCCTTAGCTTCTGCTCATGCCATTAATACATATGCAGAAAAGATAGGCAAGAAGGTTAGGTATCATTTAAAGGTTGATACAGGAATGAGCAGACTGGGTGTGTGTGTGGGTGAGATCTGTGATTTTCTTGAAAATCTCCTAAATTTTAGAAATCTTGAATTAGAGGGAGTTTTCACCCATTTTGCAAATGCAGATTTGAATTCGAGTGAACCAACGTTAGAGCAGATTTCGGTTTTTAATGTGATGCTTTCTCTTATTAATCAAGCCGGGTTAAACCCTAAATACATCCACTCGGCAAATAGTGCGGCAATTCAGAGGTTTCCTGAATCTCATATGAATCTTGTCAGACCTGGAATAATGCTATACGGCGCTGGAAGAATGGGTGATTTTGAACTAAAGCCTGTAATGAAGCTGAAGACAAGGATTACCCAGTTAAAGCGCATTACTGCAGGAACACCAGTAAGCTACGGAGGAACATTCATAGCATCAAGACCATCAATAATTGCAACTCTTCCTATTGGCTATGCGGATGGATACATGAGAAGGCTTTCAAATCGTGCTAGGGTGTCAATAAGAGGCTTTACCGCACCTGTTGTAGGTACTGTTTGCATGGATATGACTATGGTTGATTCAACAGAGGTGCCAGGAGTAATGGCTGGAGATGAAGTAGTGCTTTTTGGTGACGAGATGGTTTCAGCAGAGGATGTTGCTAGATGGGCAGATACGATCCCTTACGAAATCTTTTCAATAACAGGGAAAAGGGTTCCTCGGGTTTATATTTGATGGTTAGTAGGGGCAAGCGGCCGCTCGCCCCTACAGAAAATTTTCCTAGATTTTCTATTCTTTTGAAGTTAGAGTTAAATACCCATGTTTCAAATACTTAAATGGTTATCATATAGTTTCTATATCTGTTTACTTATTTTATTCTTTATTGGAGAAAATTCTTCTTCAGAAGAAGAGGATTTCAGTTTAGGCCCACTTTTCGATAGTGATCAAGATAAAACTCAGCAGACTCAAGAAGTAGATGCTCTAGGCCCATTCATAACTTCAAAAAAAACCGAAACAAGGTTTGAGTATGGTTTTCATCCATTGTTTTATCTGGTAGAGGATACGGAAAAGGATTCTACAGAATTCGATTTTCTCTACCCAGTTGCTACTTATGACAGGAGGGAAAATGACAGGAGATTTCAATTTTTTTTCTACCTTCTTTTTTACGAAACAGTTCAAACAAGGAGTGGATTTGTGGAGAATGAATTTCACCTTTTTCCGTTTATTTTCGGTAAAAATGCAGAAGATGAAAATGATAGCTACTTTGCTTTATTTCCTATTTATGGAAATTTAAAAAATAAATTTGCGAGGGACGAAATTAACTTTTTGCTTTTTCCACTTTTTCTTAGGACTAAAAAGGATGAGGCTACTAACTATAGTTTCCTCTGGCCGTTTTTTGGTTATTACACGGGTGGTGGTCAAAAGGGGTTTAAATTCTGGCCCCTTTTTGGGTATAGAAAAAAAGAAGGGTCGTTTGATGAAAAATTTGCCCTCTGGCCTGTATTCGCCTCCAAGAGAAGGGTCTTTTATGGTGAGGAGATAAGGTCACTTTCAGTTTTGCCTTTCTATTCTGTTGTAGAATCAGATCAGAGAAGCCAAACCACTTATCTCTGGCCTTTTTTTAACCACCTTGTGGACAAGAAAAAGGGAATAGAAAGGTGGGATGTGCCTTGGCCTTTTTTTAACTTTACAAGAGGAAAGGAGGAGGAAGAAACAAGAATCTTCCCCTTATATTCAAGTGAGAAAAGCGAGAAGGACGAAGAGGGTTTCTTTCTATGGCCACTTTATAGATATGATAGAGGAACATTTGAGGATTATAAAAGAACAAGAAACAGCGTTCTTTTTATTCTCTATTCAGATATAAAAGAGGAGCCGATTATTGAAGGAGGAAAAAGCGGAAGAAGGATAGACTTTTGGCCACTATTTAGTTACAAAAGGGACAGAGAGGGTAATCTGAGTTTTAATTTCCTTTCTATCCTTGAACCGTTTCTCTCATACAACGAGGGTATAGAAAGAAACTATTCTTCTTTCTGGAGGTTATACCAGTGGAAAAGATATAATGATGGAAGAAAAACTTCATCTTTTCTATGGAATATGTTTAAAAGTGAAAGTGGAAAGGAAGGTATAAAAATAAATTTACAACCTATAATTCCTATCTTTTCTTACAAGGACTGGGAGGATGAATCAAAGATTTATTTTCTAGGAGGACTCTTTGGTTATAAATCTGACCATTATAAGAAAACTATAAAATTATTTTACATACCAATTAACATTTCTTCTCAAGAAAACACAGATGAGGAGGTTCGAACAGATGAATAGCATAACAGCTTTTTTTTATACCACTGGAGAGATTCTTCAGCTTCTTATGGAGAGCATCTTTTGGTGCAAGGCTGCTCTTAGTAATCGAGAGAAGATATTTAGACAGATGCTAGAAATCGGAAATCAGACACTCCCAGTGGCTGCTCTTATCTCACTATTTATCGGCGGCGTGCTTGCGCTCCAATCTGGTCCCACCCTTGCTCAGTTTGGAATCGAAGAAAATATCGGGGGGATCGTTGGGTTATCATTTGTAAAAGAACTGGGTCCTGTTATGGCTTCTGTGCTTGTTGCAGGTAGAATAGGCTCGGCGATGGCTGCTGAACTTGGTTCTATGAGTGTTTATCAGGAGATAGATGCGCTTAAGACTATGGATATTAATCCTGTGCGATTTCTTGTAATGCCCAGGTTCATTGCATGCTTTATCGCTCTTCCCCTTCTTGTAATATACATGGATGTGATAGGGTGGTTTGGCGGTGCTGTAGTTTCATCGGTAAATTCAGATATTAATGTTCCTTTTAGCGTGTATTATAGAAATCTCTCTGAGCTAGTAGATTTTTCTGATGTCCTAAATGGCTTAGCTAAGGCTACGGTATTTGGTATAATAATTTCAACAGTCTGTTGCTACGTAGGACTTAAGACTAAGGGAGGTCCGAGAGAAATAGGGACTTCAGTCACGAGAGCAGTAGTTTTATCGTTTATATTGATTTTGGTTTTTGATTATTTTATTACCAGGCTTTTAATCTTGCTTAATTTAGATTAGCCTTTAATTAAATGGAAATCAGACCATGGGTATAAGAGCCGAAACAACAGATGAAATAAAGTTAGATACCGGATCTAACTACAGACAGAATATCCCTGTAGGGGTAAAGTTAATCAAATTAAATAAATCCTTTGGCAATAATCAAGTCCTGAGGGATTTGGATTTGGAGGTTAATCCAGGTGAGACGCTCGTTGTCATAGGAAAAACGGGATCGGGGAAAAGCGTGCTCCTTCGTCACATAATCGGACTTGAAGAACCAGACTCAGGAGAGATTCTAATTAACGGAATGGATGTCAACGATCCTGAGGTAAGAAAGAAGCACAGGTTTGCTATGGTGTTTCAGTCCTCGGCGCTGTTTAATTCACTAACAGTTGCAGACAATATAAGCCTCTACTTAAGGGAACATAGACTGTTTGATGATGAAAGTACTATAAGCCAAATTGTTTCTCATACACTCAGTATTGTCGGTCTTGAGGGGAAGGAAAATAATATGCCCTCGGAGCTCAGTGGAGGTATGAAAAAAAGGGTAGCGATCGCTCGCGCCATTGCGATGAACCCTGACCTTATTCTTGTTGATGAGCCAACTTCAGAGCTTGACCCTATGATGGCTCGGACAATAGGTGATGCTATACTAAATCTTAGAAAACACGTTGAGGTTACACAAATCGTAGTGACACACGATATTGACCTAGCCTATTATATTGCAGATAGAATCGCAGTACTTGATGAAGGGCAAATTATAGAAGTAGGGGCTCCACAGGAGATTGACAGAAGTACAAATCCGCTTGTAAGGAAGTTTATAACCACGCAGTTTGAAAGGGAAGAAGGAGGTACAAGGCTATGAAAACAGAGGTTAAGGTAGGTATCTTTTTCGTTGTGGCTTTAGTAATACTTCTTATAATATTCGAGTTCATTGCTGGAATTCCTATTTTCACAAAAGAGTATTCACTAAAAACCTATTTCAAGTCTGTTGGCGAGCTTAAAGAGGGAAATCCAGTGAAGTTATCAGGTGTTGAAGTGGGAAAGATTTCAAAGATAAAGATAGTGGATGGTAAGATAGAAGTAACCTTGAAAGTAAAGAAGGGAACCCCTGTAAAGAACGATTCTCTTGCAACTATTAAACTCACAAGCCTTCTTGGGACAAGCTACATCAACCTTGCATTTGGTTCTCCTGAAAGTCCGCTTGCGCAACCGGGAAGCGTACTTCAGAGCCAAGAGCCTGCTGATGTGAGTGAAATACTTGCGAAGGTAGAATCAACGGTAAGTTCAATCGAATCTGTCTTTTCAGATAATAGCGAAAAGATAAGTAGCATATTAAATGGACTAGACACAGTGCTAGGTGGAGCTGCACGTGGTGAAGGAACACTTGGAAAGCTAATCAAAGACGATTCCCTATATAATGAGGCAAGAGATACCCTTGCTAACCTTAATGAAATCTCCGAGGATATAAAACAGGGAAGGGGCACCTTGGGAAAGCTCGTTAAAGATGAATCCCTCTATAATGAGACGAAAGAAACGATGGCAAATCTAGGTCAACTTGCAAAGAGGCTTAACAGTGCTGAGGGAACATTCGGGAAATTGCTTAAAGACGATACACTTTATAATCAAGCAACAGAGGCGGCAACGAATCTTAACTCAATACTAAAGAGGATAGACAGGGGGGAGGGTACTATAGGGAAACTTGTCACCGACGACTCGCTTTACTATGATGCAAAAGACGCAGTAAAAAAGGTTGAAAAAGCTGTTGATACTCAGGAAGATCTAGCACCTCTAACTACAATTGGAACCGCTTTCGGAATTCTCACCGTGTTTTAGAATGGTAACCGTGGGTTGTGAATTGGGTTATGTAAATCGTGCATCTGGTATAGAGAAAGCGGATTGCAAATCACAATACCAAAACTACGAATCACTATTAACGAATTATAACTCTTAATTTTTATTCTGCTTAATGATTCCCCAAACATTAGTTGTGAGGAGTAGTTACATGAAGTTAGACAACATCCCTATATCAAAAATAGACTTCGATGATGATACATACTTACTAGGTTCGAGAATAGATTCACCTTTACTATTAAATTCAATTAAAGAGATAGGTCTTATAAATCCACCGATCTTAAGAGACAAAAATCATGTGTATCAGATAATCTCTGGATATAAGAGGCTTAAAGCATGCAAGGAATTGGGCATAGAAGAGGTTTTTTCAAGGGTTTATAAATCTGGCGAAATCTCAAATGAGGAGTGTTTGAAAATCGTTTTTTATGAAAACCAAGAAAGACTTAGTGACATGGAAAGGGCAGAGCTTCTTTTAAAATTTAAAAGACTTTGCGGGTTAGAACAGAATGAACTTACCCAAAGGGTGCTTCCATTTTTAGGGATTGTTCCGTCGAGGAAAAATTTTGAAAAGTATAAGCGACTCGCAGAATTAGAACGAGAAATAAAGGATGCCTTTTATTCTCAAAAAATTAGCATAGAACAGGTTATTATCCTCAGCGAGATGCCCAGTCCTATAAGGATAGAAATACTGAACAGGGTGCTTTTAAAGTCCAAAATGAATACCAATGAAACGAGAGAGGTCGTAAGAGAGATTATTGATATTACAGCCAGAGATAAAAGGGACGTTAAGGAGATTATTGATGAGATTGAGATCAAAATCGGACAGAGAGATGTAAAAACTGATTTACTTAGACGTGAAGTTAAATTAATGAGATATCCAATGCTAGCTCGAGTTGAAGAAGAGTTCAAAGGTTGTTTAAAAAGTCTAAACCTGCCAAAGGATGTAACTGTACATCATCCTCCTTTTTTTGAGGGTAATTATATTGAGTTTAGAATGAAGATAGAAAGCGCTCAAAGATTATCCGAAATTCTTTCTTATCTTGCATCGGTTCTTCATAATGGATTATTAAATAAGCTTTTAGGTATAGTAAAAGAAGGTAGACAAAGAGGCAACTTTACATAATTTTCCTCATTTTACGTCTCCTTCACTATAAGGTTTTATAATCCAATTGTACTATTTTTTAAGAAATAATAAAATAAAGTCATTTTTAAAGTTGATTTTTTCGATTTATCGTAAAACTACTGCAAGAATAGAGACAGAACATAACACAAGGAGCGACTAGATGAGAGCTGTAATACAGAGGGTGCAAGAGGCAAGGGTCGAAGTAGATGGAGAGGTAATTGGAAAAATCGGACAAGGTTTTCTAGTACTTCTTGGAGTTCGAAAAGATGATACTGAAGAGGATGTTCGATATTTAGCTGATAAGGTTACAGGGTTAAGGATATTTGAAGATGAGGCGGGAAAAATCAATTTATCAATTTCAGAAGTAAAAGGCGAAATTTTAGCTGTCTCTCAATTTACCCTTTATGGCGACTGCCGAAAAGGAAGACGCCCTTCGTTTGATGAAGCCGCACCGCCAGATGTAGCTGAAAGGCTATACGAACTTTTTGTAGAGGAAATAAGAAAAAGTGGCATTAAAGTTGAGACGGGGAGATTCCGTGCTCTCATGGACGTGTATCTTATCAATTCGGGACCTGTAACGATTTTATTAGATAGTAGACAATTATTTTAGGGACTGTCCAAAACTGTTTTCTATCAAGGTTCCTGTTGATTTCCGATTTTCAAAAGAGAGTGCATTATCTTCAATTATAGTTAGACGAGTTGAACGATCTCCTCAGTTGAGGACATCAAAAGCTAAGTAGCCTAACATTCTTAATGGTAGAAGATTACATGGTCACGAGCAAGACTCGTGATCTATCCAAAAGTAAGTTGATAGTTTGCGGTATAGATAATATAGATAGGTGGGGTTTTCTAACCCCACAAGACGAGACAAGAATGTCTCGTCTATCGCCACAATAAAAAATGGGAAAGTAGGCAATGAGTAAGATTCATTGCTCACCCAATCCTCCAGAAGCGCGTGACCCTTTAGACGATTCTCAAGTTGATTTTCAACACACGATTGCTATATTTAACAGAGTGGAAAAGGTTGTATGTCAGAATCCAAAGGCGCACAGGGATTTCTTCTTAGAAGAAAAGTTTGAAGCTGGAATCGAGCTCAAAGGCTCTGAGGTAAAATCCCTCCGCGATGGTCAAGCAAGCCTGAAAGAAGGCTTTGCGATGATCCAGGGGAGTGAGGTGTTTCTAATTAACAGTTATATAGCTCCATATGAAGGCGCAAATCGGTTTAATCACGATCCAAGGAGGGAAAGAAAACTCCTTCTCCACAAACGAGAAATCAATCGCCTAATTGGAAAGACGAGGATTAAAGGTTATACTTTAATACCTATAAAGATTTATTTTAAAAACAGACGTGCCAAGGTTGAACTGGCGCTCGCAAAAGGAAAAAAGGCTTATGACAAGCGTGAAGATATAAAACGCCGTGAAGCCCAAAGGGAAGTAGACAAAGAGTTAAAAAAGCGTTATTAATTTTTAATTCAAATTTATTTATAACTATGTTTTCTATTCGATTAATTGTTCTTTGACAAGTGGGGGCGATCTGGCTTCGACGGGGAATGGGATAACCCAAGCTGCATGTCGAGTTTCTGCTAACTCGTAAAACTGGCAGAGCACATAATAAGTGCCGAACCAATCAATGCACTTGCTGCCTAACTAGAGCAGCGGCGTCTCCAAAAACCTCGCCCGTTGGGTTTTTGTGAGGCGTGAGCTAGACGGGCTTGTCTGCTGGTGGTACTTGTGACACCGGCAGATGAGACAAACTCACAAGTTAGCAGTGAAAATCCTGCCTATCGGAGTTATCACTGCGAGAACCAAAAGATGGGATAAGCATGTAGACGCAGGGTGAGGCTCTTCTTCGGACCTGGGTTCGATTCCCAGCGCCTCCACCAGAAATAATTGATATTTCTTCTGCTTGATTTTAGACATTTCCTCATAAAAACTTATAAAATTAGTTTCCAACCGTTGGGTAGCTGGGTGCTTAATCGGGGTAGTAATTAAAGGGAGAATCATTAATGAGGCTTGTAATAAATGAGAGTGGCCTGAGTACATTCAAGCGGCGTGCAAGTCGTGTTTATCCGCGAGAGATTTATGGCATTTTGCTCGGAAAGAAGCTCAAAAATAGTACATATAAAGTCTTAAAGATTGTAATTCCACCAATTGTAGAATCTACTTATGATTATGTAATTCCTGATTATAACGAGATTGAGCGAATTGTTTTCTCAAGTGGATTAGACTACATCGGCTCAATACATTCACATCCTCAGGCTTCACCTACTGTTTCAGCACACGACTACCTGTACTGGGACAAGAACAAAGATGAGGTTGTTGGAATCCTGAGTATCAGAAAACGAAATTCTTATAAAGTCACAGAGCTCAAGTTTTGGAGAAAAAACTCATCTCTTCCAGTTAAATTTAAGACAGTAAAACCCGATGAGGAATGATAATATTGAGTTTGAATTTAGTTCAAAAGTGATTTTGAGATGGTCATTCTGCCAATATAATTATGTGTCTTAAAACTCAAATTTAATTCATGGTAAAAGAGGTTTTATTAGCCACTAGGAATCAAGGAAAGATTAGAGAGTTTGCAACTCTTCTTAGTCCCGTATTTGAAAGACTTACCTCACTAAGAGAGCTATATTCGGTTCCTGATATAGTCGAGGATGAGAAAACGTTCAAGGAAAATGCGCTTAAAAAAGCGCGCATCATTTCAGGACTTACTAAAAAAATCACACTCGCTGATGACTCCGGGTTAGAAGTTGAGTCACTTGGCGGACGTCCTGGGGTTTTTTCATCAAGATACGCTGGGGAAAAGGCATGCGATAAAGAAAACATAAAGAAGCTTCTCAAGGAACTTAAGGGGGTAGGTGATAGACGAGCAAGGTTTGTCTGTACACTTGCCTTAGTATTTCCTGACGGTTTGACTGGGCTCACAGCAAGCGGAAGGGAAATCGTTGTAGAAGGAAGATGTGATGGAATTATTGTAGATGATCCAAGAGGCGAGAGCGGGTTCGGGTACGATCCCGTTTTCTTGGTGCCTCAGAAGAATAAAACTATGGCTGAGCTAACGCCGGAGGAAAAAAATCAGATAAGCCATAGAGCCCTAGCAGTAAGAAAGCTTATTATGTGCCTAAATAACTTGGGAATAAACAAGTAAAGAGAATCTATGGTAATTTTAAGTTTGTACGTGTAATTAATTCAATTTAAGGAGGGAAAATGATGTTCTATTTTGTATCGTTTAACCCAAGAGAAAGGGCTAAAAGAGACCAGATAGTCGAAGCCTATAGAAGGTATGCAAGGCACTTTGAAAAGAAGATTCCTCAATTTAAGCTTGTCGGATTCTATTCACGGAGTGTGCTCCTTGGTTCTAGGCCACATTATTTAGCCATTTGGGAGTTTTCAGATTATTCCAACCTTGATGAATGGAATAAGGTGTTTGCCAAAGATAAAGAAGGACAGAAGCTGGCAAAGGCGCTTGGAGACCTTGCAACCGACTGGGAGGCAAAGGTTATGTCAAATTTGATTTAGTTGAAAATAAGAGACGGAATAAATACAAAGCTGCATGTAATGCTAAGAAAAATTCTAACTCAATAAAAAAATCTCGTTTGATTAACGAAAGTTACCATAAAGCAGCGCGTATTATATTGATTGTATTGGGACAGGCATTCCATATTAGTTAAAATTAAATAAGAAGGAGATATATATGCATAAAGCGATGATAGTCTTATTACTGACTAGTCTATTTTGTGCTTCAGGAATAGCTGAAGAAATAGATATTAAAAACCTGATGATTAATCATCCGGAGTGGTATATTAAAATTACGGATTGGCATGTTTATGCAGGATGGAGCTGCCCAGCCATAATCCATCATGTAACTATTGAAAACACAAGCGATATAGCCTATAAAGGCATTAAAATAAGTGTACTATATTATTCTACAACATATGAAAACTACGGAACGCAAATTAGTCAGGAAACTGGAGTTTTACCCGTAACTGTACCACCTCATAGCAGGGAAACCTATTTAAAAAGTGGAGCTACTCTGGGAGCAGGATGTATGGCTATGTATGCGGGAAATCTGGAGGTCTTGGGGGCTACTCCTGTATCTGGGGGAAGATAATATTGAAGGTAATGGAATCTATCATTTCCCCTTGCCTATTCGTAATCCCCTTAGTAAATCTTGGCTACTAATAATGCTTGCATTTGGTTTACCATCTTCATCAACAAATATAGTGGCGTTGCATTGAAGACAAATCCCAAGGGGTTCTCCATCCTCTATTTCGACTCCTTCGTCTTCAGCCATAAATAGTCCCCAGGTTGGTTCTCCGCATTTGGGGCATTTATCTACCATTCCAAATTTGATTAGATGGGGTACTAAGCCTTGAAATCTAAGTATTTCGATACATTCCAAAATCCTGTCTGCTGTAATCCGTGTATCTGTTTTTAGAGTTAATGGGTTTGTAAAGGTTTTATCTGCCATGTTTATCTCCATTACTTTTTCCTGATTATACAATATTTTTTCCTTTTGTGATTACTTTAAAATTTAAGAATGGAATGCTTTAATGCACCAAATAGAAAAAGACCTAAATAGCATTGTCAGTCAACATTGAATTTTGACTTGATAATTCTAACTAGCTTGCTTAAGGGTTCTTTAGGAGTACTTCTTTTATCTGATTCCTGATCCTTTGGGCTTCCTTTTTATGGAGACTCTCTAAATCTCCTATAACCGATTTCTTGTAAACCAGATTATAAGCCAAGAGCTTTTCTTAATTCCTCATCCGTGATAAGACGGTCATTCTTATCTTTTAAACGGGCAAGTGCAATCTTTAAATAGTAATACTCCTCTAAATAAGCTTTGATTGCTCTTTTGATATGGAATGATTTAGACTTGGAGGCTTCCTTTGCTATCTTATCAAGCTCTTCCAACAATTCTTCTGGGATTTTGATTTCCTCTGATCCCATCGTTATTACCTCAATTAAACAGATTCGATTTCCTATTACAATATCACTTTTCTAGCACTATGTAAAAACAACAATACACAAAGGGTAACAGAAAGATATAGTCATCCTGAAGAAATTGTTAGAAATGGGACAGACATTCTAGTGAATTTTTCACGAGTTACTGACAAATTCACTGATAAAAAAGGGAGTAGACAACATCATCAAGTTGTAACTCACTGTAATTATTGGCGTCCCCGAGGGGATTTGAACCCCTGTTACCGCCTTGAAAGGGCGGTGTCCTTGGCCTACCTAGACGACGGGGACACTTTTATTTCGGATTGTAGATTGCGGATTTCGGATTTTTAAATTTACGATATTTATGAGTCTCGATTATACTCGATGAAGACTCAGCGAGCACGAAAAAGTGGTCAGACCGAAATCCGTAATCGTATGAGCCGTGCAGGACTCGAACCTGCGACCCTCTGCTTAAAAGGCAGATGCTCTACCAGCCTGAGCTAACGGCTCAACCAAAACCAAAGATTATATAAAGATATTAACCTTTGTCAAAAACTTTTGGTGTTTATTGTTGGATTAGTAAATACGATAGTGGCTGAGGGTGCTCAAGATAGACGTAAAAAATAATTGACTATAACTTAATCAAATTCTGGAAAACAAGAACGAAGGATATGTGGGGTTTATCAACTCCGCTCTTCAACCTGGGACTAGAAAGTCCCACCTATCCTTGTTGTAGTGCAGAATAAAATCGCGGCTGGAAGCCGCTCCTATTTTCTTTTCTACCTTCTTTGGCTACGGATGGAACCACAAATTTCCAATCACAAGCACTAAATCTCAAACAACCACCAAGCTATAAATTTCAGGTACCAAACATTGGGCTCTGTGGTAGCGATAAAGGAGGGAGGATTTTAGGGAACCACTTGAATTTGGAATTTTGGATTTGCTTGGAATTTGTGATTTGGCCATTTGTGATTGCAGTTTAGATTTGGTCATTAGAGCTTGTTTATTTGTGGCTAAATAGTTACTAAGCACGTAAACTTATAGCCCCGATGCTTTCAGGACTCGATAAAACACAGAGTAAAAATTTTTCCTTAATAACAATTGCAAATTTCTTCCTTTTCTGTAACTTCTCCTCTTTTTTTCTTCTCCCGTTATTTATAAAGAAATTAGGTGGGAATGAAGCCAACATTGGGTTCATTATGGGTTCATTTGGGGTAACTTCTCTCGGTTCCATTCCACTTGTTGCATTCTTGATAGACAAGTATGGAAGACGATGGTTTATGCTCATTGGAGCCATCGTTATGTTTTCGTCTTCACTTAGTTACCTCTTTGTAAGAGAACTAAGCCTTATTTTTTATATTCTTAGGATGCTTCAAGGGATAGGGTTTGCATTCTTTTTTACCTCTGCGGGAACTGCTGTTGCCGATTTTATTCCTGAGATGAAAAGAGGACAGGGGCTTGGAATATTTGGAGCATTTACTATTGCCTCTTATGCGTTAGGACCGACTATAGGAGAAGGGGTAATTGAAAAACTCGGGTTCTCTTTTTTCTTCATTTATACCTCCTCATTCAGCCTGATTGCAATCCTTCTTGTTTATCCAACTAAAGATGCTCCCTTTAAACGCTCCGTTGACCCTTATGGGCTTGATTTTTTTCGGTTAGCCTTTTCGAGAAGGTATTCTGTACCGCTTCTTTCAAACTTGATCCTTGCAGGTGGGTTTGGCTCTGTACTCAATTTTATTTCAGTATATGTAAGGCCGAAGGGCTTAGATGTCTTCTATTTCTTTCTTATCTACGCTGTAACAATTACGTCTGTAAGGATAATAGGAGGTAGAGTTTCAGATGTGTTTGGAAGAAAGAGGGTAGCATCACCAAGCCTGTTTGTCTTTTCGTTGTCAATTGCAGCGATGATTTTTATAAACTCGGTATACAAGCTCGTCTTAATTTCTTTTTTATTTAGTCTTAGCTATGGGATGCTATACCCAACCTTGAGTGCATTAATGATGGATAAAGCAAATCCTGATGAGAGAGGAAAGGCTATGGGAGCATTTAATGCCTGCTTCGGAATTGGTACGAATTTTTTGGCATTTGTATTTGGGGTAATTGCAAGGGATTTGGGTTTTACTAGTATGTATTTAATTTCCGCTGCTTTCGTTTTCCTCGGGTTCTTGCTTTTTACCCTTTTTGAACCCCAGCGTGATTCGTAGTTATTTAGCCACAAAGACACTAAGATACAAAAGAGAACATTAACCACAACGACACTAAGACACGATGTTAAAAATTTTTTATTTAATTCTTTTCTTTGTGTTGTGTCGTTGTGTCGTAGTGGTAACAACAGATCTCCGTGCCTTTGTGCCTTAGTGGCTGAGATTTACATTGATTCTTGAAATGGCTTTGTTTTTTATTTACCATTCCGAATGAAATGGAAATAAAATCGGGCGATTTTGTTCTACTTCTCTCTTCGGATAATAAAACATTCCTTGTAAAGGTAAAAGAAGAAAGGGTCTTTGGAACCCATTTAGGTAATGTTTCCCTTCAAGATGCAATCGGAAAGAGTTATGGAGAGGTGATTTATTCTCAATTAGGAAAAGCTTTTGTTCTCCTTGAACCAACTCTAGAGGATAGAATGATGAAGGTACGGAGACTTACTCAAATCGTTTATCCTAAGGATGCAGCGTTAATTCTGCTTAAAACTGGAATTCAGTCAGGGATGCGTGTTATAGAGTGTGGAACAGGCTCGGGTTCTCTTACCATAGCACTTAGTAATGCTGTGGCTCCAACAGGAAGAGTGTTTGCATACGATAGGAGAGAGGATTTCTTAGAAAATGCCAAGAAGAATTTGTTAGAAACAGGGTTTTCAGACTTTGTAGTATTTAAGTTGAGAGATGTAGATCAGGGATTCGATGAGGTTAATGTAGATGTCGTTGTGCTTGATCTGCCATCACCATGGGAGGGGGTTCCCGCTGCATCACGGGCGATCAGAGGCGGAGGGAGAATTGCAAGCTTATCGCCGACATATAATCAAGTTGAAAAAACAGTTGAGAGTTTAAGAGAGGAAGGCTTTGTTTATCTTGAAACTATTGAGGTATTAGTTCGAGAGATCCTTGTTCGTTCAGGTAAAACAAGACCATTTGAGAGGATGGTAAGTCACACGGGGTTTCTAACATTTGGTAGAAAAGCAATTAAGGGATGGGGTGTGGAAGAAAACGAAAAGTAACTATCGGGCCAGGAATTGAAACAAATGGGCACGAATCAGGATGCAATATAAACAATACAGGATACAAGACTTCGTCGTGAGCTCAGTCGAACGATGCAGGGTGCATAAAAAAACCTTCATGTATCATGAATCGTGCATCATTTTATTTGTGTAAGTTTGTGTTTACTCGTGGCTAAATTAAATATTCACAATGAAAATAAAATCACGCCCACAGGATTTTGTAGTCGAAGAGTTATTAGACCTCCCCGGATTTTCAGACAAAGGCAACCATTTTATATACAAACTGGAAAAAAGTGGGCTTTCTACCCTTGAGGTAGTAAACCATCTTGTTCGTAGATTCAGAATACATGATAAAAAAATAAATTTTGCCGGTATGAAAGATAAGCATGCCCTTACCTCTCAATATCTGAGCATAATGGGAAAGGAGCTTAAAGAAGTTAGTGAAGATAATTTTACATTGATTCCCCTTGGAAGAAGCATGCGACCTGTAGGTCCTGATCTACTCAAGGGGAACAGATTTATAATTACTATTAGAAGCCTTGAGAAGGAATGTATTCCAGGATTAATAAATAGCCTCCACGAGGTCTCAAAATACGGCTTTCCCAATTACTTTGGAGAGCAGAGATTCGGCTCTATAAGACATGGTGGAGGATTTTTGGCTAAGTGTTTAATTATTAATGATTATGAGAGCGCCCTTAAAATCTATCTCTCGAGTTGGTCTTCTAAAGACAGGTCAATAATAAAGGAGTTTAAGAAACGTGTCTCGGAGCACTGGGGAAACTGGGAAGAATGCTTAAAATCTGCTCCACCTTCAAATGAAAGGAAAGTTCTTACATACCTTAGAGGTTATCCAAGGGATTTTGTGAAGGCGATAAATTTAATTAACCCTAGGTTGCTTTCTCTTTTTATTGCAGCTTATCAGAGCTATATCTGGAATGAGATGGCGGGAGAATTTATAAAGATAAATTTACCAGAAAATGAATTGATAAAGTTTTCGTACACGGCAGGAGAGATGGTTTTTTACAAAGCGCTTCCTAAGGGGTTATTTAAAGAGTTTGCAGAGACTCAAATTCCGCTTATAGACCACAAAGTCAAATTTCAAGGTGAGAAGATAAAAGAAATTGGGGAAGGTGTAATGAAGACAGAAGGTGTGGAAATTGAAAATTTCAGACTAAATAAAATTAAAAAAGCGTTTTTCAAATCTGTTTCAAGAAGGCTCATAGTGATTCCAGAAGGATTGGAACTTTCTGATTCAGCTTCTGATGAAATTAGTCCTAATAAGAATAAACTTACAATCTCCTTTACCCTACCTTCTGGAAGCTATGCAACTGTGCTTTTAAGGAGGTTAGGAGCTGGAAACGAGAAAAGCAGTTAGTCTTTATGCTTCGTTATGTAGACTTAGCCTAAGCTTAGTCGAAGACCTCAGCCGTAGCGCCAGACGACAGAGCTGAAATTAGCTTTAGTTGAAGTATAATACTAATGTATTGTGGGTTATGAAAACAGCTTTTTTGAGGAGGAAAACTTATGAATTTTAGAAATAACATAGACAAGGTATTGGGGTTTAAAAGCGATAAATATCTCATTACATCCCTTTATCTAAAATTGAGCCCCAGAGAGAGAGAAAATTTTAAATATAGAATAACTCTTAAGAACCTAATAAAAGAGCAGAGAGATAGTTTAAATAAAAGGGGTTTTACAAAAGAGGCTCTTGAATCTATAGATTCAGATTTAAAAAAGATAGCAGATTACATTGGGAATCCTGCTCAAGTAACAGGGTGTAGAGGACTTGTGATTTTTTCCTCAGCTAGGGAGGGGGTATGGGAGGTATTTAAACTCCCTTTAGTTTATCGCAGTCGGTTGGTTGTTGATCGGTCTCCCCTTATAAGGCAACTTGTCACGATGAACGATGAATTTGGGGATATAGTTGTTGTGACTATTGACAGAAAAAAGGCTCGACTCTTTAGGATAGGTTTAGATGGAGCGGATGAGGTATTAGGTTACTCTTATCCGGAAGCTTCTACTCGTAACACAAAATTTCAGGCTCAAGAAGGGAAATCTATGCAGAGAGTAACACGTGTAGGTGGTGGAGAAATTGCCCACGGCTACGGTGAATATGGTTTTCAGAGAATGATAGAGAATGAAATGCATCAACATTTTAAACATGTCTCTCAGAGACTATTTGATTATTACAAAGAGAATAAGTTTGATTGGTTGATTATAGGCGGTATTGAACAGGTCATAGCGGATTTTTCAAATCATCTTCATACATATTTGAAAGGAAAGTCTCTTGGAACTATGGCAATGGAGATAAACTTAATTAAACCTGATGAACTTGTTGAAAAGTCATTAGACCTTTTAGAGGCAACTGAGCGAAAGAACGAAAAAAGCCTGGCTAAAGAGTTTGAGCAAAAACTCGTCTTGGGACTCGCTGTAAATGGACTTGAAGCTACATTAAAAGCCCTTATGATGGGTCAAGTGAGAATCCTCCTGCTTTTAGAGGGATTTAGCCATTCAGGATTTAAGTGTCCTCAATCTGGGGTTTTAGTTTTAGAAAGCAAAGACATTCTTTGCCCTGAAGGAAAAACGCCCATACCTGTTGTCGATATTGTGGATGATGTTATAGAAGAGGCTCTCGCACAAAAGGTGGAGGTAGAAATGATCCTTGATGAAGGGGCGAAGAAGAAAATAGACGGAATTGGCGCATTACTTAGATTTAAGTTATGATACCCAAGCCTTCCAAAAAACTTACCTTCTTAGGGTTGCTTAAAAAACTAGGATATTTTAAAAAGCCAACCAAAGGGATTTTCCCACTACTAATTCTTATTCTTGTACTCCTTTCGATTTATTTTCGATCCGAATTAAGTAGCGATAGCAATAAATATACGGTGAGTGAGGTGATTGATGGTGATACGGTTACGATTAAGGGAATTGACGCTAGTGTTAGATACCTAGGCATAGACACTCCTGAGATACTTACTGAGGATTCTCCAGGGGATCCATTAGCAGAGAAGGCAAGTGATTTAAACAGAAGGATTGTTAATGGTAAGAAAGTTCGTCTTGAATTTGATAAACAGAAGTACGACGATTATGGGAGACTGCTCGCCAATGTTTTTGTAGATAACACTTTTGTTAACGAAGAGATAGTAAGAAGCGGACTTGCAAGGGCTTTAATAATTAAGCCCAATGAGAAATACGCAAGCAGAATTCTAGAAGCGGAAAAGCAGGCTAAAGGAGAAAGAAAGGGAATTTGGGGTAATCTCAGTGAGTTTAATCCTCCACCGGAAAATAAAAGGTTTCTCATCAAACCCTCTCAGGCTTCGCGTTACGTCGGAGAGCGTGTAGTTGTTAGGGGCAAAATAACCGATTTTCGTAAATCTAATAAAGTGCTAGTTCTCAATATGGAAGGTGATTTAGATTTAGTCATTTTCCCGAATAGCTGGGACAACTTTAGCTTTTTTGGGATAATTCCTGAGAAGTATTACGTGGGCGAACCGGTTGAGGTTATAGGCAGGGTAAAGATGTATAAAGGTACACCAGAGATAATCATCAGCCATCCGATTTCAATCAGGAGTCTCAGTTGAATGTAGAAGAGGTTTTAGTAAAAGGAGCAAGCGAATTAGGCGTTCAACTTACATCACATCAGGTTACACTTTTTCTCGAGTACCTGACGAAAATTAAATCTTGGAGTGAAAAGATAAACATAACTGGAATCACTGATGAAAGGGGAATTGTGATTAACCATTTTCTCGATTCTATCTCAACTCTCGCATTTATCTCAGAATATTCAAAAGTCTTAGATATTGGTTCAGGTGGGGGTTTTCCAGGAATTCCGGTTAAGATTGTACGACCGTCACTAGAGATGACATTACTTGATTCAGTTCAAAAGAAGGTTTTCTTTATGCGGGATGTGATTAGAAGGCTAGGACTCAAAGAAATCAAAGCAATATGGGGAAGAGCAGAGGACATTAGTAATGGGATTCCTAGGGCTTATTTTGACTTTGTAGTAACTAGGGCTGTAGGTAAGGTTGATGAAATATTGAAGTTATGCATTCCTTATCTTAGCGAAGGAGGAAAAATTATACTAATGAGAGGAAAGAAGGGGGTAGAAGAATGGAAAGAAAGAAAAGATAAGACCACTAGAAATTTTAGACTAGTAAATTCTAAAATGTTTTCATTGCCTTTCAGTCCTCATCAAAGAGTTATTTTAATCATTGCTCCTGAACAGTAGAATGTATTTGTTACTTAATTGAGATTTTTTACGAATATCAAAAATAGATAATATTAGGAAGCTATAAAAAACTCATGCTAAAAACTATAACAATCTCCTAATTTTATATTCTATACGACTCTGCAAGCTACTTAATTGTTTTCTCGAATTTATATTTTTGAATGAGTTAAACCTTTTCTCTTAAACTAATCCTACTACTCCTTTTTCTTAAAATAAGGAATTAGTCATAATAATTTACCATCTCATTTGTGTCGGGTTTTGTGAGCGAGTAGAAATACTTAACTAACCCAAGATAGAATGTTACAATCATCTCCCAGATCTCTTAAATTCAAGGAGAAACGCATGGTCTTATTTCTAGGAGAGGAGGAGGTTAAGCAACTCCTAACAATGAATGACGCTGTTAAAGTGCTTGAGGAGACTTTTAGACAACAGGGAATCGGAAACATTATTAATCATCCCAGATATAGAATAAGAACGGAAAAGAGCATGCTTCACTATTTAGCCGGTGCGGTTCCCCATATGAAGGTGATGGGTTATAAGGCATATACGTCTTATAAGGGCGGTGTAAAGTTTCGGGTCTTCCTTCACAGTATTGAGACGGGAGAGCTCATTTCGATAATGGATGGTAACTTCATGGGTATGATTCGCACCGGGGCAACAACAGGGGTTGCAACAAAATATATGGCTAGGGGAGATTCGTCACAGTTAGGAATATTTGGTACTGGATTTCAGGCAAGGGGACAGCTTATGGGTGTTGCTGCTGTAAGGAGGCTTAAGACGGTTAAAGCCTACAGCCGTAATGCTGAGAAGAGAAAGTCATTTTGCGAAGAGATGGAAAGGCTACTAGAGATCGAAACGATTCCAGTGGAAAATCCAGAGGACGTTATAAAGGGCACTGATATTGTAATTACATCTACTACTTCGGCGGAGCCGGTTTTTAAAGGGGAGTTGATCGAGAAGGGAGTTCATATCAACGCAATAGGGGGGAATTTCTTATTTAAGCGCGAGATAGATGAAACGGTTGTGCGAAAGAGCGACATCATAGTAGTTGAATCAATAGAGCAGTCTAAGATTGAAGCGGGAGAGTTTCTTCCTCCGATTGAGAAGGGGAGACTTCAATGGGAGCAAATCCATGAGCTTGGAGAAGTTGTAGTAGGAAAGGTGAAGGGGAGAATAAAAGACGAGGATATAACCCTGTTTAAATCCCTTGGAATCGCAATTGAGGATATTGCTGTCGCAGCTCACATATATGAGCTTGTAAAGACTAAAGGAATCGGACAAGAGCTACAAATTCCATCAATTTAATTAATTCACTCATTAGATTCATAAGGGATATAAACTGAGATCTGATTAATAGGATTAATCAAATGGAGCGATGTAATGTCTAGAAGAGTCAAAATAGCCTGGGATATATCTCATCTAGAATTCACGATTGAGGATCACTACTATTTTTCAATTCTAAAATCAAGTATTAAAGAAGCCGGAGCGGTAGTTAAAGAAGTTGACTCTTTCAAAGATATTATTGATTACGATGTTGTTGTCTTAAACTATCCGGAAAAGCCATTTACAAAAGATGAAGCAAAACTTGTAAAGAGATATCTTGAAAAGGGTAAAAAAGTTATAGCCGGGGGATACTATAATAACGAAGACAGAATAGCTGATCATATCAATTCTATTTCATCGCATTTTGGACTTTTTTTAAGTAGTGATAAAGTAAGGGACAAATCAAGTAATGACAATGATGATGATCTGCTAGTAGTGACATCTAGGGTTTTATCATATAAAGATTCTGTAAAGAAAGTACTTTTTCCTTGTCCTGCCTCTATAAGCTTGCAGTCAGCTTATGCAAAACCAATTGTACTTTTAGAAAATTCTATGAGTTCAAAAAGGGAGACGGTCATAGGAGCCGAAGCTCAGGTTGATAAGGGGAAATTCATACTTCTCGGTACCTGTGTTTTCTGGGATAACTTTGCCATTAAGAAGTATGCTAATCTCAGGTTTTCGTTGAATTTGCTTCTTTAGTAGAAATATTCTGCATTGGTACTTGGACGATAGAGACGACCTGCCGGGTCGTCTCTACAACACTAAAACCTTGACCTGATTTTGTTTGAATGTTAGTTTAAGTCTGGGTTTAAAATAGGTGGCGATGAGAATTGTAGGAATAATTGGCGGCAGCGGACTATATGAGCTTCAGGGGCTTAGGGATGTTCACTCTATAAAAATAGAAACCCCTTGGGGTGACCCGTCTGATAATTTCCTAGTAGGAACATTAGATGATACAAAGATGGTTTTTCTTCCAAGGCATGGTCGTGGTCATAGGATCATGCCTTCAGAGATAAATTTCCGTGCAAATATCTACGGGATGAAAAAACTTGGAGTGCAGTGGATAATCTCGGTAAGTGCGGTAGGAAGCATGAAAGAAGAAATCGCTCCTGGGAATGTAGTCATCCCATCTCAGTTTTTTGATCACACAAAGAGAAGGATCTCAACCTTTTTTGGGGATGGAATCGTTGCTCATGTTTCTATGGCTGATCCAGTTTGCCCTGATCTCTCTCATGTGCTTTATAAAGCTTCTAAGAAAGCAGGAGCTACCGTGCATAATGGCGGTATATATATCTGTATTGAGGGACCACAGTTTTCATCACGGGCAGAAAGTAATATATACAGAAATTGGGGTGTGGATGTGATTGGAATGACTAATATGCCTGAGGTAAAGCTCGCACGTGAAGCTGAGATATGCTATGCAACCTTGGCGCTGTCAACCGATTATGACTGCTGGCATGAAGAGCATGATGATGTTAATGTTAATGACGTGGTTATGACCCTTACAAGAAACGTGGAGCTTTCAAAACGTATCATAAGAGAAGTCATTCCAATAATTCCTGATAGAAGGAGCTGTATTTGTTCTAACGCGCTTGAGAACGCATTTATTACGTCAAAAGAAACAATATCAGATGAAGCAAAAAGAAGACTAGGTATATTAATCGAGAGGTATATTAGATGAGTGTATTGGTTGTGGGATCTGTTGCATTAGATTCGATTGAAACCCCTTTCGGTGGCGTTCAAGATGTTCTGGGTGGCTCAGCTTCATATTTTTCACTTGCTGCAAGTTTGTTTACAGATGTTAAAATCGTCGCCATTGTCGGTGATGATTTTCCCGAAGAGTACATAGGACTTTTTAAATCTAAAGGGATAGAGCTAAAAGGGATTCAAAAGGCCTCAGGGAAAACCTTCAGATGGCATGGCAAATACGGTTATGACCTTGGTGAGCCCGAGTCTCTTGGGACTTATCTTAATGTGTTTGAGAACTTTGATCCTGTAATCCCTGGGGATTATCGTGATGCGGAATATGTTTTCCTCGCTAATATTAATCCCGAACTTCAATTACATGTGCTTAAACAGGTAGAAAAGCCAAAGCTAGTTGCCTGTGATACCATGAACTACTGGATTGAGAAAAAGCCAAAAGAACTAAGGGAAGTATTAAAAAATGTAAATTTACTTATAATTAATGATGCAGAGGCAAGGGAATTGGCTCAAGAACCAATGATTATTAAAGCTGCTAGAACCATACTAGAAATGGGACCTGAGGTTCTTATTGTAAAAAGAGGTGAGTACGGTGCTCTAATGTTCTCCGAAGAGGGGATTTTCTGGGCTCCGAGCTATCCACTTGAGGCGGTAGTTGATCCAACTGGTGCAGGGGATACATTTGCTGGAGGTTTTTTGGGCGCCATGGCTAATGATGACACCTATGGTTCAGCAGGTTTAAAAAAAGCCGTTATATACGGTAGTGTGCTTGCATCCTTTACAGTTGAGGATTTCGGTGTTAAAAGGTTAACTGACCTTCAGCATAGGGAAATAGAGGCTAGATTTACAGCATTTTTAAAGCTCTCTAGGTTAGACTAGATATGAGAGTCTTTATATTAATAATTCTAATGATTTCCTTTGTGACTCTATCCTGTGGTGGAAAAAGGACAGGTGAGAATAGCAAAGAAAAACAACTAAGCGACCAAAAGACACTTGCCTTAGCATCCCTTCTCAGAAAAAACTTTCAACAAGCTCTAGTAGATATTCAAGAAGCTGAGGATATGGACGATGAAGACCCAGAGGTTCATAACATAAAGGGTCTAATATACTTTGCTTTAAAAGAATACGGTGAAGCTGAAAAGTCTTATAAAGAGGCGATAGAAATTAAGTCTGACTATTCCGAAGCTAGATATAATCTATGCGGACTATATCTTACACTTGATCAGTGGGACAAGGCTATAGATGAGTGCTCTATAGCGGTTTCCGACGTGCTTTATAGATCAAGGGACAAGGCCTTTACTAGTTTAGGCGTAGCATACTTCAGAAAAGGGGATTTTGATAAAGCTAAGGAATGCTATCAAAAGTCCCTCGAGGTTAACCCTGCATTAGTTTATACGCATAATGAGCTTGGGAAGCTTTATATGTCAACTGGAAATGAAGAAGAGGCTATAGAAGAATTCAGAAAGGCTATAAATGGATATAATATGTATGATGAGGCTTATTACAATCTAGGGCTTGCTTATTTAAAGTTAGGAAAAACGGAAGATGCCTGTGCATCGTTTAAAAAGGTTATCGGGATCTCGCCCGGCAGTGTTCTCGGTACTAATGCAAAAAGTTATCTAACATCATTGTGTAAAGAAAAAGAAACGCTATAAGGTGGTTGAATAAAGCCAAACGGGTAAAGAAAAGAAGAGGGTTGATAGGCTTGTTTGGGAACAAGAAGTTGATTTCGGTTGTCGAAGAAAAAATTGAAAAAAGACTCAGGTTAGTAATGGCTTCTTTTGAGAAAAATTTTAAAGATGCTTTAATGAGACTCGATATACGGTCCAAGGCAGAGGTTAATACACTTCTCTCGAAGATCGAATCCCTTGAAGTAAGAATTGACAAACTTGAAGAGAAAAAGGGGATCAAAAACCCGAAATGCGTAGGGAAAAAACGGAATAAAAATCAAATACCATTTCTTATCTTGTTAACCAGATATGTAGTTGATATGCCTTCAACTATAGGGATTATACAAACCCTGCCACCATAGCTTTCTACAAATTCCCTTCCAATTACTTTATCAGGCGTGTAATCGCTTCCTTTTACAAGTATGTCCGGCTTCAATATCTCTATTAACGCAGACGGGTTATCTTCTTTGAATAAAACGATATAATCAACGCAGTCTAGTGCAGCTATTATATGAACTCTATCTTTTTCTGAGATAAGCGGTCTTCCCTCTCCTTTAAGTCTTCTTACCGAATCGTCGTTATTGATACCCACTACAAGCACGTCTCCTAGCTTCTTTGCTTCCATAAGAAGTTTAAGATGTCCTATATGAAATATATCAAAGCAGCCATTTGTAAAAACTAATTTTTCTCCTTTTGCCCTTAATCGAGAGATCGTAGACGAAAGGAGTTCCCTGCTTTGTATTTTACTACTAAGTGAATATTTCTCGTTTCCAAAATAATCCAGCAAGTCTCCTTGTGTAACCGTCGCTGTCCCGATGCGGCTAACCACTATTCCAGCAGCATGGTTTGCAATCTTAACCGAATCCTCCCACGAATTTGATGAAAGAAATGAGAGCGTAAATGTACTTATGACAGTATCACCGGCACCAGTGACATCAAAAATCTCTTTCGCATGAGAGGGAATAGTTTTTACCTCATTACCTTTCACGGAGAAGCTAATTCCTTGTTTGCCTCGTGTAATTAAAACACCATCAGCATCGGTTGCTTCGATTAATATATCCACTGCTTTTTTAAGTGTTTCATTATCTTCTATTGGGAAGCCGCATATATCTTCGGTCTCTCTCTGGTTAGGTGTAATTACGTTCGCTCCCTTATATTTAGAAAAATCCTTTCCTTTTGGATCTACGACAACAGAGATTCCCTTCTCATTCGCAAGCCTAATGATTTCGATTGATAAATCTTTGTTGATTGTCCCTTTAGCATAGTCGGAGATTATTATTCCATGTGGTATTCGGTCTTCGACTGATTTCTTAAATAGATTTATTAATTCTTTTTTCAAATTATTAGAGATTGGAAAAGTTTCTTCCCTATCCACTCGTGCTATATGTTGACTTTCAGCAATGAGTCTTGTTTTTGTAGTCGTCGGTCTTTCAAGATCATATATTATCCCTTTTGAGTCTATGTCAATTTGTTTTAGAAGGTCTATTAATTTTTCACCTTCGTAGTCGCTCCCTATGATTCCAAAAAGTTCTACTTTAGCACCAAGGCTTTTTAGGTTTACAGCAACGTTTGCAGCACCACCAAGTGATAGATTTTCACCCGATACTTTGAGTACCGGCACTGGGGCTTCAGGGGATATTCTTTTGACTCTTCCCCATATGTAGCGATCAAGCATAATATCCCCAATTACTAAAATCCTTAGCTCATTAAAGCGTTTGATAATAGATGAAATAGGCATTATGCAAGATAGAGGTTAGTAAAATTGGTTCCTTTTATTATAATGAGGAGGATCATTTCTTCTCAATATCTATGTTTTTAACATACTTCATCCTTAGATTAAAAAGCACATCGTCAAGTAGTTTTTCTTCATCACCGTCAAGATTTCCCCTTGTTTTGTCCTTAATTATTTCTAGGATTTCTATTGTGTGCTTAGCGGCTGAAAGATTTACTGTTCTTTCCTTAGATGTGGGATCAGGTATTTCACCTAAGTGGATTAGGGCAGATGCATTTAGAGAAAGCACAAAGGTGGAAAAGTCCATTTTGAAGAGTTCACTTTCATTAGGGTTTTTCTTTCCTTCATCGCTCATGAGTCTTCCATCTCCTTCTATCTTTTTTTATATTTTCATAAATATACTTTAGAAGCCTGTATAAAATATCGTCTGCCTCTTTTCTTATAGTTAACATACGCTCACGCATCTCAAGGATTACCTCGATCCCAGCAAGGTTTATTCCCATTTCTTTAAGGTCCTTAGCAAGAAGAAGCATTCCTATATCGTACTCAGTATAAAAGGTTTCCTTTCCTTGTACCATTGGGAGAATAATTTCTGCTTGTTCAAGCCTTTTTATAAAGCTTGGCCTTACATCAAGTATCTCTATCAAGGTATCAATAGAATAACGTTTCATCTTATGTACTTTTCTAGATGTGTTCTGGGATTATAAGGTGAGGTTTTGGCAAGCTCTTCGAACCTTTTTTTAGAGTTCTCATTTATTTGCTCAGGCAGTACGATCTTTACAACTACATACTGATCCCCACGCTCTTTGTTTTTTAGGTGTGGCACTCCCTTTCCACGAAGCCTAAGCTTTGTTCCACTCTGAGTTCCAGAAGGAACAGTTACTAAAACTGCTCCATCAACGGTAGGGACTGTAATTCTAGCTCCCAAAGCCGCTTCATAGATCGTTATTGGTAGTTCGATATAAATATCATCCTGCTCGCGTTGAAAAATAGGGTGGTGGGAAATCTTTACAACGAGATAAAGGTCGCCGGAGGTTCCTCCGCCTCTTGCCACTTCACCCTTTCCTTGTACCCTGATTCTCGACCCATTATCAACCCCTGGTGGAATTCTCACGGTTATTGTTTCAGTTAGAGGCAATCTCCCGCTCCCGCTGCATGACTGGCACGGGTCAGTTGGGACCTTTCCGGTACCTCCACATACATTGCATGACTTTGACATATTGAAAATACTAGAAGGGCCCGTACCGCTTCCTTTGCATTTAGAGCATGTTTTTGTACTTGCCCCTGGACGGACCCCGCTTCCATTACAGACAGAACAATTAGATCCTCTTGTAATAGTAATGTCCTTTGATCCACCTTTAATAGCTGTTTCAAAATCTACTTCAATTTGATACTCTAAATCCCTACCTTTACGTCGCGCTCTGGCTGATTCTCTAGTACCAAATACCTCTCCTACTATATCTTCAATTCCTGAAAAATCCCCGAAACTAAATGCAAATCCTTCAGGTGCACCTTCTGGCCATTGCCACGTAGTTCTCGCTCCTGGCTGAAACTCAGCGCTTCCATACGTATCATAAGCCTTTCTCTTCTCATCTTTAGATAGAACGGAGTATGCCTCTTGAATCTCTTTGAACTTTTCTTCAGCTTCTTTATTTCCGGGATTTAAATCGGGATGGTAACGGCGTGCTAGCTTATGGTAGGCCTTTTTAATACCCTCTTTGGAAGCGTTTCTTGTTACGCCTAGGACTTCGTAATAATCCCTTTTAGACGCCATATCTAAAAAAAGCTGCCTCTGCTCTGAAAGGCAGAAGCAGCTTTCCCTTTTAGCTCAACTCAACTTTTATCTGCTTAGGTTTTGCTTCTTCCTTCTTTGGAATAGTTATTTCGAGAACGCCCTCTTTATACTTGGCCTTAATCTTTTCAGGATCTACATTCTGAGGGAGCGTAAAGCTACGTACAAATGATCCATATGCTCGCTCGACTCTAATGTAATTATCCTTTGACACCTTCTCCTCGAATTTCTTTTCTCCCTTTAGTGTAAGGGTATTATCCTTTAAGTCAATCTGTATTTCGTCTTTATTTAGCCCGGGAAGATCTGCACTTACAACAAAACTATCGTTAGTCTCATAGATATCTACGGCGGGTGCCCAGGTACCCTTCTCAAGCTCTTCACCATCAGTTGGATAGAGAGTCCTTATCGTATCATCAAACATCCTGTTTATCCTCTCTTGCAGTGAACCAAAATCTTTCCATGGATCTAATACTCTTAAACCTCTTATCATTTTATCTACCTCCTTGACTCAATTTCTTTTCTCTCAACCTACAAACAAAATAATCATCGTCTAGCACGAGTCAAGGTGAGTTTTATAAAAGGAGGCGACATTGGGAATTAGGTACTAAGAATTAGTTCCAATTTTCAATTCCTAATTCTCAATTCCGAATTAAGTAGATTCTATAGTTTTTAAAACCTTTTCGGCTACTTCCATAAACGCCTTAGCCGCGGGGCTTTCTGGGTTAGATAAAACTATCGGGAAACCTTCGTCTCCGCCTTTTCTGATCTCTGGGTCAATCGGGACTTCTCCTAAAAAGGGCACATTGAATTTCTCAGCCATCCTTTTTCCTCCCCCTCTGCTGAATATATCCACTTCCCCACTGCAATGGGGGCAGATTAAATAACTCATATTTTCTACAACGCCAAGAACAGGTACATTCAGCTTTCTAAACATCTGCACTCCGCGTCTCACATCAATTAATGCCACATCCTGTGGGGTAGTAACTATTACACCGCCACTAAGGGGTACTGTTTGAACAAGGGAAAGCTGTGCATCGCCAGTACCAGGTGGGAGATCAATCACCAGGTAATCTGTTCCCTTCCATTCAACTTCCTCTATAAACTGCTTAATTGCACCGTGGACCATAGGGCCTCTCCAGATAACTGTATCATCATCGCTTATAAGAAAACCTATCGACATAAGTTTTAAGCCGTATTTCTCAAGTGGAATAATTTTTTTCTCTGGAGTTGCTATAGGTCTTGCGTTTAAACCCATCATTATTGGAATGCTTGGACCCCAAACATCAGCATCCATTAGGCCCACGTTTTTTCTTAACTTAGAAATAGCAATAGCCAGATTTACTGCTACAGTGGACTTTCCAACACCGCCTTTTCCGCTTGCCACGGCGATAAAGTATTTAATACCAGGAACCTCAGCCTTCACTGGGCCACCCGCCTGGGTAGGTATCTTTTTCGCCTCCCTTGCTCCTATACGAACATCTACTTCAGAGATTCCAGGAGATTCTAAAAGGGTCTTTCTAACGGTGCCTTCAATTTCTGACTCAAGTTTCTCATCAGGTTTTGGAAGTAGAAGCGAGATAATAACTTTAGAGCCATCTACACCTATATCCTTTACAATCCCAAATGAGACTATATCCCTTGAGAAACCAGGATACTTTACCTTCTTGAGAATGTTTCGGATTCCCTCAGGGTTTAACTGCATACCAGTCTCCTTCTCCAATTCTTATGCTATGCCCAAACTCTCTTTCGCCTCATCGCTCATCATGTCTGGATTCCAGGGTGGATCCCACACAATCTCGACTAAGACGTTTTTTACTCCTAGAGATTTCACAGCGCCTTCTGCCTGTTTAGCAATAGTTTTACCCATGCCGCACCCTGGGGTAGTAAGTGTCATCTTAAGGTGAACGTTTTTTCCAGAGACCCCTACATTGTAAATCAATCCTAGGTTTACAATATCAACGGGTATTTCTGGATCCCGAACCGATTTTAGGGCTTCTAGAACCTTCTCTTCTGTTATCTCTGCTACTTCGTCAACCTCTTCCGATTTCTGAAATGTAGTGAGTGTAACACCCTGATCTTTAACTTCCTCTTTTTTAATAGGGATTTTCTTCATTGCCATTTTTTCCCTCCTAATGATATTGAACTAATTTAATTATAACACAATATGTTATCTAAAACCTTTAAGTAGTAATTAACACAAACTTAAACTTTGGAAATTAAATTCTCCTTCACATATTTGGAGATTTATTTGAGTATTTAGGATCTAAGCTATTTAATAACAACAAAAAGGGTTATTTTGTATGAAAGGGTTCTTGTGTCATTTACCTCTATTCCGAAGTAGCAAATCTGTTGTTACTATTCGATTTTAAATAGATTTGAACTGACCAAATCACCGAGCTCCATAACTTGACACCTAATTGTAATTACCCTAATCTTATAAACCTAGAATGAGAAGGAAAACCAGGGAAATAACTCTAGGAAGCGTAAAAATTGGAGGTAGTGCGCCTATAAGTGTTCAGTCTATGACAAAGACGGATACTCAGGATATACCCGCCACAGTGAAACAGATAAAAGAGCTTGAAATGGCAGGGTGTGACATAGTAAGGCTTGCTGTTCCAGATATGGATGCTGCAAAATCCCTTGGAGAAATAAAGAGGCAGGTGAATATTCCTATAATCTCTGATATTCACTTTGATTACCGTCTAGCTCTTGAAGCGATTAACCAGGGAGTAGATGGGCTTAGGATCAATCCTGGAAATATAGGGTCCAATGATAGAATCAAAGCAGTTGTTAAGGCAGCTAAGGATATAAGGATTCCAATTAGAATCGGTGTAAATTCAGGCTCGCTTGAAAAGGAAATAATGAAGGAATATGGAAGCCCTACTGCAGAAGCCCTTGCCGAAAGTGCCTTTAAGCACGTTCGCATTCTCGAAGATTTAGATTTTAGAGATATAAAGATATCTGTAAAATCCACAGACGTAATGACTATGATAGAGGCTTACCGAATTATTGCTGAAAAAACGGATTACCCACTTCACCTTGGGGTTACGGAAGCAGGAACTATGAAGATGGGGACAATCAAATCGGCGGTCGGTATAGGAACGCTTCTCGCTGATGGGATTGGAGACACTATTAGGGTTTCCCTCACAGGTGATCCAGTCGAAGAAGTTCATGTTGGGATAGATATATTGAGGTCTCTCGGGATTAGACAAAAGGGTGTAGAAATCATATCATGCCCCGGTTGTGGAAGGCTAGAGATTGACCTCATGAAGCTTGTAGACGAGGTTGAGGGTAGGGTAAGAAACATACAACTTGACAGGCCCCTTAAGGTTGCAATTTTGGGATGCGTTGTAAATGGTCCCGGCGAAGCCGCAGAAGCAGACTTAGGGATTGCCGGAGGGCGCGGAAAAGGAATGCTTTACAAGGAAGGTAAACTCATCAAGTCCCTAAAAGAAGAGGAACTTGTTGACGCACTCATTGAGGAAATCGAGAAGGTAGCCGATAAATAATAACCAAATTCAGACCATCGTTTTTAAATTTCAAGATTTTTTCTAACGCCCGGCATAGTACAGAGTAGGGGGGTCAGGTCTCAACAGGCTGTTGCTCAAATAAAGTTTCTTATAAATCAAATAGTTCTCAACAACGAGTCCCTTTCGA
>LDXN01000013.1 GCA_001443445.1 Candidatus Dadabacteria bacterium CSP1-2 | reverse complement strand
GGTATTGACTCCAAAACCCTGCGGGTAAAGTTAAAAAGATTCAATTCTAACGGAGAATGAGTAAAACAGCTCTAGTAGTTGACGAGAAGAATATGTGCCGATTCTCTCCAGGCTTAGTTTGGAAGAAGGTTTTGAGATAGAGTATCCTTCCTCGGCCGCTGAACTTGTTCTCCCAATCCCCCACATTTTATAAACCATTCTGTATTATGATTAAGATCCATATTACCTGTTGTTAAAAACAGTATATGATGGATAAATTCGTGCTTAATCACAGTTGGATTTGTCTCAATTGGTATAATTATAGTCCCCTTTCTGTAATCATTATGATAGCATCCAAATCCAACATTATCCCCACACATGACCCCATTGCCATCTATAATTTTCACATCCGGCAAAGGTAGTGGTTTTGATACACCCATACAATCTTTTACTCTTGTATAATAAATTGCAAATATATCTGAGCTCTTGCTTTGCACCATTAGTGGTCCTTCAAAAAGAACCTGTGTTCCCATATTTAGTTCAGTGCATCCTGTAGTGAGTGCAATCAAACCACCGAGTAGTACAATCAGCATTAAAACTAAGATTGCTTTCATTTAACCCCTTCTAAGTGCTGATAATTCTTCCTCAATCTCCTCAATAATCGAGGTTAATTAACCCTGAACTTGTTTCAGGGTTAATTAATGGTATTCTTTCATCATCTCCTCTTTTCCTTGTTTCAATATACTCCTCTTGTTTTGTGTTTTACTCTTTACCAAACAGAATAGCTTTGTCTATAGAGTAAAAGTATAAAAAGACATGGTATTATCTCACGGAATAAGCTCTTGTCAAGGAAAATAGGGAATTAGTTCCTTTCTGATAGGGAAATAATTCCCTTAAGATAGGGAGATAATTCCCTATTTTCACCTTAATTTCCCCCAACCTTGCCAATGGAAACGCCTTCACTGGAAGAATCGGTGCGGTAGGGGTGTCTGGTTTAACTGTTGTCTAAGGAGGCGCTCCACACGCCCACATAAAATCCACGCTGCTTTTGACTCAGAGAGAGCAAAAAATTACGGTCTTGCATCATAGTCTACCAAGTGGACGAGGTATCTAGCGGAGAAGAGGCCTTAGAAAAAAATAAGGTTGAGTTTATGGACAATTCGGTTGTTGTAGATGGTATCAGGTCAGGAATTGAGCAGTTCGATATAAGTAATCCATAGGAGAAAGTAATGTCTATATGGTTATCAGTAATCATTCAGATTATATCAATCCTATCTTGGGGCGAGTTTTTTAAAATCCTTCTTGAGATGGCGAAGGATAGGCAGAAGGAGATTGACACTCCAATCCCCCACATTTTATAAACCATTCTGAATTATGATTTAGATCTATATTACCTGTTGTTAAGAACAGTATATGATGGATAAATTCGTGCTTAATCACAGTTGGATTTGTCTCGACTGGGATAATTATAGTTCCCTTTCTACCCTGAGATGGACTCAGGGCATTGTGATAGCATCCAAGTCCAACTTTATCCCCGCACATGACCCCCTCACCGCACATAATTTTCAAATCCGGCAAAGGTAGTGGTTTTGATACACCCATACACTCTTTTACTTCTACATAATAAATTGCAAATATATCTGAGCATTTGCTTTGTGCCATTAGTGGTCCTTCAAAAAGAACCTGTGTTCCCATATTTAGTTCAGTGCATCCTGTAGTGAGTGCAATCAAACCACCTAGTAGCACAATCAGCATTAAAACTGAGATTGCTTTCATTTAAGTCCTTCTAAGTGCCGATGATTCTTCATCTTAAAATCTCCTCAATAATTGAGGTTAATTAACCCTGAACTTGTTTCAGGGTTAATTAATGGTATTCTTTCATCATCTCCTCTTTTCCTTGTTTCAATATACTCCTCTTGTTTTTTGTTTTATTGTTTACCAAACAGACTAGCTTTGTCTATAGAGTAAAAGTATAAAAAAGAGTTAGTAGTATCTAACAAGAAATAAGCTCTTGTCAAGCAAATGTATGAGTCCATAACATATGGGAAATCCTGAATCATGAATTAGATATTTTACTATGAGGTATGTTATCCAAGGAGAAACGGGATCTTTTTATGTTTCTGAACTTTTGCAGAAAATAGGGAATTAATTCCCTTCTGATAGGAAGTTAATTACCTATTTTCACCATAATTTTCCCACCTCTCTCACCTGAGAAAAGCGTGTTAACTCTCTGATTTTATTACACTTTATGATAGCTCCAAAACCTCCTCCCCTTTGGCATTGTATTTGCTATTATTAAGACATGTAGAAAAAAAAGGAGGACAAAATTATGAAAATACTCAAATATCTTCTATTTATCTTAGCATTTCTTTTAGTAAACCTTGAGACACTAAATGCGGCTACTATATTGGGAAAGGCTGCGATTTATACGTCTTCCGGTATAAAAACCTATCCTTTAGTTTCGGGGAATAAAGTGACCTATGAATATGAATCCCTTATAAAGATCTCCGGAGGAACATTAATAGCTGATAAGGAAACCGTCCTTGAAGCTCTTGATGAGGGGGAGCAGATCGTATTTCAAATTGAAAAAGGAAACATATATTTTAGACTTCAACCCCATAAGGTAAGGGTTTCTTTTAAAACCCAGCAAGGAGAGGTTTTCTCACCAAAAGTAGCGCTGACCAGCAATACTATAATCACGGGCAGAATAATGGTTACTGATAAAGACACTATAGTAGAGGTTGGCGAAGGCTCGTTAGAGGCATTAACCTCTAAGGGCTTGACCAGAATAAATGCGGGACAGAAGATCAATTTAGCACAGGCAGAAGTCGTAGGAGCAGTGCCAGAGGAGATAGTCGGAAAGACCGGAACTAATGAGACCCAGTGTATACCTGAGTGCGCGGTTCAAATTGAGGGGAAGAATTTTAATGGAGTAATAGTAGATGATAACGGACAGCCGATTGTTGATTTAAAAGACAATCCTCTCTCACCCGGAACAGAGTTAGCCGTAAAGGGTGTTGGCGCTGATGGAACTTTATTGCTACAGCCAGTAAATAAAGAGTTGATCGCTGGATTTTTCCCTGCGCCAGTCGCTGGGGTTGCAGCACTAGGTGCTGGTACTCTGACCAGTGCTGGCATGACCACTGGAGCTATAATAGGGTCCCACGAAGGAGGATCCGGAGGAGGAGATGAAGTGGTAAGCCGGATACTTCCTCCACAGTAAACAGTAAAGACTCAGCCTACGTAAGTATGGAGGGATGGTGTTTATTATAAGTAGGGCTATATATCTACTGTCCGTACTGTCTGCTATTTCTGTAATTAGCTGTGGTGGAGGAAAGAAAGTTCCAGATTCTTTGCCCCCTGAGAGTCGAATTGAATCCGCCCAAGAAATTAAGGAGTTTAACTCTAGGCTAATTACACAGAGTTCTGGAGCTCCTGCATCACCGGCTGATTATCTTATAGGTCCTGCCGATTTACTCGAAGTCAAAGTATTTGAGTCTGAAAAGCTAACGAGCACTGTTCGTGTAAGCTCAAGGGGACAGATAACTCTTCCTCTTTTGGGGAGCGTTGATGTAAATGCACTCACCGCTAGGGAAGCGGAGGAGAAAATCGAAAATCTCCTAAAAAGTGATGGCTATATCAATAACCCTCATGTAGGTGTCTTTGTTAAAGAACATAAGAGCAAGCTTGTATCGGTAGTTGGGTTTGTAAGAGAACCCGGCAGTTACGAACTCTTAGGAAGGCAGACGCTTCTTGATTCTCTTGCCGCCGCAAAGGGATTAAAAGATAACGCTGGAAGGACTGTTTATCTTACAAGGGCTGAAGGCAATGGGAGAAGGGAGGCTTATGTAGTAGACCTTGACGAATTGCTTTTAAAAGGCAATTCAGAGATAAATGTGGTGCTTAAACCCGGGGATGTTGTTTACGTCCCTGAGACTGGAACTGTCTTTGTGGAAGGAGCGGTGAGGAAACCAGGCTCTTTTCCGATGAAAGAAAGGTCTACTACTGTGACTCATAGCATTGCCATGGCAGGTGGGCTTACAACCTATGCAAATGGCGGTGATGTTAAGTTGGTTCGTCATATGGGTAATGGAAAAAGAGAAATTACAGGACTGGATTTAGAAAAGATTCAGAAAGGGGAGGCCGAGGACCCTATAGTAAAAGATGGAGATGCCGTAATAGTTGGTGCAAGCATTGCTAAAAGGTTTATTTATGGGCTTCGTCTTAATTTCTTACTGGGTCTCGTCGGCGTGGGTTACGACCCTCCGGAGCGGTATCAGCAGTAAGAAATTTTTCTGTGGAGGTCACTTTTTTTGGAAGAAGGAAATAAAAGAGATGTAGTTGAATATAAGAGCAACGAATTAAAGGAAAGAGAGGATTACCCCTTATCTACTCAGGTTAGGAGAGAATACGATACCCATATCGAGGAAGAGCCGAATCTAAGAGACTATATAGACGTTATTTTAAGAAGAAAATGGATTGTAATATCCTGCCTTGCTATCTCGGTTGTAACTGTAGCTATTGCATCCTTACTTATGAACCGAATATATAAGGCTGAAGCTACGATAGAGATAGCACCTGAAAATCCCAAAATAACCACATTTCAAGAAGTAGTTGAGCTTGAGCCCCAACCTCAACAAACTGACTCCTTTTACGAAACACAGTACAAACTCATTGAAAGCAAATCATTGGCTAAAGAGGTTGTAAGTGCCCTTCAGCTTGATTTACATCCCGAGTTCGCAGTAAAGGAGAAAAAACCTGGATTTATATCATTTGTGAATGACACATTTGCTCAAATTCTTCAAGCAAATGAAAAAAAATCAGACCCCATAGAAATCGAAAAAAGGCAACTGGCTAGAGAAGAAGGATTGCTAGATTCCTTTTTAGATAGGGTTAAAGTAACACCTGATAGAAAGTCAAGACTCGTTCAGATTAGCTTTGAAAGCTCCTTTCCAGAACTTTCAGCAAAGGTAGCAAACACTTTAGTGGATGAGTACATAGGATGGGTTTTAGAAAGAAAACTCGATGCGACAAAAGCTGCAAGGCGGTTTCTTGAAAAACAACTCGGAGAGGTAAAAGCAAAGCTCGAAAGGGCTGAAGAAGAGCTTAGCTCTTATGCAAAAGGTGCAGATATTGTCTCTCTAGATGAAAAATTTAATCTTACCTACAAGCAACTTGCTGAACTAAACGATGCCCTTTCAAAGGCGGAGACAGAGAGACTCACAAAGGAGGCTCTCTATAAGGAGATTCAAGCTGGGAATTACGAGTACTTTCCCCAAGTAATAAGTGATTCCTCGATTCAGACATTAGACGAAGAACATACAAAGCTCAAATCACAGTACGACAATATGTCAGTTATATACGGACCAAACTATCCTGAGATGAAGCAGCTTGCCGCACAACTCGGAAGGATTCAAAGCGATATTAAAGGGCGTATAAACGGAATTGCTGAAAGCATAAAGAAAGACTACCAGACTGCATTAACAAAGCAGAATATCCTCATGCAAAGAACTGATGAACAGAAGAAGCTTGTTACCAAACTAAATGATAAAACAGTCCAGTATAGGATTCTTGAAAGGGAAGTAGAAACAAACAAATCTATCTATCAGAATCTTCTTCAAAGGCTTAAAGAGACTGAAGTAGCATCTGGAATTAGAGCAACTAACATACAGGTTGTAGATTATGCCTCTACCCCTCTTATCCCTTATAAGCCAAATATAAAGCTTAATATGCTTCTTGCAATCTTGATGGGTCTTATGGGAGGGGTTTTTCTAGCGTTTATTTTTGAGCATTTTGATAACACAATAAAAGACGAAGAAGAGGTTAAAAGGCGGTTTTCTCTTCCATTTTTGGGAGCTATTCCACTCGTGGATGAGAATGAACTACAAGACCTTGAGAAGGTAGTTTATGCAAATCCAAAGTCCCTAGTATCTGAAGCCTTTAGAGTTATTAGAACATCCATTCTGTATTCATCTCCTAACTCCCCTCCGAAATCACTTTTGATAACCAGCACTCAACCACTCGAGGGAAAAACTACATGTGCATCCAATCTCGCACTTTCATTCACTCAGTCTGGACTCAAGGTGGTTCTAATAGATGCGGATTTGAGAAAGCCAAGACTACATAAGCTTTTCCTAAACAACGGCTATGCCTTTGGGTTAAGTACGTATTTGGTTGGGAAAATGGAACTTTCGGGTGTGATTAATCGGACAAGTTTGGATGGCTTAGATATAATCACTTCGGGTCCGATTCCGCCAAATCCTGCTGAGCTTCTCGGTTCAAAGAGAATGAAAGAGCTAATCGAACACCTGCTTGAAGAATATGACCATGTGATTCTTGACGGCCCTCCGATTGCGGGTTTTGCCGACTCACGGCTTCTCGCATCAGTGGTAGACGGAGTTTTACTCGTAACAAGCATTGGAATTACCCAAAGGCAAACACTACGCAGTAGTATAGAGGACATCCTAAGAGTAAGAGGAAGGATTATCGGGACTATTGTAAATAGACTTGAATCAAGACGAAGTAAATATGGATATAGCTACTATTACTACTACAACAATGAGGAGGGTAAAAGAAAAAAGTCGAATCTTCATCTTCCTCACGCTTAGTCTTTTTCTTATTGAAGAGACGGTTCGACTCGGACTTTCTTCAGTTCTCTTTAAGGAGGAGGATATATACTCTATGGAAAAGAGCTTCGCTTTAAATCCTCATGATGCTGAGCTTAATTTTAGTCTAGCTAGTCTTTATCATATACTTACACTTGATGAAAAGAAGGCTGAAGCTTTCTATATCAGTTCCCTTGAACTAAATCCTCTTCTTTCTTCTTCATGGTTAGGGCTTACTGAGATGTTTGTTGAAAACGCGGGTTTGCGGGTAGGGCGTTTCGGCGATAGCCAAATTGCAGGTAGTGGTGGGGCATTTGGGCGAAGCAAAAATGGTGAAAAGCAAAAGGCCTTAGCTACACTTAGGCGTTTGTCTGAGCTAACCCCGAAATCAATTGCATATCTTTGGGAGGGCTCTATGCTTGCTTTAAGACTCGGCGATAAGTCTATGGCTATGAAAAGCCTCGGGATTGTTGCAAAAGCAGACCCAGGAAGAAGAAAGAGGGTGTTTGATATTTGTTGGGAGATAATTGGAGACCCTGAGCTTATTCTAAACAACGTCATTGGCGATGAGGTTCTTCCAACTTATCTTAGCTACCTGATTTCGAAAGATAAATTGGATGAGACCTTTCCTGTTTGGAAAAGGATGAAGAGGGAAAGGATAGTTTCAGACGTTCGTGAGCCCTTCGACTCCGCTCAGGACAGGCCTCAGTCGAACGATGATATTGCTTTTAGCTATATCGAATTTCTTATAAGAAAGAATAGAGGTTCTGACGCTTTTTCCATCTGGAGCGAGGTGATTGGAAAGAGTGAAAATGATTCACTTATTTGGAACGGAGGGTTTGAAAACGAGCTACTAGGTAGGGGCTTTGATTGGAAAACCCAGAAAGCGGATGGAGTGAGCATTGATTTTGATTGGGAGAAAAGGTTTCAGGGAACAAAATCTTTAAGAGTAGAATTTGATGGAAAGCATAATATTGATTTTTATCATATCTCTCAAGTAATAACCCTTGAGCCAGATACGGATTATCTCCTTACCTCCTATATGGCTACTCGTGAAATTACAACGAGAAATGGCATAAGCTGGGAGGTTTATTGCTATCCAACAGGTAGCATGACAAAAGCAACTGAGCCACTTACAGAAACGGCCGAGTGGAAGAAGGTTGAGCTTTCTTTTCATACGCCTTCTGATTGTAAATCCATTTTGCTAAGGCTTAGACGTTATAAAAGTCCGAAGCTTGACAGGTATATCTCTGGCACTGCATGGATAGATGACGTAAAACTCTTTAAGGTTGAGTCTAACGCAAATGCTCAAAGTAGAGAAGAAGGTATTTGAAAAAGTGATTAGTCAGATTATAAGGGCAACAGATATAAGAGAACTTGTGAGAGAGTTTTCAAAGGACA
Source organism: Candidatus Dadabacteria bacterium CSP1-2 (assembly GCA_001443445.1). Lineage (GTDB taxonomy): Bacteria > Desulfobacterota_D > UBA1144 > Nemesobacterales > CSP1-2 > CSP1-2. The sequence continues at coordinate 45,148 of LDXN01000013.1, read as the reverse complement.
CTTTTTTCTTTTTCTCTTTACTCAAAGACATATCAAGAGGAAAAGACTCTCCTAATTATCACGCATTAAAGAAGGTTGCCAGGGATGAAAAGATAAGCGAGCAATTTATAGTTGAGCAGGCAAAATTTATCCTTTCTTATTTTGCCCCATACGAGCCAAAAGAGGATTACTACAAAATCCTTGATGTTTCCCACACGGCTTCGGCTGAGGAGATTAAAAGAAGCTGGCTAAACCTTATGAAGACTTACCATCCGGATAAAATAGGACAAGATGGGCTTGATATTACAAAGAAGTTAAATGGGGCTTACGAAGTCTTATCAAACCCCAAAAAAAGAATTGAATATGATGCAAGGCGTCTTCCTATGCTACCTGTTGTGGTTAAAAGCTTTCGGATGGAAGAGACTTCAAAGAAGCTAATCTATTCGGTTTCACTTGTTGTTATTTTTCTTGCTACGGTTCTTTACCTTCGAGAATCAAGCTTGGTCTTTCACCCAGATAAAGAAAAAAGAGAGCTTGCAAAAAAGGGTGAGGATACCAAACTAAAAACACCTGAAACTCCCCCTACTTTGGCTATGAAGGAAACCATTCCTTCTAAACCCGAGGAACCTGAAGTTGAAAATAGGTTTCCACAATCGGAAGAAGTCTCGGAACTGACTACAGAAGAGCCATCTACTACTAAACTTGAGGGAGAAGAAAAAGAAGCGGCTCTTCTACTTAAAGAAAGCGAAAAGGTTCTTATTGCTAAAAAAGAAGAAAAGAAGATTCTTCAACCGAAAGAAACTTCAAAAATAAAGCAGAATAAATACGTTGTTATAAAGGAAGATAATCTCTGGGAAATAGCAAGGAGATTTAACACATCGGTTAAGAACCTAAAAGAGACCAATAATCTTAAAAGCAACCGTTTGGATATAGGTGATGTTTTAATTATCCCTGGAGTTCAGCAAAAAGGGGTTGTGAAGAAGAAATTTGAAAAAGGAAAGACGGAAAAGAGAAGTGTTGAAAAATTGGTAAAAACGGTAGCCAAAAAACAAAATGAGGAGAGTAATCGGGTGTTTGAGCGAAGCCAAATCGGGCAAAAACCTAAGGTTGTAAAAGAGGCTAACGCTTTGGAGATAAAAAGCGAGGTTAAAGCAAACCAAAAAGAAAAATATGAACCCAAGTACTCTAGCAACGAACCCATGTCCGTTTCTTATCCCGATAAAACGTCTTTGTATTCCTTTGTCTCTGAGTATGTCTCAGCATACAAGAATAGGGATATGAATCTATTTATATCCTTTTTTAAGCCTGATGCAAGAGAAAACGGGGTTGAGGTATCAAAAGCTATCCCTTCGTATAGAGAGAATTTTTCTTCTTTAGAGATCATCGGATACGATGTCGATATAAAAAATGTTGATTTTAAAGACTACAATGCCTCTATAAATGGAGACTTTGTTGTTACTTTTAAGAACAAGAACGATAAAAAAATCGAAAGTTCCAATGGAACAATAAAGTGGGCTCTATCATGGCAGGAGAGTAAGTGGAGGGTTAAAGAGCTAAATTACAAGATTAAAGATACGAGGGTAGTAGAAGATGAGTGATTGTAATTCTCTTGCTTCCTGTATGAACAAAGAATGGTATGCCGTTTATACTGTAGTTAGACACGAAAAGACGGTAAATTCATCTCTTGCTGAAAAATACATAGAGACGTTTCTTCCACTTAGAGAAGAAGTAAATAGTTGGAAAGATAGAAGAAAAAGGGTTCAGCTTCCCCTTTTTCCAGGATACTTGTTTGTTAATTTGCTTCTCCAAGATAGGTTGAGTGTTTTAAATACACGTGGTGTTGTTAGAATTCTTGGCATAAATGGAAATCCTGTTCCAGTTCCAGTTGAGCAGATTGATGCGATAAAAAGGGTTTTAGAGAGCAAACTGAAATATGACCCGTATCCCTATTTTATTCAAGGAAGAGAAGTTGTAATTACAAATGGACCACTTCAAGGGATGAGAGGGAGGATATTAGAGAGAAGGGGTAGTTATAGACTTATTCTCTCGATTGATATCATCCAGCGCTCTGTTGTAGTTGAAGTGGATATAAAAATCGTGGAGTTGGCTTAGGGGGTTTTCTGTCTACAGTTGAAAGAAGGATTTTTTGAAGGAATCGCCACTTGGCTTTGCCAAATTGTCGTTCGGCTTAGCCTGCGACGAGGAGTTCGTCTGAGGCTCACTCAAAGATCTCAGTCGAGTGCTCACGAGGAAGCCCGCTACCCGCGCGCACTATTCTATTCATGTAAGTGAGGTGGCGAAGCTCTAGTTAACACCCTCCTGAATAAATTTACGAGCTTTCTGGCTGTAGGTCTTTAAGGATAAGCATAAGTTAATAAATGAGCTATGGAAGGGTAGTGAGAAATGGTAAAGCGAATTTTAGTTACAGGAGGTGCAGGTTTTATTGGGTCTCATCTCTCCGAAAGGCTTTTAGACGAAGGCCATGAGGTCATTTGTGTTGATAACTTTTTTACAGGAGCTAAAGAAAACATTAAACACCTTTTAGGAAATCCCTATTTTGAGATTATCCGCCACGATATATGTTTTCCTCTATATACAGAAGTGGATGAGATTTATAATCTCGCCTGTCCTGCATCCCCGATTCATTATCAATTCGATCCAGTTCAAACGACTAAAGTAAACGTCTCAGGTTCTATAAACATGCTTGGTCTGGCTAAGAGGCTAAAAATCAGGATTCTTCAAGCGTCAACCAGCGAGGTCTATGGTGATCCAACGGTTCATCCTCAACCCGAAACCTACTGGGGATACGTAAATCCCATTGGTCTAAGGGCTTGTTATGACGAAGGAAAGCGTTGTGCTGAGACCCTGTTTTTCGATTATCACCGTCAGCATGGCATAGATATAAAGCTCGTTAGAATATTTAACACCTACGGCCCCAGAATGCATCCCAATGACGGGCGGGTGGTAAGCAACTTTATTATCCAGGCTTTAGAGGGTGAGGATATAACCATTTATGGAGATGGATCACAAACAAGGTCTTTTTGCTATGTAGATGATACGGTAGACGGGATTATTAGGATGATGAATACTCCTCGAGGCATTACTGGGCCTGTAAACTTGGGCAATCCAAATGAGATTAGTATCTTAGACTTAGCTAGATTGATTATTGACCTTACAGGCTCCGAATCCAGAATCGTTTTTAAGCCTTTGCCTCAAGATGATCCTAGAAGGAGGTGTCCTGATATTACTCTAGCAAGGGAAAAGCTAGGATGGAAACCAAAGATAGATTTAATGACAGGACTTAAAAAGACCGTGGAGTACTTTAGTGATTTAATAAGACGTGAGTTCGACATAAGAATCAAAAGATTACAGGGAGTTTCCCTCCAAAACTGATCCCCGACGACTTCATCGGGGAAGGCTTCTTGGCTGATATGTATGCAGTAAGAACAGTGACCACGTTTACCATAAAATAGTTGTATACACAACGATGCCGAGAATGCTCAATTTGACAAATGTTTTTTAGTTGATCATGAACACACTCAATCAAAGAAGTTTTCTTAATAGAATTTTGTCCATTACAGACATTAACCTGTTTTTCATGTTCTTCTTTAGTTTGGTATTTAAAGGCACTCCCTGGAAGAAAAAATGAAAGCGCCATTGCCCGACAACGAAGCGGCGAGGCTTGAGGCTCTTCGCCAGTGTGAGATACTCAACACCCCTTCCGAAGAAGCATTCGACGACCTCACAGCTTTGGCAGCACATATATGTGAAGCTCCCATCGCACTCATCACCCTAGTTGATGAGAATCGGCAATGGTTTAAGTCGCGGGTGGGCTTGGATATAACAGAAACTTCGAGGGATATCGCGTTCTGTGCCCATGCTATCTTACAACCTGACCTCTTTATCGTTCGGGATGCGTTGAAAGATGAACGTTTTGCGGATAACCCTCTGGTAACCTCTGAACCCCACATTCGTTTTTACGCCGGCATGCCTCTCGTGACCCCCGAAGGTTACGCATTGGGAACGCTCTGTGTCATTGATCGTGTGCCACGTAAACTCAGCGCGGAACATAAGCAGGCATTAAGAGTGTTACCCCACCTTGTGGTCACACAACTGGAACTGCGGCGGAGTTTGAAGGAACTGCAACGTGCTAACACCGCGCGCCAACAGGCAGAGGAAGAAATCGCCAGATTGGCGGGAATAGGGAATTATTTACGCACAATCATCAACGAGCGCAATCGGGCGGAGGAGGTTCTGAAGAAACTATCAAGCGTAGTTGAACAAACTGCAGACCTTGTGGTTATCACTGATAAAGGCGGCGTCATTGAATATGTCAACCCAACCTATGAAAAATTTACAGGTTACACAAAAGAAGAAGCAATCGGCAAAACACCGAGGATACTTAAGTCGGGCAAGCATGACGACAAGCTCTACGAGACGCTATGGAAAACGATTCTCTCCGGTGAGGTCTTCCGTGGCGTGCTGATTAACAGGAGAAAGAATGGCGAGTTGTATTATGAGGAAAAGACCATCACGCCAATTAGGGACACGCAAGGAAATATCACATACTTTGTCTCTACTGGCAAAGACATCACCGAGCGCAAGCGGTCAGATGAAGAGCTGAGGACATTAAATACTATTACGGATGCGGTTCATAAGTCATCAGACCTTAAAGAGGTTTTTAATATCGCACTAGACAAGGTTATGGAACTAACGGATATAGATATTGCAGGGATATATTTGGTAGATGAAGCTACAAATGAAGCGGTACTTGAGGCTCATAGAGGATACCCTGACAAATACGTAGAAAGAGCAGGAAGAATACCATATCCTAAGGGTGTAACATGGAAGGTTATTAACTCAGGTGAGACCTATATTGTTCAAGATGTATCAACCGACCCATACGTCGGTCCCGCCGGTAAGGAAGCAGGTTTTCAAAGCTTTATGTCAGTACCTATAAAGATAAAGGATAAAACAATAGGTACTGTAAATTTCCACAGTAATAAAAAGAATAAATTTGGCAAAAGGGAAATAGAGCTTTTTTCTTCTATTGGTACTCAGATTGCCATAGCCGTAGCGAAGACAAAACAAACTAAAGACCTACAGTTAGTAAATGAAGATTTATCCGTCCTAAATACAATAGCTACCTCTGTTCATAGGTCTTTAAATCTTAAAGAAGTATACAACATTGCTCTAGATGCAATTATAGGAATAACAGCCTTTGATATCATCATGATTTATCTAGTGGGTGAAAATACAAATGAAGCAGTACTTCAAGCTCATAGGGGACTCACAGAGGATTACATTAAGAGGGCAGGGAGGATACCATATCCCAAGGGTGTAACATGGAAGGTTATTAACTCAGGTGAACTGACCCTTATTGATGATCTTCAAAAAGACCCTGACCTTGGTCCTGCGGGTAGGGCATTAGGTCACCGCACTATGGTGGCAGTGCCTATAAAGCAAGAAGAGAAAACAATAGGAGTAGTAGTTTTTGCCAGTCATAGGGTGTTAGAGCTTAGTTCTAGAGATATTAGTCTCCTTAATGCTATAGGCAGCCAAATTGGAACAGCAATAGTGCAGGCATATTTGTATGAAAGATCCCAAAGGCAGAGAGAGGAGTTGGGAACTTTATATGAGGACTTAAATAAGAGAAATAGGGACTTAGAAATACTAAGTACCATCACTCAAGCAGTACATCAGTCCCTTAACCTGCAGGATATCTACAGGATTGCATTAGATAAAGTTATTGAACTAGAGAATGTAGATATAGCATCTATTTATATGGTTGATGAAGCTAAAAAAGAAGCATTGTTACAGGACCACAGGAATTTCCCCGAAGAGTTTATCCAAAGAGCCGGGATTATTCCATATCCTAAGGGTGCAACTTGGAAGGTCATAAACACGGGAAAGATATTAAACGTTAGAGATGCTCAGGAGGACCCTGATGTTGGACCCGCAGGACGGGAGCTTGGATTTAGGGGTATGCTGGGAATACCTATAACTCTTGAGGGGAAGACCATAGGAGTAATCTGGCTTCTTAGCTATAGGGAATATCTTTTTACCAAGACTGAGGAGGCTTTACTTACTTCTATCGTGACTCAGATTGCTACAGCCATAGCAAAGGCAAAGCTATATAGAGAGTTATCCAAAAAGAGTCGTTACGAGACAATCATTAGTACAGTGACTAGGAGTGTCCATCAGTCAATAGAACTGCAAGAGGTTTTAGAAAACGCCGTTGAAGTAATGAGTAAGAATATAGATGGGGTGGAGAACGTCTCAATTTACCTAGTTGAAGGAGAAGAAGCGGTTATAAAGGCTTATAGAGGTTACCCTGATTGGTATATTGAACGGGCGGGAAGAATTCTCTATCCGAAGGGCCTTACATGGAAAACAATCATAGAGGGAAAGCCGAGATATTGTCCAGATGTAGATCAGGATACTTTTATTGGCCCTGCTGGAAGAGAGATGGGAACAAAGAGCTATGTGTCTATGCCTGTTCGCTTTGGAGGGAAAACGGTAGGGGTTATAAATATAAATTCATTAAAGAAGAATGCCTTTGATGAAGAAGAGTTAAAGCTACTGGAGATTGTTGCACAGCAAATAGAGGTCGCGATAAATAATGCACAAATAGCAGAGGCGCTGAGGCAATCAGAGGAGAGCTACCGAACAGCCAAGGACGAGTTAGAAATAAAAGTAAAGGATTTAGAGGTATTAACTGGTCTTATTCGAGCGGTACATGAATCCACTAGTTTGGATGAGATATATAGAGTTGCTTTAGATTCAGTTATAGAGCTAGAAAACATAGATATGGTGATGACCTATTTGGTAGATGAAGAAAGACGTGAAGCAGTGCTTCAAGCTCATAGAAATATTCCTGAAGACTATATAAGAAGAGCCGCAAGAATTCCATATTCTATGGGTGCAACCTGGAAAGTGATAAACAGTGGCAAGATACTAAATATCGAGAATGCTCAGAAGGACCCAGACATCGGTCCTGCAGGTAGAGATTTAGGTCACCATGGTGTCTTAGGGATACCTATTACTTTAGAAGGGAGAGTTATTGGTGTTATTTGGTTACTAAGCTATAAGGAACGTAAATTTGGTGAGAGGGAGATAAACTTACTTTCTACACTCGGTAATCAGGTTGCTGTAGCTATAGCAAAAGCAAAGCTATATAGAGATTTGAAAAAGGCGAATGAGAAACTTAAGGAGCTAGACAATATGAAAGACGAATTCCTATCAATGGCCTCCCATGAGCTTAGAACTCCTATGAGCGCTATAAGAGGCTACGTCTCCATGCTTTTAGAAGGTGACTTCGGCGAACTGCCCTCTGAAGCATCAGAAGCATTAACAGATGTAAACACATCCACAGAGCGTTTGATTAGTTTAGTTAATGATATGCTCGATGTATCCAGGATTGAGCAGGGAAGGTTAGAACTTAAAATTGCTGAATTTAATTTAGAAGAAATTTGCCAAGAGGTAATAACCAGTCTGGTTCCTATAGCTCAAGAGAAAGATATAAAACTCGCCTACCAGAAATCAACGGAGGTAGAGAGACTTTTGGTCTCAGCCGACATAGATAAAGTAAGGCAGGTTCTCTTTAACCTCGTTGGAAATGCGTTAAAATTCACCCAAAAAGGTGAAGTAACTATAGCTCACCGCCCTGATAACAACCTAATTATCACAGATGTGATTGATACAGGTGCTGGAATTCCTTTCCAAGATCAGGAATTTCTTTTTCAAAAATTTCAGCAGTCAAATATGACCCTTTCCAACCAATACCAGGGAGGAACGGGCTTAGGGCTCTACATATCTCGGCAGCTTGTGAGAGAGATGGGAGGTGAGGTATGGCTCGAAAGAAGTGAAATAGGACAGGGAACTACCTTTTCCTTTTCTCTGCTTAGGGCACAATCTCTGCTTGGTGAAGAAAGGAAATATCTTTCGGAACATCTAGTAGAGGCTTGAGTTATAACGAAATAACCTATTCCAAAAGGTTTAGAATATCAAAAGAAACAGTGCCTTGGGACTTAGTTATAAGGAGGAAAGAAACTTAAAATGGCTAGGATTTTATTAGTTGAAGACGAAGAACTTCTTCGTAAGATGTATCGAAAAAAGCTTGAGCTGGCATTTGAGGTGGAGACAGCCGCAGACGGTGAAGAGGGGTTGGCAAAGGCTAGAGAATTTAAGCCCGACCTCATTCTTCTTGATATTGTTATGCCCAAGCTAAATGGTATAGAGGTCTTAAAGAAGATCAAAGCAGACTTTGCAATAAAGTGGATACCAGTGGTTATGCTAACCAATACAGCAAGCGGTGCCGCTATACAAGAATGTTCACAAGCAGGAGCCCTGGGATATATTATTAAAAGCGATGGTACACCCAGCAAGCTTCTCCAAGAAATAAAAAAATTTCTAGTTGAGGTGCAAGATAGAAGGTTCGCAAAAATTTAAAGTTTTAATGATAGAAGATGACCCCGTGCTCCAGAGGATGTATATAAGTAAACTCACAGAGGGTGGTTATGAGGTAGACCTTGCCAGAGATGGCTCGGAAGGGGTGTATAAAGCGTTAAACACCAACCCTGACATAGTGCTTTTGGATCTAGTGCTTCCCAAGGTAGATGGGTTCCATATCTTGGCTGAAATGAGAAAAAACCCTAAGACGCAAAAAACACCCGTTATAATCATGAGTAACCAAGGCCAGGCTGAGGATGCAACGAAAGCATTAAAACTAGGAGCAGACGATTATATTGTAAAGTTGAACAACCCTCCAAGCACTGTGATAAAGAAAATTCAAGCGCTTTTATCACAAACGAAGGCAACGAAAGCTATCTACATCAGTCGGTACCGTATTAAGATTGATGCTACTCAGGCAGATGCGCCGCAGCTTGTACGAGACTTTGCCCTTATTTTTTTCTGTGTTCAATGTAAGACAACACGAATCCTTGAACTCATGCATGATTATACCCTCCCTGGTCCTGGGCATCCCTTCGTAGCGCAGTTTGTTTGTCCAATTTGCAGATCGGTTTATTAAGATACCCCTTTCTATGCTCACTTACTTTTTTCTTGCCGCGTAATTTCAATAATTCTCATACGTGGGTTCAACCAAAGAAGCCAATTATTACGGTGAGTTGCCAATAGAAATGGCAGTTAAGAGAAACATCAGTTTGAGACAGATAAAAAGTAGCTCATTTTAACCATAATATTATGGTCTCGTATTGTTTACTTTTCATATAAAAGTTTAACACAGCTAAAAAATGTAGGTGTTTAAGGAAGTTATATGTTTTTTATATCGAACTCACCTTAAACGCAATAAACCCAATAAAACAAAAGTCTTATAACTAAACTTAACTTCACAGATTCTCCGAGGACAATTATGGGTGTTTTAAGGGTACAACCACGGAACCAGGATATAATAATGCGTCCTTGGCAGGTTAGTGGTAAGTTGACACAACTTGCCTACCTATCAATAGATGTTCTATGCATACTTATTGGCTCCTTTTTAGTCTTTTACGTTCGCTTTGCCTCGGATGTCCTTCAGCAAGGCCTCCTTTACCTTAAATGGCATTCTCCTTTTTCCTATCTATTACCACATTATAATTATGCCTATTTTCTCCTTCTTTATATCGTGCTTATAGTACTGTTTTTTAAAAACTATGACCTTTACCGCACACCTCGAGGAAGGGTATGGAAAGACGAAGCTCTCCTGGTGCTTAAGGGAGTCTCGCTTGCAACACTGATACTTATGGTCTTTATGTATTTATCCAAAATGCAGATCTCCCGATTTGTAGTGCTGGCAAGCTGCGGGCTTAATTTAATTACTTTGACCGGTTGGCGATATTTTAAGCGTAAAGCACTGGAGAGACGTATAGCTCAGGGACATGGAGTAAGAAACGTTCTCATTGTAGGAGGGGGAAAGATAGGACATAAGCTTGCTACAATTTTGGATCAGAACCAGCACCTAGGTTTAAAGGTTAAGGGTTTTATTGATGACTACAAAAACGGAGATAGTGTATTGGGTCAGGTAAAAGACCTGCCGCAGGTTCTCCAACGTTATTTTATTGAGGAAGTCTTCATTACTATTCCCTCAGAGCGGGATCTGGTAAAAAGAGTTGCTATACATGCACGAGGATCTGGGGTGGATGTTAGGGTTATCCCGGAGTTATTTGATGGAATAATGCCATGGAAGACACAATCATTTGAGTTCTTCGGAGATCTGCCTCTGATGGAGCTATACCGAAAGCCCATCCCTGAACTGGGTCTTATATTCAAACGAACAATGGACATTGTAGGGGCGTTTTTTGGTATTGCGATCTCGACTCCAATAATGCTAGCCATTGCTATTGCCATTAAGATGGATTCTCCTGATGGACCGATTATCTACCGCTCAAGACGTATAGGTAAAAAAGGACAGATCTTTGATTGCTACAAGTTTCGCACAATGGTTTCGGATGCCGATCAATTAAAAGACAAGCTGAGGTATCTCAACGAAAAAAGCGGGCCATTTTTTAAAATTACAAACGACCCACGCCTTACAAGGGTGGGAAAGCTTTTAAGAAAGTACAACATGGATGAGATGCCACAGTTTTTCAATGTGTTAGAAGGTGATATGAGTCTTGTAGGTCCACGTCCACATCCCCTGGACGACTTTCGGCAATATAATATAGATCACTACCGCAGACTTGATGTAAAGCCCGGGATTACAAGCCTCTGGGCGATCGAAGCGCAAGACGACCCATCATTTCAGCGTAACATGGAGCTTGACCTCTACTACATTGAGAACTGGAACTCGTGGCTCGACCTCAAGATTTTGCTTAGAACCATCCCCACGGTGCTTAAGGGCGTGGGAAGGTAAACAAGAAGCTCGGCTATTATATGGAGCAAAAGGCTAAGATCCAAACTGAGATGGATCCGATCGAACGATTCCAGGAAGTCCGTCGAAACGGCGACCAGCCGAATCCCGAAGGTATGGTTTAGGCTATTTGGCAGAAATTAATAAGATTATTCCTGATAAATCAATCTGGAGTTATTCGTGGGCCTTACGCTGAAGAAGATGTAAATAAGCTAAAGTCTCAAGGCTCTCTTGACTAAGCAAGGCACTCCTGTCAATGCTTTTTATTACCGTCCGCATTATCCCAAGCTGATGCTAATACCATCAGCGATGTGATTGTCGTGAATTAAAGCCTTGGTTAATCCTTGTTATCAGTTGACGAATCCAACTTAGATCCAAGTTTATGCTATTAAAGAGTGAGTGTGGCTATAGATCTAACTTTATGTCCGATTTGTAAACAGAGCGATTAAAAATAAACGTTTACGGTGTTCCAAACTATAAATCTCTGGGACAACGATTACGACAAGATAAATGGACGAGGGTGCAGCAACCTTATGTTCACATCCATCATTTCAATCCTAAGAACTTAAAGCTTTTGGTTGAAGCCTCAGGTTTTAAAGCTGAAAAAGTTTGGACTGCGGAGCGTCACCTTAGAAAAAGTTTTTGAAATGATATTAGCACTGATCCTTTCTCTTATAACAACGAGTTTTGCTTGGGGCGAAGTTTATTACGTTGACCCAAAAAATTCTGTTGCATCAGACTTGAATCTTGGCACGCTTAATCTACCGTGGAAAACCATCCAAAAAGCTGCAGAAGTTGCCGTTGCGGGAGACACGGTTTATGTGAAGAACAGTATCTATAGGGAGCGTATCGAGGTAAAGAACTCTGGAACTAGCTATGAACGGATGATTACCTTTCAAGCTCTGGGGAACAACGTTATTATCAAAGGCTCGGACATGGTGACTAACTGGACTCTGTGGAAGGATAAAATCTGGAAACGAGAGAATTGGCCTGTTAACTCTCAGCAAGTTTTTATAGATGGTATTCCATTGGATCAGATTGGTGGAAATCGTTGGTTCTCACCACATCGTCTTCCGGCAAAAGGGAAGGGTGTTGATGATCTTACCTCTGGAAGTTTTTATTATGACGAACAAAAAAAGATTCTGTATGTCCGGTTAAAAGATGGCGGTAATCCAAATCATCATGTTGTTGAGGCAAGTGTAAGACCTCTGTTGTTTCTCTTGAGAGACAAAAATTTCATCAAGCTTTCCGGATTTAAATTTATGCATTCAAACACAATAGCTTTCATCAAAACTGGTTGGCCTTGTGTTAGTATCAGCGGAAACAATTGTATTATAGAAAATAATGAGGTCAGTTGGTGCGATTTTGGGGGACTTGGTGCTACAGGAAATTCCTTGATCGTGAGAAATAACGTTTCTAACTATAATGGTAATTCAGGAATGGGTTTTAGTGGACACAATATCCAATTGGAAAGCAATGTAACTAACTACAATAACTACCGAGGCTTTAATATGAATTGGCATGCTGGCGGAATCAAGAGTGTACAGCTCAAAAATTCTGTCATTAATCACCACACCGCGGTCGGAAACAATGGTCCAGGTATCTGGTGCGACGGTGATTGTGATGATGTTACAATTTCAGCAGCACGAGTGTATGGTAATTCCGGTAATGGGATTTTTTATGAAATTTCTAAACGTGGGTTAATAATAAATAACATTGTGTATGAAAATGCGGGGAATGGAATTTATATTTCTGCTTCCGAAAGTTGTAAGGTCTTCAACAACTTATTGTACGCCAATAAACGTGGACTTGTGCTTCATGGAGTTCCACGTAAGGGCCATGTGCTGAAGAATAACCTTGCTGAGAATAATATCCTTGTGGACAATATCGAAGTTGATATAGTGGTAGCGAGACTTGTCCCTGAAGTTGTTGATAACCGAACGGATTATAACCTCTTTTACCAGCGACGGGGTAAACTTCAGCTTAAATTTGGACATGACCAAATTTATCAAAGTCTAGATAATTGGGTTTCAAGGACTGGCTATGACACTCACAGTGTTATAGAAGACCCTAAATTCGTTGATGTAGAGAAGTATGACTTTCACCTTGTAATAGGTAGCCCGGCTATTGGTAAAGGCAATCCAAATAGTCTAGTTCAGGAAGATTTTGATGGTGTCAGCCGGGACAGCACGAAAGAGGATATCGGACCTTACAAATTTAAGCTAAACAGGGCTCAACAGCAATGACTTCAGGCAACTGGAGTGCTACCGGAAAAATTTTTGCTGGCTACTTAGTAAATAGGGAGAATATTATATCTCATGAGATTATGGGAAGGCAGATCATTGAGTCTTATGAAGTGTGGAACTTATCGATCTCGTTGTAGGAAGGTCAACAAGCTCCTTGGTCAACGCCGTTAATGAGATCGAATAATAAAATGTTTCATCAACTCAAATTGTTTGCTGAGAAGCTAGATCCGCACCCCCGATCGTCGGATTTTCACAGAAGCGCTCGTAATGCCGCTTATAACAAGGCTGACTACCTGATTTTGCCTATTCCGTGGTTTATTGCGACATCTATTTTCGTATCGGAATAAGTTTTGATGGGTAGGATCAATCAAATGGCAAAGGAAGTTACAGAACAAATAGCAGCTAAGCCTGATTCTAAGCCGAGTAACACCTCAGTAAGGCGGCTTCTAAAAAATGCTGCATATAATTCTGGTTCCTGGGGTGCTACCGTTCTCATTGCCCTTATAGCCACACCGTATATCGTGCATAAACTCACGATAGAAGGCTATGGTGTTTATGCTTTGCTTATTGGTTTGGTGGGCTATTATGGCTTGCTTGACCTAGGACTTGGACAGGGCGTGATAAAGTTTGTATCGGAGTATAAAGTAAAGGAGGATTACGAAAGTATTAGTCGTTCGATAAATGCCGCGCTTTGGGTTCAAATCGCTGCCGGTCTGGTAGGCTCAGGTGCGTTAGTAATTTTTGCTGAATCTATTTTAAGGTTGCTCAAGGTTTCACCGGCTCTTTGGGCGGACGCAAAAATCGGCCTTTATGTTAGCGCTATAGGATTTTTTTTTACAATGCTATCTGGGACTCTAAGTTCGGTGTTAATGGGTTTGCAGCGCTATGATATAACAAGCAAGGTTAACGTTGTAACAAACCTTTTACTCACAGTGCTTATTGTCTTTGTGCTCTTTTTGGGTGCTGGTTTAAAAGAGGTTATATTTTTGACCGTTGCATCTGCAATTGTCATGTTCACGATTTATTTATTGACTGTGAGAAAGAGTCTACCACAATGGCGGTTTTCTTTTATGCTCGATAAAGGCTATTTCAAGTTGCTCTTTAGTTTCAGTAGCTTCGTGTTCATATCAAGAGTCTCAAACATATTCAGCAATTATATTGCTCGCTTCGTTGTTGCATTTTTTTTGGGGCCGGCAGCGGTTACATATTATGTTGTCCCTTCAAAGTTTATAAGTGCTTTTGGTGGATCTTTAAGTAGCGCATTCGGGGTTCTTTTCCCCTTCGCAAGTGAACTTGGTGCCCGCAAGAATTACGAAAAAGTTCAAAAGACTTTCATCGAGGCATCAAAAATTTTCGCTGCACTTTCTGTTCCTGTGCTCCTTACAGTTTTCATTTTCTCTAAGCCAATATTAACAGTATGGATGGGAAGGGAATTTGCTGAGAAAGGATGGATTGTTCTAAGGTTGCTCGCCATTAGTGGACTTGTCGGTTCACTTACCACTGTGCCCAACCTAATCACTATAGGACTTGGGTATTCAAGAGTGATAGGGTTTTTCTCGGTTATAACGGTTCTATTCTATGTGGTTTTATTACCCCTACTTACGAAGTTGTGGGGAATTGAAGGAACGGCATGGGCTATGCTGGGAGCTACCATACCAGGTATTGCTCTGGTTATATATGAAACGAAGAAGATCATCCATTTCGAGATGTGGTCTTATTTAAAAAATGTAATTGGATTTCACATTATACCTTTAGCTGTATCGTTGTTCTGGGTAACAGTAGTTCCAGATTCTGAAGTTTACTCAACGACTCGGTTACTTATCTTCTCGATCGTGTTTTTAGCTTCTTACTTTGGGTTCATGGTATTTTTAAAGTGGATCCAACTGGATAGCCTTATTTCTAGATTCAGAATAGATACAGATAGGTAATCCTGCAAAATGAAAGTAACTCAGGTACGTTATGCAACTTTCCAGAAAACTGTCAAACGATTGAACATGCTTGGTTTGTAACAGCTTAGTTTAACTCTAAATTCTACTTTGTTTTGTAAAGTTTAATCTAATATCGCATTTTGAAGAGAAAATTCTTGCCGACGTTGACTGCTAGAGAAATAAAAGACGGTAAGCAGGTAACTGAAAAATATATAATAAAAATTAGCAGAGAGAGATGGGAAATGGCACAAGAATGGGAAAAGGAGCATTGGGTTAAAACACAGAAAATGAGAGCCAAATATGGCAAAAACATTATTTGGAAATTCATAGCACTCCTTGGTTTAAAGTCGAAATATAGGGGAGATGACTGGAACTACTGGTGGAAAAGGCAATTCAATGACTATAATTTTTTGCCAGAAGTAATTGAGAATGCTATTGAGTTAGGTTGTGGTCCATACACTAATTTCAGATTGATTATTGAAAGATGCGTTCCAAAACATTTATTTCTTAGTGATCCTTTAATAAGGACTTATGTGAATTTTAAGCAAACATTTGTTTCTGAGATGTATCGCAAAGGATTATGCATAATAGATGACCAGACAATTGAAGAGTTTCCATTCGCTCCAGATTACTTTGATCTGTGCGTCATGATTAATGTGCTAGACCATGTTCAAGATGCAGAACTCTGTATGAAAAACGCAATAAATATCACAAAGCCTGGTGGGATACTCATAATTGGTCAAGATCTTACTGATGAAGAGGATATGCATCGAATTGAAGGTGCTGAAGGCGAGGTTGGTCATCCAATAAAAATTGGTCACGATTGGCTTGATAAATTTATTAAGAGGAAGTTTGAATCTCTTATCTATAAAATTTTACCTCGTGAGGAAGGGCGCGCCCCTATTGCGCACTATGGAACGTATATATTTGCCGGCAAAAAATTGAATTATAAAAAAACAAAAGATTCAGATGGGATTAAAGTCTAAAAGGGCGAGGTATCTCCTGAGACGCCTGTATTCACGCTTTAGATCTATTATACGAAATTTTATTGGCTATCCTGTCATCTACAACGCAAACAAGGTCAATGAGTCAGATTGTAATAAGCGTGCTCTTTTGATTTACCTCGTCAAGCCATTTTTGCTTAAAGATGATGATCCGAGGTTTTTGAACCACCAGAATTTAAAGCAATGCAAGCAGATCGCCACTGTTATAGGAGAGTTTGGGTATATAGTTGATGTCGTAGACATAGGAGATAAAAGGTTCCGGTCTTCAAAGAACTATGACCTTATTATTAGCCATAGGGTCAATTTGAGTGGAATAGAGAATTTGATTAGAAACAACGATCTAATCAAGATATATCTCTCTTCAGGATTAAATCATATAGTTAGTAACAGAAACTTACGGAAGCGATACAAACTTTTGTTCGAAAGACGAAAGCGTAGGTTAAAAATTAAACGACTGGTTACAGAGGAGATGCCTTATGTCCTGATCTCAAATGCTATAGTAGGCTTCGGGAATGAATTTACGATGAATACATGGAAAGAAATATACAAAGGTCCCACATATTCATTCAATAATTATGGATTTAAAGAAACGAAGTCTTCGGTGGACTCTAAGGATTTTTCGAAGGCTCGCAAAAACTTTCTTTTCTTTGCAAGTGGAGGCAATGTTTTAAAGGGCTTGAATTTGCTTCTGGAAGTCTTTCCAAAATATCCTAATCTACATCTTTACGTTTACGGTAGCTTTGAATCTGAAAGTGATTTCTGTGTTTGCTACCATAAAGAATTGTATGAAACGCCCAACATTCACCCTGAGGGATGGGTTAAAGTAAACAGCGAGACGTTTTATGATTTGGTGCAAAAATGCACATACATAATACTTCCCTCGTGCTCGGAGGGGCAACCTGGTTCAGTGGTGCAGTGTATGTATTCTGGTTTAATCCCTGTTGTAACAAAGGAATCGGGGATCGATACAGAGAATTTTGGAGTTACGCTAAATGATGACGGTTTGGAAGAAATAGAAAATACTATCGTCAAGCTCTCAAAGCTGCCGGAAGATTGGCACAGAGAACATTCTATAAGGACAAGAGAAGTTGCTGAGAAGAGATTTAATGAAGATGCTTTTATGGATAGGTGGAAGGAAATCATCGCGGATATACTTAATGAAGAGGCAGAACAGACGTGAATATCGCCCAAATATCGGCGTGTTATAAACCTATTGTAGGAGGTCAAGAAGTTTACATTGATAACCTGACGAAAATTTTAAGGAGTTATAATTATAATGTTAAAATCTATCAACCTTACAGAGGAGTTAAATCAGAGGAATTAGTGACGATTATTAGAATTCCCTATCTTGGACGTGTTATTTATGATTTGGATTCTTATATTTTAAATTTATTCCTCTTCTTAACCAAGAGAAAAATACTCGCAAGGGAGCAAATATTTATAGTCCATTATGCATTTTATTCGCTTCCTGTATGGAGTTTCAAAGATAAGGTTATTATAGTGTCTCATGGCATAGAATGGCACACGGAAAGCATGACACTTAATGATAGAATACGTGAAATGATTGCTAAAGTTGCATTTGATAGGTTTTCATTGGTTGCGAACGACACTCATTATCTGCGTCACTTTGGCTTGTCTGTGGAACCTGGCGAAGGGTATTTTGAAGAAGTAGCACCTAAAAAGTGGTTCATCCCAAATTGTGTGAATCTGAACGTATTCAAGAGGAATGAGGGTATAGAGCATTTAAAAAAAAAGAAAATAATTTTAGTGCCTCGACAAATTACTCCTGATAGGGGAGTGGATCTTGCTATTAAGGCGTTCAATTTATTCAATCAACAGAAAGAGGATTTCTATCTATATATAATTGGAAAACCTACTAAGGGGTGGTATTTCGAATATTGTACAAATTTGGCGGCTAAATACGGGATTTCCAATAAAGTCATATTCAATGGCTTTGTTGAAAATAGCGCTATGCCTTATTATTATTCTTCCGCTTTACTAACTCTCATACCCACATTAAGACGGGAGGGAACATCGCTTAGCGCTTTAGAAAGTATGGCTTTCGGAACACCTACCGTTTCGACTAACGTTGCTGGGCTTAGGGATTTACCTACAATCCAGAGCGATCCTAACCCAACTGCTATTGCAGATAAGTTAATCTTTGCACTTGAGAATAAAGATGATATCGGCAGAGAACAACACGATAAGGTAAAGAGGATTTTCAATCTAGAGAACTGGAGTAAGGCGTGGATAAGAGTAATCGAGGCGGTATCAGAACGAGGGCGGTGTTAAGATAATCCGTTTCGAGCCACACGAGAGGAGCATTACAGAGCCTCATCATAACAGCGCCCTTTTAACAGATATGAGAATATCCGTAGCATTAACCGGTGCCAGAGCTCAGGTGAGATTGATTCAGGGAGGGCTAATCCTTGTCCTGAATATTGCCATTGGTGTAATGATCGCTCACACATCATGGACTTTCTTCCCGATTGCCATCCTTGTCGCAGCGATAGCCACGTACTTAGCTTACAACCATCCCATCCTTACCGTCGTCTTGATCGTCATTTTAAGCACAATTACCGATAATTTATCTGGCTTTCTAAGCATTCCTACCGTAATCGACGTAGGGCTGTTCAACTTACGTCTCTGGGATCCTCTATTTTCCGGCATTCTCGTAACATTGTTCCTGAAGCTATTCGATTATCAATTAATCCAAGCATTGCTAAGATATTACCTGCTGCTGATCTTGCTCTTTGTACTGTTGATCTTACAACTGATGCTAAACATAGGTGTTTACGGTATCAATGCGCTTGGAGAGTTTCGCACATATTATAGTCCCTTACTGATGATGCCTTACTTAGCGATCTTCATGAGGACCACCGAACAAAGATTACGCATGCTCAAAGTCCTAATGATACTATCCTTCTCCTTTATCGCTGTCGTTCTGCTTAATGGTTTATTTACCCGTGATATAGGCTTAATCTTCGGATCTTTAGGACTTAAGTTGATAGGCTCTTCAGGCGCACTTGCACTGCTATACGGGTTAGTTGCTTTACTTCTTACCATGAACCGGCGAATTATGAGAGTAAGTCCGCTGCTGCTTGCGTTAGTTTTTTTGACAGGAGGTTTTTTGGTTCTTTTGACGGCCCATCGCTCAGTTTGGCTCGCTACAACATTAGCATTTTTAACTCTTTATCTTTTGAGAGAGTTTAGATTAAAAAGAAAAGTGCAATTTGTGCTTATAGCATATTTAGTTGGTGTGACGGCATGTTTTGCACTCTCTAATGTTGGACAAAACCCAGTGGAATTTATCGAAACACGTCTGCTGGCGTTTACCGATCCGGAACAAGATCCAACTGCATATTGGCGCCAGTATTTATGGCGAACTTCTCTCGAAGAGATTCGGCAGAATCCATGGCTGGGAAGCGGTCTTGGCAAACACTTTCAATTGACCGGTCCTGCTGCAGATTTGATCACAACTTCCCCCCATAGTTTATATGTAACTATCCCATTTCAAATAGGTATCCCTGGCTTGCTTTTTTATCTTGCATTTATTGGGATGCTATTTCTTCGCTTTATGCGGTTACGAGTCAAGCAATGCATACCGGCAAGCGACCGGGCGATTTTGACTGTGGGGATTGTCGTGCTGGTTGCTGCCCATGCCTATTATGTAAGCTATACTATGGATTGGATAACTTGGTTGTATGTCGGACTTGCTGGATCAGTGCTTGTGAATCAGAAGCAGTAACTATTAGGAGGAAAGGATTACCCGAAACGGCTTATATATTCAATCCCTATCAGCTTGAAACGTTAGTCGAACTTATGTGAGAAGGTTAATTGATAATCCTAAACTTATTGCTTGAGTGGGTGGGGGATCTAAAGCAGATTATCGTGCCCCTATGCTCGAAGCGGCAGCCAAGCAACATGCAAAAGCGATAGAATTTGTCCTGAGTGAGGAGACGCAAACCCAATGAAATTTTCTATGGCGGTATTGATCAAATAACTGGTCCATAATTGAGGAGTGAAAGGTTAATAAGTTGGCTACCTGTTGAGAGTTCATCCCTTAATCTTTTGATTTTTATGTCTGTCGAACTCGCGTTAATCTAAATCTGAGAGTCTAACTTTCCCATGGTTCGATCAAAGGAGGAGAGTTAATGAATTATAGGACTTTTGGTAATACAAACTTAATGGTTTCCGAAATTGGATTAGGATGCTCGTATCTTGGAGGGACACTTGAGCAAGAATACAGTATGGAATCCATTAAGATCCTTTATTACGCGTATGATCAAGGGATCAATTTTTTTGATACAGCAGATATATATAGTCAAGGGAAGAGCGAAGAAATTATTGGTAAAGCATTTAAAAATAATAGAGATAAAGTAATTATTGCAACTAAAGTAGGCTATTATCTGTCTACAATGGGTAGCATAGCTTCCCGATTGAAACCTATAATAAGGCCTTTTGTTCGCAAATTCTCTGGGATACGAAAGTCTGCTCAGAAAATCCGCTCTTCACAAAAGCAACAGAACTTCTCACGAGAATACATCATGAAAGCTGTCGAAAATAGCCTCGAGCGCCTGCGAACTGATTACCTAGATTTGCTTCAGTTACATAATCCTCCCAAAGAGCTGTTAGAGAGAGGCGATGTGTTCAATACGCTGGATTATCTTCAAAAACAAGGAAAGATTCGATACTACGGGGTTTCATGTCGTACAGTTAATGATGCTCTGAACTGTCTTAAATATCCCAATATTTCATCAATTCAGATTACGGTTAACCTACTTGAACAGGAAGCTATACAATGTTTACTACCTCACGTCCGTAAGCAGAACATTGCGCTTATTGCACGGCAGCCTCTCGCTGGTGGGATTTTGGTTGGATCGCATCTGACAACTAAACGACTTGGATACGATGAAGTGTCTGATGACATTCAAGAAAAACTCAAGAAAGCTGAAAAATTTCAGTTTTTGACAAAGAATGGCTCCAAAAATATGGTTCAGGCAACCTTTCAGTTTGTTTTACAACTTCATGGGGTTTCAGTCGCAATTGTTGGCACCAGTAAGCAACAGCACCTAGATGAAATCCTTAATACCTTGTCTGTACCTGAACTTACTTACGAGGAGCTTAGTAAAATCTATTCCATAGGCACTAGTGCAAATAGTGACAGTTAGTTATCCATAGCTGTATAGAGAGATAGATGTAAAATGGTTCTCAGCGCTCGTCAATTTCCTAGAGGAAAGATTTTGACATGCGATGTCTGTATTGTCGGCACTGGAGCAGCAGGTATTGCTTTAGCCCATGAGCTGCGGAATACAAATATCGAGGTTCTCTTGCTAGAAAGTGGAGGAATAAAGTTCGAAGCGGATACACAGGAATTATATAAAGGTGAGGTAGTGGATCCTTATCATCACGGTCCTTTGGAACATTACAGGCAACGTCGGTTTGGAGGAACAATGGAGGTGTGGGGTGGACGTTGTGCGCCTTTTGATGGTATCGATTTTGAAGAACGACCTTATGTCCCATATAGTGGATGGCCAATTAGTAAAGCTGATTTAGATCCATATTACAAACGATCTCATACTTACCTTGAACTTGGAGAATACTCTTACTGTGTGGAAGAGATATTTCCTGATGAACAGGTATCACTAATACCTCGGTTTAAAACGAGGAATATAAATACGGACAAAATATGGCGGTTTAGCCCTCCTACAAACATGAGAAAAGCTTACTTCCAGGTGCTGAAAGGAGCCCACAATATAACCATATGCCTCTATGCGAACTGTCTTAAACTTGAAACAAATAGGAATGGCAACTCTGTTACCCAATTGAGAGCTTCTTCGCTTAAAAGAAATGAATTTATAGTTTGCGCAAAGCATTATATATTAGCAACTGGGGGCCTAGAGGTTACCCGAATTTTATTTCTTTCAAACGGTGTTCACCCTAAAGGAATGGGGAATGATCATGATCTACTCGGTCGCTTCTACCTTTCTCACATTACTGGTGACGCATGTTTAGTCAAATTTACACCTTGGGGAGGTGATATAGTATGGGATTATGAAAAAACACCCGAAGGTGTTTATTTTCGTCGTACTATATCAATTCGTGACGAAGCACAGCGGAATCATAAATTACTAAACTTGAGGGTTACGCTTACCCATCCATCAGTTGCTGATCCTCAACATCGGAGTAGCGTTCTTTCTGCTGCGTATCTAATTAAGAGGTTTTTAGCTAATCGCATTCCTCCTGAATATAATAAGGAACTGAGCAGCATGACCCCCTTTCATCATCTACAGGCCCATCTAACGAATATCCTATCTGACCCGGTTGATTTGTTTCGTTTTTCAGGAAAGTGGATAACGAAGAGGATCTTGAGCAAGAGAAAACTTCCATCAGTCGTTCTAGAAAATAAATCAAATATTTACACACTTCATTTTGATGCGGAACAATCACCTAATCGAGATAGCCGTGTGATGCTAGGTACAGAAAAAGATATTTTTGGTTTAAATAGATTGAAAGTAGATTGGCGCTTCACAGATGCTGATGTTAAAAGCGCTTGTAAATCATTTCAGTTGATTGCTAAGGAGCTACAATTATCCGGAGCCGGAAAAATGGAAATCGAACTGGAGTCATTAGCCCGTAAGATTAAAGATACTGGAGTAGGAAGCCATCATATTGGGACAACCAGGATGTCTAGCGATCCCTCCCAAGGTGTTGTAGACGAAGACTGTCGAGTTCACGGAATAGATAATCTTTACATAGCTAGCAGTTCTGTCTTTCCAACATCTAGTTATGCAAATCCTACGCTCACCATTTTAGCTCTTGCGTTGCGTTTAGCAGATCACATAAAACAGCTTTATTAAGTTTACTAGTAATCTACATAGCTAAGTCCAAGTGGAAGGCTCTGTTAAGATAGGAGTTTGCTAGGCTGGATGAGGGTTAATCG
The DNA here is from genome assembly GCA_001443445.1 of Candidatus Dadabacteria bacterium CSP1-2. Lineage (GTDB taxonomy): Bacteria > Desulfobacterota_D > UBA1144 > Nemesobacterales > CSP1-2 > CSP1-2. Next base: position 22,199 of record LDXN01000013.1, on the reverse strand, counting down.
TCAAGGGAAGAAGCTTTAGAATGGAGCTCCAAGAACTTTATAAAATATGGTATGGCCAATATTTTGGTGAGAATATGCATGAAAAGGAAGTGATTAATGCCCTTCCTTATCTTTTGCGAAACGCTGAAGTGTTTGTTGCTGTTGGAACAAGCATAGGACAATATACTTTTTTTGGAAATAAAATTATGAATAATGGTCAAATCTATGCGATTGAGGCAGATCCATTACGATTTGAGCGATTGGACAAGCTATGTAAGGAATGAGAGGAATCGTCCACAAATAAGATTTTCCCAATACATGCAGCAGCTGCTGAAAGTAATACAAAAGTAAAGTTTTTTATCGCTAACTCTGATCGAAGTGGTGGATTTTTCCCGTATTCAACGCACTCTGTAAGTGCGGTTCAACCTGAATGTTCTCTCCTTGTAGGTTAAAGAACTTTTTACAGAGCTTTGGAATGAAGGCTAACGAAAACTATAATCTAGCGTCTTATGTTAATACATCAATGGATATTCGTTACTCTATCCTTCATGGTTGGCAGTCTCTGCCGGAACGGTTGCCCTCGGATTTGGATATTGCAATTGCCCCTGAAGACCTAAAAAAACTGGAGCGAAGATTGCGAGACAATGGTAACGGGGAGTTGGTCCAACTGCTTCAGCACGAAACTTCGTGCTATTATTTCGTTCTGGCTGTAGGGGAAGAAAACTGCATTCGCTTTATCCCGGTGGATACGGCTGTGGACTACCGTCGGGATGGAAGAGTTTACTTCACTGCAAAAGAACTGCTCGCAGGTCGGCAGGAGTGGAATGGGCTTTGGGTAGCGGCCCCAGAGGTTGAATTTGCTTATCTCTTGGTTAAAAAAGTCTCCAAGTGTGTGCTGCCAGACCACCAAAAGGTGCGGTTGCAAGTGTTACACGAGTTATTGGGCGAAGAGGCTTATTCCGTTGCTAGGAGATTATTCGGTACACGATGGGGAGAGCATTTGCTTCACTGGCTTACTCACTCGGACTGGGCAACCTTTGAAGCCAATTTACCTTCCCTAAAGCGTGCCCTTCGCTGGGAAGTTGTCAAACGAGATCCGCTGAACCCCCTTCGCTACTGGATTCCTGAAATAAAGAGAGTCTGGCGTCGGTGGCGGTATCCTACGGGATTATTCGTCGTTGTACTTGGCCCCGATGGAGCGGGGAAAAGCACACTGATTCAACATCTTCAAAAAAATCTTGGGGGAGCCTTTCGACGCACTACTGTTTTTCATTTCCGTCCCAGTCTATTTGGGCGTGATAAAGCTGGCGGTTCGGAAACCAATCCGCATGGGAAGTCACCACGTCCCTGGTTGCTTTCGGTGCTCAAAATTCACTACTACTTATTTGATTATGTCTTAGGCTACCTGCACAAGGTGCGTCCACGCCTGGTGCGCTCCACTCTAGTACTCTTTGACCGCTATTATGATGACCTTTTGGTGGATCCGCGCCGCTATCGGTACGACGGTCCGCAGTGGCTTATTAAACTTGCTCGCAAATTTATCCCACAGCCAGGCCTATTTTTGATTCTGGATGTGCCCGAAGAACAATTATTGGAAAGGAAGCAAGAAGCCTCCTTAGACGAAATGAGGCGTCAGCGAGAGGCTTACCGACAACTGGCGATGGAGCTTCCTGACGCCGTTCTTTTGGATGGCTCTTCACCTGCGAAGAAGGTTGCCCGAAACGCCAGCGAAGTTGCTCTGGATTACCTTCACGAGCGCTATTTTAAACGTCGTCATCTCTGGTTCAACAGCGATTTGGAAACGATCGATTGGTTGAGCTCGATATTAAGCTCAGACCATGAAGAGGGTCATTTTGCTGAGTTAGATGCAATAGGGAAAAATTCCAAAGCAGAATGGCAGACAAACGACTCCTTTGGATGGCTAAAAATCAAGGATGGCCGGGGTTATTTGATTCCCCTGAAATTCCAAAAGGCTGGTGTGCGTGCTCTTGATCTTTATAATGCTCAAAACTCAAAAGCAAGAATTGCGAAAAAGCTGTTAACTATTGGTCTGAAATTAAATATGAGTCGGTTTCTGTTACCTCGTGTTTATATGACCATTCGTCGGGACGTGAACGCTAAAGAAAACAGTAAAATCTTGTTGGAGTACATAAAGGATGTTCTGAAAATCAAGGACCTCACTTTTGCTATTTCTCTGGGCACTCCTGGACCGCACCGAAAACCTGTTATCCAGTTGGTTGCTCCAGATGGCAAAACACTCGGTTACGCTAAGGTGGGCTGGAATGAAGCGACAAACGTATTGGTAAAACATGAAGCAGAAATCCTTCAGCAACTGTCAAATGTTCCTTTTAATTCATTCCTTACACCATCTGTACTTTATGCTGGCTGGTGGGCAGACCGCTTTATATGCATTCAATCCTGTCCAGAGGGAAAGACTGAATTCGCTCCGCGGCGATTGACTTCACATTATCTTTTCATCCTGAAAGAACTATCCGATTTTCATAAATGCCAAATACTTCATAAGGAGAGTAGTTTTTGGAAAAACCTTTTACAAAGAATCGAAAGCATACAAAGCGCATATTATCGTTATGTTCTGGAGCAGGGTGTATGCAGAGTGGAAAAGTGGCTAGGCAATGCGTCTTTACCGTTTCACATGCGTCATGGTGATTTTGCACCCTGGAATGCGTATAAAATGAACGGAAAACTTTTTCTATTTGACTGGGAATACGCAGACCGGGAAGCGTTGGGAGGATGGGATTTGTTTCATTTTATCGTTCAAACGCTGTGGCTTCTTGAAAAACGAACGCCGCCTGAGATCTATAACGCGGTTTTGAAAAACGAAATGAACAGTCAATTTATGGAAACTTATTTGGAATATCTAGGTCTCGATAAGGATGCTATCCACATTCTTTTTTCGCTCTATCTATTGGATAGACTTGCTTTCTATGCTTCGGAAGAAAAGACAGGCTTTCATAAACTACAGCATCTTACCAATCTGGTAAGTCTTTGTGTCTATGGAAAAGAACACCAATGACAAGGCATCTGAAGGTGCTGGTATCCGCTTATGCCTGCGAGCCAGACAAGGGCTCCGAGCCCGGAGTAGGCTGGAACTGGGTGAAGCAAATTGCCCGCTTTCATGAAGTGTGGGTGATTACCAGGGCGAATAACCGGGAGTCTGTTGAGCAGGCATTGACAAAGGAGCCAATGCCCAATATCCACTGGGTCTATTTTGACCTGCCTCGCTGGGTGCGATTCTGGAAAAAAGGTCAGCGCGGCGTGCATTTGTATTACTACCTGTGGCAGATCGGCGCTTACTTCGAGGGAAAGCGGCTTCATAAAGAAGCGGACTTTGATGTGGTGCATCATATAACTTTCGGCAACTACTGGATGCCTAGTTTCCTATCACTTTTGCCGGTTCCTTTTGTATGGGGTCCCGTGGGTGGAGCTGAATCCGCTCCACGAGCATTTTATAAGACTTTTAGTTTCCGTGGAAAGACTTATGAATGGTTAAGGGATATGGCGAGATGGGTAGGAGAAAAAGACCCTTTTGTTTGCTTAAACATCAAAAGAGCTGATATTACTCTGGCTAAAGCAAGAGAAACTGCTGAACGGCTTCGATTACTGGGTGCCAAAGGAATGCAAATTTATCCAGAGTCGGGGATTACCAATACGGAACTTGCAACATTAAGTGCCATACCCCTTCGCAACTCCAATCCATTTCGGCTGGTAAGCATTGGCAGACTGATCCACTGGAAGGGTTATCATCTGGGTTTAATGGCTTTTGCTCAGTTTCTTAAGGTGTTTTCTACGAGTGAATACTGGATCATCGGTGATGGACCGGAGCGTGCAGAGTTACAGCGATTGGCGCATGACCTGGGCGTTGCTGACAAAGTTCATTTCTTGGGTGCTGTGCCCCGCGTGCAGGTATTTGAGTGGCTATCAGAATGCGACGTGCTCGTGCATCCCAGCCTGCACGATTCAGGCGGATGGGTCTGCCTCGAAGCGATGGCTGCGGGACGTCCGGTTATCTGCTTAGACCTGGGTGGACCGGCATTGCAGGTGACTGAAGAAACGGGATTTAAGACACCTGCTATAACACCAGAACAAGTCGTAAATGACCTGGCTGAGGCGATGCTTCGTCTTGCCCGTGATCCCGAACTTCGCAAACGCATGGGTGAGGCAGCACGGAAAAGGGTGAATGAGTATTTTGACTGGGATAAAAAAGGTGAGTGGCTCACAGACCTTTATGATTCGGTTTGCCATTTTAATTAAGGGTACCCAGGATAAATATGAAGCAGCCGAAACTATCAATTGTAACGCCTTCACTGAACCAAGGAGCTTTCATCGAAGACGCTATTTTAAGCGTATTGAAACAAAACTATTCAAACTATGAACATATCATTGTGGATGGTGGTTCTACTGATAATACTTTGGAGATTCTGAAACGGTATCCTCATTTACGTTGGTTCTCAGGGCATGATCGAGGACAATCAGATGCCATTAATAAAGGTTTTTTAATGGCAACCGGAGACTTAGTGGCTTGGTTGAATGCAGATGACTATTATCTGCCGGGTGCATTTGAAGCCATAGTCGAGTTTACAGCCAGAAATCCAAAGGTTGACATCATTTACGGAAATTGCATCTTTGTAGATGTTCAGGGACGCTTCCAGCGTGCGAAGACGGAGCATACATTCGATTCTGATATTTTGCTATATTATGGCTGCTACATCCCTTCTACTGGGGGATCTTTCTTCAAGAGATCTTTATTTAAAGAGGGTTTTCTATTGGACATCAACTACAAAGTGGTCATGGATTATGAGTACTTTGTACGCTTGGCAGTGGCAAAGAAAATATTTAAGTATCTTAATTGTACTCTAGCTGCTTTTCGATGGCATAGTTCCAATCAAAGCCTAAATCTGCAAAAAAGGCGTCAGGAACGACTTCGGGTACAACGCACTTGGAGTAAAATGCAAGCGCACAACGCCATCCCCTATGACATTCTCGCCTATTTGTTTCGAGTTAAGCGAGTAATACGTAAGATCTTTAACGGTGGTTACCAAGTAGAATGGAATCTGCGGCAGTTTATGGACCAGGATACACGTTGGTTTGCATCTGATAGTGGACAGCAAATATGCGATCATCTCGTAAGATCTTGATGGTTCACAACCGCTATCGGCAACCTGGCGGTGAAGATGCCGTGTTTGCTGCCGAAACGGAAATTCTGCGTAAGCACGGGCATGAGGTGGTGGAGTATTTAGACGATAATCGTCGTATTGATGGATTAAATCCCTTAGTAGCCGCAGCTAACACAGTATGGTCATACGCTTCACGAGAGAAACTGAGTCAGGTCTTGCGAGAGACAAAGCCTGATGTGGTGCATTTTCACAATACCTTTTTACAAATATCACCCGCTGCATATTATGCCTGCTGGAAAACCGCTCAGCCTGTGGTACAGACCCTTCACAATTATCGGTTGCTTTGTCCAGTGGCAACATTCTTCAGAGATGGACACGTATGTGAAGACTGCTTAGACAGGACTCCTCCGTGGCCGGCTGTTTTGCATGGATGCTATCACAATTCACGAATGCAAACTGCTGTGGTGGCAGCGATGCTGGTGTTTCACCGTTTGCTCAAAACTTGGCAGAATCAAGTACATGTTTACATTGCCCTCACAGAGTTCGTTCGAAGGAAATTCATTGAAGGTGGACTACCTGAAGAAAAAATCGTTGTTAAACCCAACTTTGTCTATTCCGACCCTGGTATACGTGAAGGTAAAGGAGAATATGTCCTTTTTGTAGGACGTCTTTCACCTGAAAAAGGGATAAAGACGCTACTTTGGGCGTGGCAGTATTTACAAAAGATTCCACTTAAAATCGTCGGCGACGGACCGTTGATGGATGAGATACGCGCATATGTGAAAATGCATACGCTGGAATGGGTGGAATTGATAGGGCGGTGCAATCACGAGGAAGTCCTTGAACTGATGAAGGGAGCACGGTTCCTGGTTTTTCCGTCAGAATGGTATGAGGGCTTCCCGGTAACCATTGCTGAAACCTTTGCATGTGGGGTGCCAGTGATTGCCTCGCGGCTGGGAGCGATGGCGGAGATCGTGGATGATGGACGGACAGGGCTTCATTTTGAGCCAGGCAACTCTGAGGATTTAGCAGCTAAAGTCAAGTGGGCATGGACGCATCTTGACCAAATGCTACAAATGGGTCGTGAGGCTCGGGCTGAATATGAAGCCAAATACACCGCCGAGCGAAATTATAAGATGCTTATTAATATTTATGAAAAGGCCATCGAGCAGCACAAGCGGCGGTAATGTTGAACTTTTCATTCAGATCGGCACATTGCGGTTTTCAGCTTTGTGTATGTAATTGCTGATGAGTCAAGCGTATGATCAAGTTCAAGAAGCAGGCAAAAGGTGGTCTCTGAGATCGAAGTGTTTTATTCAGCAGTCATTAAAAATTTTCGTCAAAAAGAAGATACCGAGAAATCAAACTTTTAAACTCCTGGGATGGTGGTGTTTATATGGAACGACATAAAGTGATGTTGGTCTTTGGGACACGACCAGAGGCGATTAAGCTCGCCCCTGTGGTCTTGAATCTTCGCACCTCACCTTGTCTTGAACCCAAAGTTGTAGTTACTGCTCAACATCGAGAAATGCTGGAACAAGTAATGAATATATTTGGCATTCGTCCCGACTATGACCTCAACGTGATGCAGTCCAATCAACATCCTCTGGAAGTAATGGAACGTGTATTGCGACAATTACACCCTATATTGGAGCAAGAAAAACCTCTCCTCGTTCTGGTGCAGGGAGACACGATAACCACTTTTGCTGCGGCATTAACCGCTTTCCATATAAAGATCCCCATTGCTCACATAGAAGCTGGACTTCGAACTTACGATAAATTCCAGCCATTTCCTGAAGAAATCAATAGGCGTTTAACAACTACGTTAACTGATTGGCATTTTGCACCGACGGAATGGGCTCGGCAAAACCTGCTGAGAGAAGGAGTTTCTGGGGACCGAATCTTTATTACAGGGAATACAGTCATTGATTCATTATTCTTTGTTCTTAAGCACAGTCGCCCCCCCCTTCCTGATTGGGTAACAAATGCCGAAACAAGGGGACAGCGTCTTCTCCTTGTGACCGCTCACAGAAGGGAAAATTGGGGTTCTCCTATTCGACGTATATGTACAGCAATACAGCGCATCATTAAATTATGCCCTGATGTGGTTGTTGCTTTTTCTGTTCACATGAATCCTAATGTGCATCGCGTCGTTTTTGAGCAACTCCAGGGCCAGGAACGGCTATTTTTGATGGAGCCGGTTGACTATGTAACGTTCATCCATCTGATGGCCCGTTCTTACTTAATTTTGACAGACTCGGGTGGAATTCAGGAAGAGGCTCCTTCTCTTGGTAAGCCGGCTCTCGTACTCCGCAACGTGACGGAACGTCCAGAGGGGGTAGAAACGGGTGTTTTAAAAGTGGTTGGTACGGAGGTAGAGAGTATTGTTGAGGAGGCTGTGAAGCTATTGCACGATGAGAGTTATTATCAAAAAATGGCGCACCAAAATAATCCCTATGGGAATGGAAAAGCAGCAGAACGAATTGTGACAATTTTGCAAAATAAATTGTGCGGAGTGACAAAATGACTTTAGTACCCGTAAAAGCTGTTTTATTCTGAGAGAAAACTGCTAATGGACAACAAGGTGCGGGCGTTTACGTAAATGCAGAAATTGAAGGTGTAGAAGCACTTGGTCAACGTAGCCGAGAGGAAGTTCTTGCCCTGATGAAGAAAGCTTGGTTCTTAGTGTTTCCGTTGTAATGGTATAGAAGGATTCCGAGTAACTATATCTTAAGTCTTCACATGTGGAGTGCCTGTGATTGACTCACGGCTAGGAGCAATGGCGGAGATTGTGGAGGATGGGCGCACAGGGCTTCATTTTGAGCCAGGCAATCCCGAGGATTTAGCGGCTAAGGTCGAGTGGGCATGGATTCACACGAAGGAAATGCAAGGGATGGGACGTGAGGCTAGGTGAGAGTATGAGCTGAAATACACGGCGCAGAACAATTACGAGATGCTTATCGAGGTCTACCGGAGAGCGATGAAGGGAAAAAGAAGGAGATCTTAGAATCTACTCAAGGGAAGAGCCTTGAGGATTATCCTTTCTCAATCTACCTTCTAGCTTCTTAATCTTTTTACCTAAAAGAAATATATCTATGAATCAATCATCATCACCTATCATCGTTCACCCATTACCCTTTTTCAAAGTCCTAGGCGTGCGCGTAGATGCCGTCCAGATTCCAGATGTTATCTGTCAGATGGAGCAATGGATTAATGAGAAGAGTTTTGGGCATTTCATAGCTGTAACCAACACGCATGTTGTAACAGAAGCCAGACGTGAACCATCGTTTAAACAGGTTCTGGGCTCGGCTGACTTGGTAGTTCCCGATGGAATGCCCCTTGTCTGGCTAGGAAGGTTAAGCGGATATAGCTTAAAACGCCGTGTATATGGGCCTGAGCTTATGGAAACCTTTTTAAAAGAAACTGGCCCGAAGTATCGCCATTTTCTCTATGGGGGCGCACCAGGTGTGCCAGAGCGGCTCTTTGGGATTTTTTCAAAACGGTTTCAAGGAATTCGGTTTGTCGGTGTGCATTCACCTCCTTTTCGTCCTCTTACACCTAAAGAAGATGAGGAAGTGGTTGAGCTTATAAACAAGGCTGAGCCAGATGTTCTCTGGGTAGGCTTAGGTGCACCAAAACAAGAGCGATGGATATATGAACATAAAGAGAGGTTGCGTGTGCCCATTATGGTAGGGGTAGGTGCCGCGTTTGATTTTCTAGCAGGTGTTAAATCTCAAGCACCTCACTGGATGAAAGAACATGGTCTGGAATGGCTCTGGAGATTAATGAGCGAACCTCGTCGGCTTTGGCGTAGGTATCTTATCTATGGTTCTTTATTTATTAGTTTAGTAATACTAGAAAAAATGAGGATTTTGAGGGTTGATTGGAAATAACATGGAGAGCCGCTTTTTTTTCTCGGATTACTTTTCGTTGCAGGTATAAAAAGGCGAGAGAAAAATAGAACATATCAAAGAAATTTAAGGAGGATAGTAGAGGATGAAAAAAGCACTAATCACAGGTATTACTGGTCAGGATGGCTCGTATCTTACCGAGTTCTTGCTTTCCCTTGGATATGAAGTCCACGGTTTAATTAGAAGGTCTAGTACCTTTAATACAGGAAGACTAGAGCACATTTATATTGACCCACATGAACCTAAAGCAAGGCTATTTCTTCATTATGGAGACCTTTCGGATTCTAGCCAACTGACAAACCTCATTTATAACGCTCAACCTGACGATATATATCATCTTGCGGCCCAAAGCCATGTAAGGGTAAGCTTTGATATGCCTGAGTATAGCGGGGATATTACGGGGCTGGGAACGATAAGGATTTTAGAGTCTATACGTAGAAGCGGCATAAAATGCAGATTTTATCAAGCCTCAAGCAGTGAGATGTTTGGGACATACCCTCCTCCTCAAAACGAAAACACACCTTTTCGGCCAAGAAGCCCGTATGCCTGTGCAAAGGTTATGGCTCATTGGATGGCGATAAATTACAGAGATGGATACAATATATTTGCAGTAAGTGGTATTCTCTTTAACCATGAATCTCCAAGAAGAAGCGAGACGTTTGTCACAAGGAAAATCACTCGAGGGATTGCTATGATTCTTGCGGAAAAACAGAAATATCTTTTTCTTGGTAATCTGGAGCCAAAAAGGGACTGGGGATTTGCACCTGAGTATGTAGAGATGATGTGGAAAATGCTTCAGCAAGACGAACCTCGGGATTATATTATAGGAACGGGGGAGAGTCATTCGGTACAAGAGTTTATAGAAGAAGCTTTTTCTTATGTGGGGCTTGATTGGAGGGAATACGTAAGAATAGACCCTAAGTATTTCCGTCCAACAGAGGTTGAGAACCTAAGGGCTAATCCTGGTAAGGCAAGAGAAAGACTCGGATGGGAACCAAAAGCTACATTTAAAGAGCTTGTAAAGATTATGGTTGATGCTGATATGAGAAAGATGGATCTTAAACCCTGTGGAGAGGGAGACAGGATTTTAAGAGAGAGGTTTCCAAGCAGCTGGTGGGGTGGAGATTAGCTCTTAGCTGATGGCTCATGGCTGGTAGCTCATAGTTGATAGTTATTGCCATGAGCTATGAGCAAAGAACTAAAAACTAATACGGTAAAATTCAGTTTTGAGGACTTAGAGGTATGGCAGAAAGCAATGGAGTTTGCAGATAAAGTTATCGGTGTTGTAGATACACTTAATACTAATAGAAAACACTATCGACTGATTGAGCAATTGGAATCGTCTGCGACATCTATATTGATGAATATAGCTGAAGGCAAAGGCAGATATTCAAAGAAAGAATTTATTCAGTTTCTTTACATCGCTCGTGGTTCTTTATACGAAACTATTGCTTTATTAATAATATTTCGTAAGAAAAATTGGATTGACGAAGTCCAACTAGATGAGTTAAAAGGTTCCGGTAGTGAAATTGGAAGAATGATTTCGAGTTTAATTAACTCTATCAAGAATTCTATGAGTTAAGAGCTATGAACTTTGAAAAAGGGTTAAAGAGCTATGAGTAATGAGCTAAGAAATAAACGCATATTAGTAACAGGCGGAGCGGGGTTTCTTGGGTCTTTTGTAGTAGAAAAGCTTCTTGAGAGGGGGGTTAAAAGAGAGGATTTAAGAATCCCAAGAAGCAGGGATTGTGATCTTAGAAAATGGGAAAATTGTGTAAAAGCTGTGGATGACATAGATATTGTTATTCATCTTGCTGCAAGGGTTGGTGGAATAGGTTTTAATATGAAGTATCCGGCCGAGCTATTTTATGACAATGCTGTTATGGGAATACAACTAATGGAAGCGGCAAGGCGAGCCAGAGTTGAAAAGTTCGTTGCAGTAGGAACAGTTTGTGGTTATCCGAAGTTTACTCCTGTTCCTTTTAAAGAGGAGGATTTTTGGGATGGATACCCTGAAGAGACAAACGCTCCTTATGGACTTTCAAAAAAAATGCTTTTAGTCCAAGCTCAATCTTACAGAAGACAATACGGCTTTAATGTCATTTATCTTATTCCTGTAAACCTATATGGTCCAAGAGACCATTTTGACCCGGAGGACGCTCATGTCATCCCGGCGTTAATTTTAAAGTTTTCTGATGCCAAAAGGAGGGGAGAAAAAAGGGTTACTGCCTGGGGAACGGGAAAGGCGTCGAGAGAATTTCTCTATGTGGAGGATGCAGCAGAAGGGATTATTCTTGCAACCGAAAGGTATGATAAAGATGAGCCAGTCAATATTGGCTCTGGAAAAGAAATAATAATCAGGGACTTAGTCTATTTAATTAGAGATATGACAGGTTATGAAGGGGAGGTGATTTGGGATACTTCACGCCCTGATGGACAGCCGAAAAGAATGCTGGATACCTCAAAGGCAAAACTCGAATTTGGTTTTGAAGCTAAAACTCCTTTTGAAATGGGACTTCGAAAGACGATTGATTGGTATAGAGAAAATATACTCTAAACCAGGAACAAATGGATTTAGTATGAGTCACTGAAGATTACACCTGCTAGGCTTTTTCCCCCCAATAACAGGTGCAAGAGCAAAGTAGGCTTTGCCACCACGCTTTAAAATAGCGGAGTTTAGATTTCAAAAAAAACCTGCCCTGACAAATTTTGTCACCTATTTTTTCTCCTCTCCTCACAAAATGTTTATAGAATTAACCAAAAGCATTTTTATCTGAATTATTTTGTAATACCAATTCTATTGAACGGTAGTGCATTCAAAATGGAGGTGTCATCGCGAGCACTAGCGAAGCGATCTCGTCTTTTTGAGATTGCTTCCTCACTTCGTTCCTCGCAATGGCAGGCTTCGTTATTCACTATCAAAAAATCGAATTGGTATAAGCAGTACCTGTAAAGTTGGATAAACACTAACCTTATGGCACTGATGTTGCCAAATCATCTAAGTGAGGTACATAAAATGGCACAATATGACTTAGTAGAAACACCTCTCGATTTTTCAATCAACCCCTTTGAGGAGGAAGTCAGTTTAATAAACCAAAAGGAGACAGAGGTCGTCTCCCAGGATAATATGCAACCCTTAAATGGCAACAGTCAGAGCTGGATTACAGAGAAAAACCACAAGCTTCTCCATTATTATTTTAGAGAGGTAGAAACAGAACCCCTTTTTACTCCACGCGAAGAGGTTGAGGTAGCTATAAAAATAAAGAAATACGAGGAAAGGATTAAGAAAATAAAAAATTTACTCGATAAAGCCGTTCGTCCTGAGGCTCACGACAGGGCCATGCGGCAATATGGAAATGACATAAGATATTCCTCACCTCACTCTCGTAGTTCCTCAAGCAAAGGGAAAAGCTCTCTCAGAGGAGCCAAAACTGCCAGCACATATACTTCATCTAAAAGGATACAAAGGCTTTTTGCTCTTATGAGAGCTTACTCAAATGAGTTAAAGATGCTAAAAGAAAGGTTTATAAAAGCTAACTTGAGGTTTGTTGTCACTATTGCTAAAAAGTACATAGGGCGTGGGGTCCCATTTGCTGACCTTATTCAAGAGGGAAATATTGGGCTTATTAAGGCCGTAGAGAAGTTTGATCACTCAAAGGGCTATAAGTTTTCAACCTATGCTTCTTACTGGATAATACAACGAATCTCTCGTGCTATCTGTGATCAGACAAGAATCATAAGATTACCAGTTCGCGTGCTTGAACAGGCAACTAAAGTCTACAAGACAACTACTATGCTCCAGAATAAAAACGGTAGAAAACCTGAGGTTGATGAAATCGCACAAGAGTCTGGACTTAGTGTTAAGAAAGTAAAAAAGGCAATAGACTCAACTCCTAGTGTAGTCTACCTAGATATCCCGAGTTCTAATCCCGATCATGAAAAGAATACACTTCTTGATTTAGTATCAGATAGAGGTCCTTCTACGGATTTGCTTTTAGCAAGGGTCACGATGAATGAAAAAATCGAAGAAGCACTCTCGAGTCTTAGTGATAGAGAAGAAGAAATCTTAAGAATGCGATTTGGGATTGGCTATGATGATTCATACACGCTTGACGAGATTGGAAATCGCTACAAACTTACCAAAGAGCGTATAAGACAGATTGAAAAGAGTGCTCTTAGAAAGCTCAAGGAGGAAGAAGTAGGAACACTACTTAGGGATTTTATAGAATGATAACCGAGATTACGCAGAAGCCAGTAAGTAGATTAGAATACTGAGCAAGCAACAATCTTGAGTTGATACTAGCTGATATGATTACGACCCGAAGTATCCTAGAAAGCTCTATTTATCTTCTTACCTTTTCTATTCTTATTTTTTCACCAGTTCCTTTTGGTAGCGTGGAACCTTGGGCTAGACTCATTCTTCAACTTCAAGCTTTCCTACTTTTTGTTCTATGGCTTTTATGGTCAATGTATAGTGATACTAATCCTAACCTGAGTATAAAGAATTACTTGCCACTTTTAACTTTCGTACTTATCTGCTTATTTCAAATTATTCCCTTGCCAGAATTTATCCTGGCAACTCTATCAAAAAATAGTTTTGAGATCTGGGAAAAAAACCGAACGATACTCGCAAGTATCGGATTTGCTAGTGAAAGCAGTATGTTTACAATAAGCCTCTACCCTCATGCAACATGGGAAGAAACACTACTCTTGCTTTCATACATTGCTTTTGGTTTTGTCGTATCAAGGATGTTTACCGCCGAGGGTCAAATAAAAACCCTGCTTATTCCAGTGTTTGGGGTATCCATTTTTGAAGCCGCTTATGGAATATACCAGTACCTGGTTAACAGTAGCATAGGTACAGCTACAGGATTTGCAACTGGAACGTTTGTAAACCACAATCATTTTGCAGGATTTCTTGAAATGAGTATACCTCTTGCTTTGGGCTATGTGCTGTATTTGGGTGAGTGGCATGATAAGAAAAGTAAACCCTTTATTAAAGATCTGGTTTCATCTGATAATTTTCAAAAACAGATTCTGATTCTTTTTCTGCTTGCAATGATGCTTCTTGTCATTTTTCTTTCAGGGTCAAGAATGGGTATATTTAGCACTCTCTTATCACTAGTTTTCTTCTATCTTGCTTACTCCGGTTTTAGAAAGAGCGGGGTAAAAAAAGCCTGGATGATTTTTTTTGTTTTAGCCGTTGCCCTTATCTATGGACTCTGGATAGGGCTTTATTCTGTATTTGAAAGGTTCCTAAAGGTAGAAGTGGATGCTCCTGTAAGAACCCTGGTCTGGAAAGATATGTTAAGTATTATAAAAGACTTTCCCCTTTTTGGAACCGGTTTTGGGACCTTTAGTTATGTTTATCCACTCTATAAAAAATACATGGAAGCTCCCCTTGTGTATACCTATGCACACAACGATTACCTGCAACTCATAATTGAAACCGGTATTCTAGGTTTTTTCTCGATTACTACTGCACTGACTCTATTTTTATTTTCTCGAGTAAGAAATCTAGGCCGGTTTTCCCAAAAGGAAAATAATTTTAGATTTTTCTTGAGTCTCGGTGCCCTGTCAGGAATCGTGTCCTCACTGATTCATAACCTGGCTGACTTTAATCTCCACATTCCGTCAAATGCCCTGTATTTTGCTTTTCTTATAGGTTTCTTAAAGGCTATACAGACTAGGGCCTAGAACTCAAGGCTTTTTCTGCTTCTTCCCTACAACCTATAGAAGCATATAGTTTTACAATTTCCTCGTCTTCTAGATTTTCCTTTAAAGATAAAACAAAGGGAAGTCTAAATAGTGAAGAAGAAAAACTCATAGACGACCTTATCTTTAATCTAAGGATGAAGTATGTTAAGAGTGTTGAACCTAAGAAGTGATTTTCCTTTAGGTGGATATTCAAACTAATATCATCATTCAAGTAACTGATTCCATTCCAATAAAACGATAGGTATTGGCAAGTAATAACTCAACTTGCTCTCTTCCAATAAATTCTTCCAAAACCTTTAGACCAGTTGTTAGAATAGGCATTCGTTCCTTCGCGGAGTGAGCATCGGAGGCCACTGCATGAAGTACTCCAAACTTTGCAAACTGTATTACACATCGCTTGGCTTGCTCTCCAAAATATCCACAAAAACTTCCAGCGGTGACTTGGACAAAGGCTCCCGCCTTAACTAAGTCTAAGATTCTTTTCGGGTTCTTTTGAAGCTCCTGGTTTCTTTCCGGATGAGCTAGAATTGGATAGATTCCCATAACTTTGAGGTTGAAAATAATCTCCTCAATTCCAAGGGGGAGAGAAACAAAAGGGATTTCGATCAGGAGATAATGACTTTCTCCCAAAGTCAAAACCTCACCCGATGAAACAAGCTTGGGTAAATTCTCCGAAATCCCAACCTCCATACCAGGAAGGATGGTAAGGGGTATTTCATTCTCTTTTAGCTTATTATTTAATTCCTCTACCTTCTTTTTGATTTCATCAGGGCTTGGCTCCCATTTTGTTCTCTGAATCCAGTGTGGGGTTGTAACTGCTATTCGAATTCCATCTTGTGAAGCTAGCCTTGCCATTTCCAAGCTCTCTTCCCATGAAGTCGGTCCGTCATCTACATTTGGAAGCAAGTGGCAGTGAATATCTATCATATTATGATACCTTCATCTACTTTACACAAACGTTAAGTCTACTGTGATTTACAGTTTTCCACAACTTTATTTACTTTCTGGAATTTTGAGGATTTTTAAATTTTCTTATACAGCGTCATCTGGATCTATTCTGTTTTTAACTGATTCACATAGCAAAATGCTATCACCGCTCAATCTCATGAAATCTCCTGATTCTGAGGCCTTACAAAATCATTAATACGATTTTAAGAAAATAATTATGCAAACCCTCTTCTACTTATAGTACTAACCTACATTCTATCCTCCCAAAGGGCTGATCCCCTGTAGGGACTAATTCCCAATCAGTCCTAGCCCCATTCGGGGAATGGGCCCTACATACTGCGTAATTAACATTTTGTGCAATTAACAATGTAGGGACTGATCCCCGTATCAGTCCGAATATTTATAGCCCGTTCGGGGAACAAGCCCTACATTTCTGTCTTCATCTCCGTATAGCACTCTTAAGGTGTCTTTAAATACTCTATCCGATTCGATCTTTCCATTAACTACGTAAAACCTTACAAATTTCTTTTCTTTCATATTTTTATTCTAAGTACAAATATGAAGGATTATTTAATAGTGGTTTTTAATTGAGTAAATAAACTTGAAAATGGCGGAGGGTGAGGGATTCGAACCCCCAAGTCCTTTCGGACGCCGGTTTTCAAGACCGGTGCATTAGCCGTTCTGCCAACCCTCCGAAGGTAGTAATTTTAATAGCTATCAAAAATTATATGTGCTATGTTTGTTGATACTAGTTTTACTCAGTTTTCATAAAGTTTCAAGTTTATAAATCTGAATGAGTTTGTAGTTTACCTTACCTTATTAAAAAGCTGCAGCAATGCAGCTTTTTAATTAAGTTCTCTTTTGCAGATCAAACTCAAAGACGTAAAAGTGTAGAAAAAACTAGACGCATGTAAATTCAATTTATTGATAAAAGAACTTGATAAAGACTCTTAGTATAAGTATTAATATAACAGTAGAAAGCATTAGGCCTAACTATGTAGTATATTAAATGTGGAGTTATCATTCTTTATTCGTATTATTGTATGAAATCTTATGAAGTTCTTTGAAAAATCCGAAATTTTGACTTGACATTAACGGATGAAATACCTAAAATAAGAGATAGACCTTGACAATTTTGTCAGAACCATTATATTAATTAACTCTTTGGTCAAAAAAAACCTTTCTTGATCATAAGCTCTTTGAAAAATTAATAGCAGACAAAAGCGGGCTAGTAGAGAAGAGCCAAAAAACTCATGAGTTTAAATGAAGAGTTTGATCCTGGCTCAGAGCGAACGCTGGCGGCGTGCTTAACACATGCAAGTCGAGCGCAGGCATCTTGGGGGCAACTCCGAGGTGTGCTGAGCGGCGAACGGGTGAGTAATACGTAAATAACCTACCTTTAGGACTGGGATAACCCCGGGAAACTGGGGTTAATACCAGATAAGACCACGATTTCCACGGAAGCTGAGGTAAAAGATGGCTAGGTAACTAGCTCTCGCCTAGAAATGGGTTTACGTCCCATCAGGTAGTTGGTGAGGTAATGGCTCACCAAGCTTAAGACGGGTAGCTGACCTTAGCGGGTAGTCAGCCACACGGGAACTGAGACACGGTCCCGACTCCTACGGGAGGCAGCAGTGGGGAATATTGGGCAATGGGCGAAAGCCTGACCCAGCGACGCCGCGTGGGGGATGAAGGTCTTCGGATTGTAAACCCCTGTCAGGAGGGACGATGGGTCTATGGGCTAATATCCCATAGACTTGACGGTACCTTCAGAGGAAGCCCCGGCTAACTCCGTGCCAGCAGCCGCGGTAATACGGGGGGGGCAAGCGTTGCTCGGACTTACTGGGCGTAAAGGGTCCGTAGGTTGCTTTGTAAGTTAGATGTGAAAGCTCAGGGCTTAACCCTGAAATTGCATCTAAGACTGCGGAGCTAGAGTTCGGAAGAGGTTGGCGGAATTCCCGGTGTAGCGGTGAAATGCGTAGATATCGGGAGGAACACCTGTGGCGAAGGCGGCCTACTGGTCCGACACTGACACTGAGGGACGAAAGCGTGGGGAGCGAACCGGATTAGATACCCGGGTAGTCCACGCCTTAAACGATGGATGCTAGGTGTGGGGGTGTAAACCTTCGTGCCGCAGCTAACGCATTAAGCATCCCGCCTGGGGAGTACGGTCGCAAGACTGAAACTCAAAGGAATTGACGGGGGCCCGCACAAGCGGTGGAGCATGTGGTTCAATTCGATGCTAAGCGAAGAACCTTACCAGGGTTTGACATGCTGGATTAAGCCTACGTGAAAGCGTGGGGTGGTGTGGGGCTTGTCTCCACACAGTCAGCACAGGTGCTGCATGGCTGTCGTCAGCTCGTGCCGTGAGGTGTCCGGTTAAGTCCGGTAACGAGCGCAACCCTTGTTCCTAGTTGCCAGCATTTAAGGTGGGCACTCTAGGGAGACCGCCGGCGACAAGCCGGAGGAAGGCGGGGACGACGTCAAGTCAGCATGGCCTTTATGTCCTGGGCTACACACATGCTACAATGGCGGATACAACGGGTTGCGAACTCGAGAGGGGGAGCTAATCCTATCAAAGTCCGTCTCAGTTCGGATTGCAGGCTGCAACTCGCCTGCATGAAGCTGGAATCGCTAGTAATCGCGGATCAGCCACGCCGCGGTGAATACGTTCCCGGGCCTTGCACACACCGCCCGTCACACCACGAAAGCTGGTTCTGCCCGAAGTGGCTGGGCTAACCCGAAAGGGACGCAGGCTCCGAAGGCAGGGCTAGTGATTGGGGTGAAGTCGTAACAAGGTAGCCGTAGCGGAAGCTGCGGCTGGATCACCTCCTTTATACGGAGATAACGGGTATTCGAATTTAGGTTCGAATGCTCATTGACTCTTCCTGAAGGCCTCTTTTGTCTGCTTATAAGTTTTGGTGCTCTCAGGTTGATTCCGGGGTTCGTGACTCGTGCTTCATGAATTGGGTATTGTGGTTAGGTCGAGATCCGAAACCCGAATCACGAGCTACGATACACGACCAGGGCCTATAGCTCAGTAGGCTAGAGCGCACCCCTGATAAGGGTGAGGTCGGTGGTTCGACTCCACCTAGGCCCACCATTTTAGGAATTTGGAATTGGGCATCGGGAATTGGGTTTTGGTAACTAATGCCTAATTCCTAATTCCCAAACGGGGGGTGTAGCTCAGCTTGGGAGAGCGCCTGCTTTGCAAGCAGGAGGTCGGCGGTTCGAGCCCGCTCACCTCCACAAAGCAAACTAGTTATCAGTAATCAGCAGTGAGCAAAAGATTTTTTACTGATGGCTGATATCTAAGTTGCTAAATTGCGGCGAAGCCGCAGATGTTCTTTGACAATTATATATTGTGCTGAGTAAACCCTGTGAGATAGAAAAAATTATCTCATGGGGTAAATCGAAGCGTGCTTTATAATTTACGAGTGAGGATTCTCATGCCTCGCAGTTAAGTTGTGTAGAGCAGATGGAGAATGCCTTGGTGGCAGATGGCGATGAAGGACGTAGCAAGCTGCGATAAGCCTCGGGGAGTCGCTAAGCAGGCTGTGATCCGAGGATTTCCGAATGGGGAAACCCAGCTAAGTAAACCTTGGCTATCTTAGGGTGAATCCATAGCCCTAAGAGGCGAACAGAGGGAAGTGAAACATCTCAGTACCTCTAGGAAAAGAAATCAATTGAGATTCCCCTAGTAGTGGCGAGCGAAAGGGGAATAGCCTAAACCCTACGAGTGTTAAAACCTACGGGTGTTGCTTATAGGGGGTTGCGGGATGCAGTCTGAGGAATCCGTAGATTCTTCAGGGAGTTACAAAGCCTTGTATTAGTTGAATTGCTTGGAAGGGCAAACCATAGAGGGTGATAGTCCCGTAAACAAAAATACAAGGTCTCCTGTGATTGCATTCCCAAGTACCTCGGCCCACGTGAAAGGTTGAGGGAAACCGGGAAGACCACTTTCCAAGGCTAAATACAAACTGCCGACCGATAGTGCACTAGTACTGTGAAGGAAAGGTGAAAAGAACCCCAGTGAGGGGAGTGAAATAGAACCTGAAACCATTTGCTTGTAACCTGTGGAAGGGCTATGCCCAAGGAGGCAACTCCGCGGGAATGCCTGACCGCGTGCCTTTTGCCTAATGAGCCGGCGAGTTACTTTCAGTGGCAAGGTTAAGCCGAAAGAGGCGAAGCCATAGCGAAAGCGAGTCTTAATAGGGCGATAAGTCACTGGTAGTAGACCCGAAGCGAGTCGATCTATCCATGGCCAGGGTGAAACAGAGGGAAAACCTCTGTGGAGGCCCGCACTGGTCAGGGGTGAAAACCTGTCGGATGAGCTGTGGATAGGAGTGAAAGGCTAATCAAGACTCGTGATAGCTGGTTCTCCCCGAAATATATTGAGGTATAGCCTCACGTAATAACGGGCGGAGGTAGAGCACTGGTTGGACTAGGGAGCTGAAAGGCTTACCAAACCCAGTCAAACTCCGAATGCCGCCTTGTCTTATCGTGGGAGTCAGTCCATGGGAGATAAGTTCCATGGGCGAGAGGGAAACAGCCCAGATCGTCAGCTAAGGCCCCCAAATTCAGGCTAAGTGGTAAAGGATGTGAATTCGCAGAGACAGCCAGGAGGTAGGCTCAGAAGCAGCCACCCTTTAAAGAGTGCGTAACAGCTCACTGGTCGATGCGAGTTCGCGCCGAAAATGAATCGGGGCTCAAGCCTGGTGCCGAAGCTACGGGCTGCACGAAAGTGTAGCGGTAGGGGAGCGTTCCCAACGGATTGAAGGGTTATCGTAAGAAGGCCTGGACTTTTGGGAAGTGAGAATGCCGGCATGAGTAGCGATAAAGGTGGTGAGAATCCACCTCGCCGTAAGCCTAAGGGTTCCTGGGGAAGGCTCGTCCTCCCAGGGTAAGTCGGGACCTAAGGTGAGGCCGAGAGGCGTAACCGATGGAAAACGGGTTAATATTCCCGTACCACCAAGTTGGAGTGAAGGGGTGACGAAGGAGGGTAGGTCAGCCGGGTATTGGACATCCCGGTTCAAGCTTGTAGGAGGAAGGAACAGGTAAATCCGTTCCTTCGTTAACTCTGAGAAGCGAGTACGAGGGGCGTAAGCCCCGCAAAGTGATTGAGCCCATACTTCCGAGAAAAGCCTCGTAGCGTTGATAATTTGGTGCCCGTACCGGAAACGGACACACGTGGGCGAGTAGAGTATACTAAGGCGCGTGAGAGAACTTCGGCCAAGGAACTCGGCAAGTTAGCCCCGTAACTTAGGGATAAGGGGTGCCCACATTAGGTGTAGGTTCTCGCAACTGAAGCCGAAGTGGGTCGCAGCAAAGAGGCGGTGGCGACTGTTTACTAAAAACACAGGGCTCTGCAAAGGCGAAAGCCGACGTATAGGGTCTGACTCCTGCCCGGTGCCGGACGGTTAAGGGGATGGGTTATTCTAGACAACTAGGAGAAGCTTTGAACCGAAGCCCCGGTAAACGGCGGCCGTAACTATAACGGTCCTAAGGTAGCGAAATTCCTTGTCGGGTAAGTTCCGACCTGCATGAAAGGAGTAACGATTGCCGCGCTGTCTCGGCCGAAAGCTCAGCGAAATTGTGGTTCTGGTGAAGACGCCAGATACCCGCTGTGGGACGGAAAGACCCCGTGCACCTTTACTATATCCTAGTGCTGGATTTTGGTGCTGCATGCGTAGCATAGGTGGGAGCCTTTGAACCCCCGATCTCGGTTGGGGGTGAGGCAATAGTGAAATACCACCCTTGTAGTTCTAGGATTCTAACTGAGGTCCGTTATCCGGATCCAGGACACCGCTAGGTGGGTAGTTTGACTGGGGCGGTCGCCTCCTAAAGAGTAACGGAGGCGCGCAAAGGTTCCCTCAGCCTGATTGGAAACCAGGTGTAGAGTGTAAAGACATAAGGGAGCTTGACTGTGAGACTGACAAGTCGAGCAGGTGCGAAAGCAGGCCTTAGTGACCCGGTGGTTCCATGTGGGAGGGCCATCGATCATCGGATAAAAGGTACGCCGGGGATAACAGAATAATCGCGCCCAAGAGTCCACATCGACGGCGCGGATTGTTACCTCGATGTCGGCTCATCGCATCCTGGGGCTGAAGCAGGTCCCAAGGGTTGGGCTGTTCGCCCATTAAAGCGGTACGTGAGCTGGGTTTAGAACGTCGTGAGACAGTTCGGTCCCTATCTACAGCGGGCGCAGGAGACTTGAGGGGGTCTGCTCATAGTACGAGAGGACCTGAGTGGACGAGCCTCTAGTGTACCAGTTGTCGTGCCAACGGCAGCGCTGGGTAGTTATGCTCGGAAGGGATAACCGCTGAAAGCATCTAAGCGGGAAGCCTGCCCCAAGATTAGGTCTCCCGAACCGTAAGGTTCCTAAAGGTCCCTCGAAGACTACGAGGTTGATAGGCTCTAGGTGTAAGCTCTGCAAGGGGTTGAGCTGAAGAGTACTAACCGACCGTGCGCCTTAACTGCGGGGTTTGAGAGTCCTCAAAATTCGCAT